>DATKDU010000216.1:0-29399 GCA_035512595.1 Pirellulaceae bacterium
CCCGACTCAGCACCTCCAGCCGCCTCCGCTCCTTGCCACTCATCGACAATGTCTCCATGACCACCTCCTTTGGAGGTGATTGTCTATGGGGACATTTCTATCTGCGCCTTATGGGGACATTTCTATCTGCGCATTACAGCGTCGCTTTACACAGCAATTGGCAGGCGGCGGCACCGCAAGGTACACTTACAGTAGCGCCGGCACGCACAGTATGCAGGAATTATCGCCTGATCGTGAGTCCCGTTCGCCTGCGAGACAACTCTATGCTGGATTCGCTTGAATATCGCGTCGCCAAAGGGCGGATCGAGAGTTACGAACACTCGGCCGACGAGATCAGCCGCGCTAGTGAAGAGGCACAGGAATGCCTGGAGTGCGAGGATCTCCTGCAAAAAGGGATCAAGGCTTGCGAGGCCCTGGAGATTTTGGAGATCGTGGTTCGCGATGCGGTCGCGGAAGGTCACCTCCAGCCTACGCCGGAGGTGAAGTCGCTCATTCACGCCCTGTTTGCCGAGTGGCTCCAGCAGTCGCAGCGCGCCGCGAAGTGGATCGACCGCCAGATCGAAAAGGGTTACGACCTGAAGCACCTGGCGGAATTTCGCGAAAGCTGCGGTCGCGTAGAAGAGTGGCTGGACCGTCAGGATTGGCTCACGCGGGCCGCCACGACGCGGCGGAAGTTTGCTGAGGAATTGTGGTAAATGGCCCACATCCAGCAAGGGGACGTTTACGCGCTGTTTGGTGACGCCGTCGGCAAACGCCGGCTGGTCGTAATCGTCACCTGCAATGCCCTCTTGGGCGGGGATGCGGTTCAGGTCATTCCTTTCACGTCCAAGCAACTGGAGAAGCGCAGGCAGCTCGCTTACTGTGCTTTCTTTCCGGCCGGCGCTTTCGGGCAAGACCTCGATTGCGTGGCCAAAGCCGACATGTTGACTTTGATGGACAAGATGGAGATCGACTTCGCGGTCGGCAAGATTGGCACGCTCACATCCGCACAGCTTGCCCGCGTGTTCGAGGCGCTCGATGCCGTGCACGGCAGGTAGAATATCGCTTCGTCCAGTGCTCATCCGCTTGTCGCTGGCCATCGAGTCACCCGGGTACTAGGATGCAGTTCGTCGGTTTCCCCGCCCCACGAGCTTCCCCATGCGCATCGGCATCATCGCCCTGCTCCAGGAATCGAACACCTTCATTCCCCGCGCCACGATGCTGCGGCAATTCGAGGAAGAATTGCTCGTCAGCGGGGAAGAAATGCGCCGCCGCTTCGACGGAACGCATCACGAGGTCGGCGGCATGCTTCACGCCCTGGCGGAAGAGCAGGTCGAAGCGGTGCCAATCTTCGCCGCGCGGGCCCTTCCCTTCGGACGCATCGAGCAAGCGGCAATCGACGAAATCCTCAGCCGCATGTGGCGGGCGCTCGACGCGGCCGGCATTCTCAACGGCGTTCTCGTCGCGCCGCACGGCGCAACGGTCAGCGAGCCCTATCCCGATTGCGACGGCCATTGGCTCACCGAATTGCGGCGGCGAGTCGGGCCGCGCCCCATCATCGGCACGCTCGATCCGCACGGCAATCTGTCCCCCGCGATGGTGGCCGCCTGCGACGCCTTGATGTCCTATCGCACCAATCCGCACCTCGACCAGCGAGCCCGCGGCATTGACGCAGCCCGCATGATCGTCGCCACGCTCCGCGGCGAAATTCAGCCGACGATGGCCGCCGCCTTTCCTCCCCTGGCAATCAACATCGAGCGGCAATGCACCGGCGAAGAGCCGTGCCACGCCTTGTGCCGCTTTGCCGACGATCAACTCGCTGACGAGCGAATCCTGACCAACAGCATCATGCTCGGCTTCCCGTATGCCGACGTGGAGGAAATGGGCTCCGCGACCATTGCCGTCACCAACCGCGATCCGGAACTGGCCCGCAAAACGGCAAGCGAGCTGGCGCAGAAGATGTGGGAGCTGCGTGAAGGCTTCGCCGGCACGTTGATCGGCGTGGACGAATCGCTCGACCGGGCGGCAAAGATGGAAGGCCCCATCTGCCTGCTCGACATGGGGGATAACGTTGGCGGCGGCTCGCCGGGGGACGGGACGTGGCTCGCCGAGGCACTGCTGGCCAGAAAGTTGCCGCGGAGCTTCGTCTGTCTGGCCGACCCGGAGTCGGTCTCGCGTGCCCAGGCGGCAGGAGCGGGCAACAAGGTTCGGCTGAGTATGGGAGGAAAAACCGACGACCTGCACGGGCCGCCCCTGGAATGCGAAGTCACCGTCCGCGGTCTGTTCGATGGGAAGTTCCAAGAGCCGCAGCCGCGCCACGGCGGCTTCACCCACATGGACCAGGGGCCGACGGCCGTCGTAGAGACCGATACCGGCCTGACCGTCATGTTGACCACCCGCCGCATGCCGCCGTTCAGCCTCAGGCAACTCACCACCTTCGGCATCGAGCCCGAAAAATACCACCTGCTCGTGGCCAAGGGAGTCAACGCACCGATTGCCGCCTATCGCGAGGTGTACCAGCACTTTCTGCGGGTCAATACGCCCGGCTGCACGTCGGCGGACATGTTGTCGCTGCCGTACCATCACCGGCGGCGGCCGATGTTTCCCTTCGAGCGCGAAACGACCTGGCAGCCGTAAGCCATATTCTGCCGGGCCTGTGAACCAATGCCGGAAGCTGGGGAACTAAGCCAGCGGTCGATGTTGTTGGGGATAGAGAATCGTCTCTGGCGGACTCGGCCAGAAGTGGCTAGAGTCCCGCCTCCCGAGCCAGCCGCAGGAATTCTCCGGCGGTGAAGTTGAGGGTCCCAGGAATTCTGCTCCGCTGATTGACTTTGGCCGATTGCCTGTCCGATAATGTTTTCTCGACACCCGCCGTGGTTCGAGTTGTACCGTCCTGTCTTCGAAGTGAGGAATCAAGACCATGAAAGCTCGTTTGCTTGCTGCACTGGGCGTCGCCGCCCTGGTTTTCTCCGCGGCCTTGTATGCCGAGGATGCGAAGGACGCCCTGAAGGACGTCAAGTGCCCGGTTTCCGGTCAGCCCGTCAAGGCCGACAAGACCGTCGATTACAAGAGTGGCAAGGTTTATTTCTGCTGTGAGAACTGCCCCAAGTCGTTCGACGCCGCCAAGCACGGCACGAAGGCCAACCACCAGTTGGTCGCCACCGGCCAGGCCAAGCAGGAAAAGTGCATGTTCACCGGCGGCAAGCTGAACCCCGAGACGAAGATCACCGTCAAGGGCGCAGCCGTTTGCTTCTGCTGCAACATGTGCAAAGGCAAGGCCGAGAAGGCCACCGGCGACGAGCAGATCACCTTGATCTTCTCCGACGCCGCCTTCGAGAAGGGCGGCTTCAAGGTCGCCAAGAAGAAGGCAGAGTAAGCCCGTCAGGTTTGCTCCGTTCGATTGAAACATCGGGCGCACGGCATGTAAGAGTGCCGGGCGCCTTTTTCGTTTCTTGAAGGGAGTTGGCCAGATCGGCGGAATGGCCAATGACCAAGCCCCAATGACCAATCGAAGCGAGTGCATTGGTCATTGGGACTTGGTCATTGGTCATTTCTCGTTCGATTGATCTTGGGGGAAGCCGCCCCTCTTTGCCATACTCTCCCCATGAACCTGTTTTTCTCCGTCGGCGAGCCCAGCGGCGACTTGCACGCCGCCAACCTGATGGCCGAGCTAAAGCGGCATCAGCCGGCCCTCCGCTGCTCCGGCTTCGGCGGCCCGAAGATGGTGGCCGCGGGCTGCAGCCTCTTGCACGACATGACCGACCTGGCCGTGATGGGGCTGTTTCCCGTTCTGGCCAAACTGCCGAACTTCTTCCGCCTCGTGGCCCAGGCCGACCGGCATTTCGAGTCGGCCCGCCCCGATGCCGTCGTCCTCATCGACTACCCCGGCTTCAATTGGCATATCGCCAAAAAAGCGAAAGCCCGCGGCATTCCCGTTTTCTACTATGGACTGCCGCAGATGTGGGCCTGGGCGCCGTGGCGGGTGAAGAAGGTGCGAAAATACGTCGATCACGCGCTGTGCAAGCTGCCGTTTGAGGAGAAGTGGTTTCGCCAGCGGGGGTGCAATGCGACTTACGTCGGGCATCCGTACTTCGACGAGCTGCGCGGGCAGAAGCTGGCGCCGCAGTTCGTCAGCGAGCAGTCGGCCCGCGCGGGGCGGCTAGTGACGATCCTTCCCGGCTCGCGGACGCACGAGGTAAAGAACAACCTGCCGGCATTCCTCAAGGCGGCCCAGCAGATCGTGCGCGAGGTTTCGGAGGTCCGCTTCGCCGTCGCCAGCTACAACGACCACCAGGCGAAGCTGGCGCGGGAAATGATCGCCGGCTCGCGACTGCCGATCGAAGTCCACGTGGGGCGGACGGCGGAGCTGATCCACCTGGCGACCTGCTGCCTGGCGTGCAGCGGGTCGGTGTCGCTGGAGCTGCTGTACCACGCCAAGCCGTCGGTGATCCACTACAAGGCGCACTGGCTGACCGCGGCCCTCTTCCGCCCGTTCATACTGGTGAAGTACATCACGCTGGTGAACCTGCTCGTGGCCGACGAGCTGTATCCGGCCGACCTGCGGCACTACGATCCGCAGCTACCGGGCAACGAAAAAGTCCTTCTGCCCGAGTATCCGACGACCGGCGATCAATCGGACGCACTCGCCCGCCACTGCAAAGAGTGGCTGACGAACGAACCGTCGCGGCAATCGCTCATCGCCCGCCTCGCCGACCTCCGCGACCAGGTCGCCGTCGGCGGCGCCAGCCACCGCGCTGCCGAATACATCCTGAGGCATCTGCCGGGCACGGCCCAGCGGCGTGCAGCGTAATTTAGTCCGTCGCTGGGCGGCAGGACCGATTCCAGAAAAGACGCGGAATTGCCAGCTCGTCGTTTCCACACGAGCCGCGACCGCTGGGCTTGCCCCAGCGGAGCGCTCACTGGGCAGCTACACGAAAGCGGCATGTCCCCACCCTTCCCATCCTCTCGATCATCGCATTCGCCTTTCGCCGCGAAGCGGCGAAAGGCGAATGCGACCGGGGCGAGAAGGGAATTCCTTCAAGGCACTGGCGCGCATCTCTCTGGCGACCACGGGGCTTGCCCCGTGGAGCATTCACTGGGCGGCTAATGCCCCGTCAGTCACGCAGCCGATCAGTGATTGCTCCGCCGGGGCAAGCCCGGCGGTCGCGGGAGGAAGGGAAAGCTAAAGGAGCGCGAAGGCGTCTCGGCATGTAGCCAACCAGTGACTGCTCCGCCGGGGCAAGCCCGGCGGTCGCAAAGGAAGCCTCGCCCTCTCCCCTCCCCGCCGCTGGCCAATCCGGCCATAATTCAAGATTCCCTCGATCGTTCCCCTCCCCGCGGAGGCCTGGCCATGGAAGACAAGATCGTCCGTCACGGCATCACGTTCGATGATGTCCTGCTTGAGCCGCGGTTTAGCGATGTTGTGCCGTCGGAAGTGGCCGTATTCACGCACCTGACGAAGCGCATCCCGCTGAACATCCCCATGCTCAGCTCGCCGATGGACACCGTCACCGAGCACGAGATGGCCATCGCATTGGCGAAGGAGGGGGGAATAGGGATCATCCACAAGAACATGTCGGTCGAGCTCCAGACCGAGGAAGTCACCAAGGTCAAGCGCTCCGCCAACGGCATTATCCTCGACCCCGAAACGCTCCGCCCGGATGACCCCGTCTCCAGGGCCCAGGAGTCGATGAAGCTCAAAAACGTCAGCGGCTTTCCCATCACGCTTGATAGCGGCAAGCTGGTCGGCATTCTCACCCGCCGCGACCTGCGGTTCCTCGAGAATGGCCAGCAGCCGATCCGTGAAGTGATGACCAAAGATAATCTGGTGACAGCAAAGGGGACTGTAACGCTTGCGGAAGCTGAGAAGATTTTGACGGCTAAAAAGGTGGAGAAACTTTTGCTGGTTGACGATACCTACCGCCTGACCGGCATGATCACGATCCGCGACATCGACATGATGAAGCGGTTCCCCCATGCTTGCAAAGACAAGCTGGGAAGACTGCGGGCCGGTGCCGCCGTCGGCGTGTATGACTTCGATCGAGCGCAAAGCCTGATTCAGATGGGAGTTGACGTGCTCGTCGTGGACAGCGCCCACGGCCACAGCAAGAACGTCATTGAGACGGTCAAGGAAATCAAGCGAAAGTGGGATATTGACGTCGTCGCGGGAAACGTGGCAACCCGGGATGGCGCGAAGGATTTGATAGCTGCCGGGGCCGACGCCGTGAAGGTCGGCATTGGGCCGGGGTCGATTTGCACGACCCGGGTGATCAGCGGCGTGGGTGTGCCGCAGATCTCGGCGATTTATGAAGCCGCCCAGGTCGCCCGAGGGACGAACACGCCGATCGTTGCCGACGGCGGCATTCGCTACTCGGGAGACATCACCAAGGCATTGGCCGCCGGCGCACATTGCGTGATGATCGGCGGACTGTTTGCCGGCCTGGCCGAAAGTCCGGGCAAGACGATCCTGTTCCAGGGACGCACGTTCAAGGGCTATCGCGGGATGGGCTCCCTGGGAGCGATGGTCAAAGGTTCGAGTGAGAGATACCGCCAGTCCGGGTCCGAAGGGGGGACCGGAAAGCTGGTGCCGGAGGGAGTCGAAGGGCGAGTGCCGTTCAAGGGCGCGCTATCCGACTTCGTCTACCAGCTCGTCGGTGGCTTGCGGGCAGGCATGGGATATTGCGGAACACACACGATTGACGAATTGCGTACGGAAACGCGGTTCATCCAGGTCACTGCCGCCAGTGTCCGAGAAAGCCACCCCCATGACATTGCGATCACGCAGGAAGCACCGAACTACAGCATTGAGCACGCCGGCGGCAAAGACGCCGACTAAATTGGAAAGCCGCGACCAGTGGTCGCGGTCCCGGTTTGGCGGCTGGCTGCGGTGGTTGGCAGGAGCTGCCGCGCTGAGCCTGGGGCTCTGGCAATCGGCTCTTCCAGCCCAAGACTCGGTCTCCCCCGACTACTTCGCCGGCGCGGAAGACGCCCAGCCCCTGACCGAGGCCGACGCCCAGTCCCCGCCGCCGTCGCAGGCTCAGGTGCTGCGCTGGAAAGCGCCGCGGACCATCGTCAATCCGTACGTCGATCGGCAGGTGGTCAAGGCTTCGACCACTCAGCCGGCTCCCCAGGTGCAAGACGAAGCGCCCGCGAGCGAGCCTCCGCAATTCCGGCCTGCCGCTCGACCTGTTTCCAATTCCTGGAACAAGACCCGTATTGCCGGCCATCAAGGCACAGCGCGCTCCGTGCGGCTGGCGGCACACGATCCCTTCAGCGATCCGTTTGGCGACCGCCTGACGCAAAGCGCTGAGCCGTCGCTGAGCGCCCCGCGGTACGAGTCGGAAAGGGTTGTCGCGCAGCAGCCAGAGACTCCCGATGCGGCCGAATTGCCCGCGCCGGCCCAGGAGGACCAACCGGCGCCAATGCCCATGGGTGGCAGCCGCGACTACGATCCGGAGTTGTGCCGCAAGTGGCAGGAGGGGTGCCGCGAGCTGGGAGAAAGGCTCGCCATGGATCGGATTACGGCCATTTCGCTCAACATCGCTCCTCCCTATACGCCGTCGCCGAGAGAAGATGGCGATGACGAGGAATTCCGCCGGCAGGAGCTGGCGCTGACCCCTTCGCGGGATTGGCGCTCCAAGACCGGAGCCGTGCTGGCGACCGGCCGGCTGGGGAACGTCGAATTCGGCCGGGTCGCCATCATCGATGATTCGGGGAGGGAAATCGCCCGGCTGGACCTCCGGGAGCTAGGCCGGGATGAAGTCTGCTTCATCACCCATCATTGGCAGATACCGTACCATTGTTACGCCGACTTGCAGGCGGCTCCGCGCAACTGGGTCGCCAGCACGTTCGCCTATCAGGCGTCGAACCTGTGCCACAAGCCGCTGTACTTCGAGCAGGTGCAGCTCGAGCGCTATGGCCATACCGCCGGTCCGATCAAGCAGCCGCTCCTCTCCGGGGCCCACTTCTTCGGCACCTTCGCCGTCCTGCCGTACAAGATGGCGATCAATCCGCCGATGGAATGCCAGTATCCGCTGGGGTACTACCGCCCCGGCAGCTGCGCACCGTGGCACATTCCGCCCATCCCCCTCTCCGTCCGCGGCGCTCTGGCTGAGGCCGGCGTCTGGATCGGCGGCATCTACATCATTCCATAGCCAAGCCACCCTGATTTGCTTCGGGAGCGATTGGCAGAGCCGGCGGCGGGGTCATTCCCGCCGCTGGCATTTCTTGGCGTAGGACAGGTTTTCAACCTGTCCTGAATTGCCATTGATGCCTTTGGACAGGTTGAAAACCTGTCCTACGGTCACACCTCGTACGCTTCCGCAAACGGATTTCGCCCCCGCGGCATCCACAGGCACATGGCGATGCCGATGACGTACAGCAGGCACAAGGGGATTGCCATCAGCATCATGCTGTAGGGGTCGGCCGGCGTGAGGACCATGGCGATCACGAAGATCGAGAGGATCGCGATCCGCCATTGCTTGACATACAAGTCCAGCGACACCAGCCCCGCGCGATTGAGGAACAGCATCACCAGCGGCAACTGAAACGCAATGCCGAAGCCTACCGGCAAAAAGAGCACGAACGACAGCCACTCGCCCAGCCGCGGAATGAACTCGGCATTCATGCTCTCGTTGAACAGGAACAGGAAATTGAGCACCGGGTCGAAGACAAACAGGTAGGCCAGTGCCGCTCCCCCGAAGAAGAGCCCCAGGCTGACGGGCATGTAGAGATAGACGTAATTCTTCTCGTGCGGATAGAGGCCGGCGGCGACGAAGTTCCAGATCTGGATGAAGATCCACGGGCTGGCGATCACCAGCCCGGTCATGATGCCGGCCTTCATCCAGATCATGAACGGCTCCTGGACGTTGAGGTTCTGGAACTTGAAGTCCATCGGCTTCCAGGCGTAGATTTGGAGGCGGCCGGCTTGCGGCACGCGGATCGACTGCGGGAATAGTCCGGCCAGGAGCATGCGATTGAGCCGCCGCGACTGTTCCTCATCGAAGCGCCTGGCCAGTGACGCTCGAATATCGTCCGTAGTTGCTTTCTCCACGCCCAAGAGCGGCTTGAACTCCGGGCTGTCGTGCAGTTCGCGTTTGCCGGCGAGGTCATTAAGGATCGCCAGTAGTTGACGCCGATCCTCGATCGACGGGGGCTCGGTCTTCTTGGCGAGCGCTGCAATCGTGGTTCGCTGCGCCTCGGAGAGGATCGCCCAAATGCGGCTGGCCGGGGAGGCATCAACCTTGGTTTTGCCAACGACGATGGCGCGAGCCAGATCGCCTTCGCCACCGGCGAGCATGTCATCCGGCACGAACAAATGGGGTGAAACATCAAGCGCCCCCAGGATGCTGGGAAAGTGTTCTTTGAGCATCGTGATCAGGCGACCTGTTTCGATTTCCAGCGGCTCGGGCACGAGCTGATGCTGGCGGATCATCTGCTGCATCTCGAGGGGTATTTTTGCATCCGGATTTTGAGTCTTTACCTTGAATTCCTGGGCGACCTTTTCTTCGGCCTTGCGGAGCAGATACGACTCCATGGTCCGCTTCAGCGGCGCTTGAAAAAACTCCACCACGCGATTGGCCAGAAAAAACCCGATGATGCAGCCGATGGCCACTCCCGCCAGCGCCCGGAAGAGGTACACCCGGAGCTCCTCCAGGTGCTCCCCGAACGTCATCGTGGTCCCTTCGAACAGGTCTTCGTGCGTTTGCTTGGCCATGGCTAGGCTCCCTGTAGGACGGCCTTTCCAGGCCGTCGTCTGTGACGGCCCGGAAGGGCCGTCCTACTCATGCGGCAGCAGCGCCGAGAAAGGATCACGCGACCCACGATTCGGCGGCTGGCGGCACCGGCTTGCGCTGCGTCCAAAAACGCGGCAGCAAGCGCCCGCCCAGAAGGCGGGCCAAAAGCGTACGGTAGGAAGCTGCCGTACCAGCCTGAAGACCGAGCGCTGACTCGATCTGACGTATATGATACTTGAGACGCAAACCGCGGGCAACGGCGGACCCAAATGCCTCATGCAATCTGACCAATGATGCTCTATCCATTGCGCTTCCAGCCCCTCTTCAAGCGCTACCTCTGGGGCGGCCGCCGCTTGGGGACCGTCCTCAATAAGCCCATCGAGGGCGGCGACGACTATGCCGAGAGCTGGGAGCTGGTCGATCACGGCAGCGACCAGAGCGTCGTCGCCAACGGGCCCCTCTCAGGAAAGACGCTGGCTGAGCTCGTCCATTCGCACGGCCGCGACCTGCTCGGGCGGCACGCTCCCTTACCCCGCTTTCCGCTGCTGTTCAAATTCCTCGACTGCAATCGGGCGCTCTCGGTCCAGGTCCATCCCAACGACGAGCAGGCTAAACAGCTCGATCCGCCCGACTTGGGAAAAACCGAAGCCTGGGTGATCCTCGCGGCCGAGCCGGGCAGCGTCATCTACGCCGGCCTCAAGCGAGGCATCGACCGTGCGGCTTTGGAGCGCGAAGTCCATCGCGGCACGACCGAGCCGTGCCTCCATAAGTTCGAGCCGAAAGTCGGCGACTGCGTTTTCATTCCGGCCGGCACTGTCCACGCGCTCGGCGCTGGGCTCGTCGTCGCCGAGATCCAGCAGGCGAGCGACACGACCTTCCGCCTGTTCGACTGGAACCGCGTCGGACCCGATGGCAAGCCGCGGCAGTTGCATGTCCGCGAGTCGCTGGACGTCATCGATTACTCCGCCGGCCCGGTCTCGCCCCAAGTGCCGCGGCCAACCGAGCGGCCGTACGTCCAGCGGCTGGTGGAGTGCGACAAGTTCATTCTCGATCGGTGGACGATCTCACGTAGGGCGGGCTCCCAGCCCGTCGCGTTGGCGAGCGGGGGGCGTAAGCCCCCCGATGGGACCGTCCGCATGCCTGATTCATCAGAGGGCTTACGCCCCCCGCTCGCCGATGACCGGTTTCATATTCTCGCCGTGCTCGACGGCGAGATACGATTGTCCGGAGATCCTTCCGGAGAGCCCCTGCGAAAGGGGCAGACGGCACTCATCCCGGCCTGCCTCACGGAGTCGGTCGAAGTCGCCGACGAGTCGGTGCTCCTCGATGCCTATCTGCCGTAGTCGCGCCTAGTTCACGCCCAGCGCTCGCGACAAAAACGCCAGCACGTCGGCCGCTTCTTCGATCAGCTTCGTCGTCGGCTTGCCTGCGCCGTGGCCGGCGCGGGTTTCGATGCGGATCAGCGCCGGTGCGTCGCCGGCCTGAGCCGCTTGCAGAGCTGCCGCGAACTTGTAGCTGTGGCCGGGTACGACCCGGTCGTCGTGATCCCCCGTCGTGATCAGCGTGGGGGGATACTTTGTTCCCGGCTTCAGGTTGTGCAGCGGCGAATAGCGGAGCAGATTGGCGAACTGCTGTGGGTCGTCGCTGGAACCATATTCGCCGACCCACGCCCAGCCGATCGTGAACTTGTGGTAGCGGAGCATGTCCATGACACCCACCGCCGGTACGGCGGCGCCAAACAACTCCGGCCGCTGCGTGATCGCCGCCCCCACGAGCAGTCCGCCGTTACTGCCGCCGCGGATCGCCAGCTTCGAGGGGGAGGTGTACTTGCTGGCGATCAACCATTCCGCCGCGGCATAGAAGTCGTCAAAGACGTTCTGCTTCTTGTCGAGCATTCCCGACTCGTGCCACGCCCGGCCGTATTCGCCGCCGCCGCGCAGGTTTGCGACCGCATAGACCCCGCCTCGCTCCAGCCAGGCGATGATGCTAGTGGCAAATCCGGGTGTTTGCGAAATGTTGAAGCCGCCGTAGGCGTACAGAATCGTCGGGTGACTGCCGTCAAGCGTGATTCCCCTCTTGGCGACGATCATGATCGGGACGCGCGTGCCGTCTTTGCTGGTGCAGAAGACTTGCTTCGTCTCGTACGGCGACGGATCGAAGGCCACCTGCGGCTGGCGAAAGACGGTGCTCTTGCCGGCGGCCGCGTCGTAGCGGTAGATGGTGCCCGGGGTCGTGTAGTTCCCGAACGAATAGAACGTCTCGGGGTCGTCCTGCCGGCCAGAGAATCCGCCGGCAGATCCCAAAGCGGGCAGTTCGACGTCCCGGACGTGCGTTCCCGCCAGATCGAACACGCGGATGGCCGAGCGGGCGTCTTTTAAGTACTGGGCGATGAAGTGCCCGCCGATGAGCGAAACGTCCCGTAGAACGTCTTGGGCTTCCGGGATGACTTCGCGCCACTGCTCTTTGGCGCGTCGATTCAGGTCCACAGCCACCAACCGTTTGAGCGGCGCGCCGTGGTCGGTCACGATCCAGAACTGACTGCCGTCGCTGCCCACGAATTCATAGTCGGCATCGAAGCCGCTGATCAACTCGACGACCGGCGATTCCTTCTGCCGCAGGTCCTTGTAGAAGATCTGCGTCTTGGGGTCGGTGCTCTTGGAGATCGTGATCACCAGGTAATTGCCGTCGTCGGTCACCTGGCCGTCGAAGCTCCACTCCTTCTGATCGTCGCGATGGTAAACCAGCTCGTCGCCCGACTGCGGCTGCCCCACGCGGTGGTAGTACAGCTTGTGGAAGTAGTTCGTCCCGGTAAACGCTTCCCCCGCGCGCGGCTCGTCGTAGCGGCTGTAGAAGAACCCGCCGTTGTCCTTCGTCCAGGAGACGCGGCTGAACTTGACCCACTTCACATGATCGGCCAGCTTCCTTCCGCTGTCGATTTCCAGCACGTGCCACTCCTGCCAGTCGGAGCCGGCATGAGCCAGGCCATAGGCCAGCAGCTTGCCGTCCTCGCTGGGGACCCAGTTGGCCAGGGCGATCGTGCCGTCGGTGGAAAAGGCGTTGGGGTCCAACAGCAGCCGCGGCACTGCATCGAGCCGGTCGAGAACAAAGACCGCATTCTGGTTTTGCAGGCCGTCGTTGCGGGTGTAGAAGTAGCGGCCGCCGCGCTTCACCGGCAGCGTATAACGCTCGAAGTTCCACAACTCGGTGAGCCGCCGACGGAACTGCTCGCGGGCGGGAATGGCCGCCAGGTGCGAAAAGGTGAGCTCGTTTTGCGACTGTACCCAAGCGCGGGTCTCCTCGCTGTCGAGGTCTTCCAGCCAGCGGTAAGGATCGGCGACGCTCGTCCCGTGATAGTCATCAACCTGATCGCCGCGCCGCGTTGGAGGGTATGTCATGGGGGTCGAGGGAGCTTTCGATCTCAGGCCAGTCGGTGCGACTTGCTGTGCAGTGGCGGAATGGGAACGATGACGCAAGCGCAGGCGGCGGAACGATGCCTCGCCGGCGGACGCGAATTCGATCGGGAGCAGCGTGACGATCGCCAGCGCCAGGCACAGTGGCGCATGCCGCCTGGCGGCTCGCGCCCTTGCCCGCGGTGTCACAACGGCCCAGTCGATCGTTCGGCTTGCGTCCATGTGCTGAGATAGTAGTCCACTTGCCCGAGCACCTGCTCTTTTTGACGTCCCCACGGCAAGTATAGGGCGCGCAGGGGGGACAAGGGGGTCAGCACGGCGTCGGAATAGAGCAGAATGCCGCCGGACCGAACTTGATAGTTCCGGACCGAGGTCCAGGGGATGCGGCTTGTCCGCCCCAGGACCGTCTGCGAGATCCCTTGTGAACCAAGCTCAAACTGCATTGGGAGCCAAAACCGCCACAGGGTCGCGAGCAGCACGGCGAACACCACGCCTCCCGCCAGCGGCCAGCCGGTCAACCAACCGACGCCATAGCTAACCAGTGCGGCCAAGAGCAGGTTGAGCCAGCCGAACCAGCCGAAGTCGCGCAGTCCCCACACGTAGAGGACGACGTCCTCCGGCGCGACGCGAATGCGCAGCGGAGCGGAGGTCGGTCGCGGCGCGTTGCCGGGCATATCTTTAGTGTAGTTTGGCCCCAGGGGCTGCGTAGCCCTGCCGATTCGCGCGGTGGTGACCGCCACTTATAATCGAGGGGAGCACTCGCCGCAAAAATCTGTCCCGATCGACAGCCTTCACGCCACCCTCTCGCTCGCCGAGGATCCCATGCCCGTGCAGATGCAACTGGCCCGCATCATCATGAGCGATATCAATGACCAGCAGGTCATTTTTCTGCGGGAAACCGAAGGGGAGCGGCAATTCCCGATCGTCATTGGCGAATTCGAGGCCAAAGCCATCGACGCCGGCGTGAAGCGGATTGAGTCCCCCCGGCCGCGAACGCACGAGCTCTTGACCGGCGTGGTCGAGGCGCTGGGGGGCGAGCTGGACAGCGTCGAGATCAGCGAGCTACGGGACCACATCTATTTCGCCAAGCTGCGAATCCGCCGCGAAGGGGAGCTGATCGAGGTCGATTCGCGTCCCAGCGACGCGATTGCCGTCGCCGTCGCCTGCCAGCCGCCGTTGCCGATTTACGTGGCGGAGGATGTGCTGGACGAGACGACCAATCCGTAGGGGTACGGCGGAGGGTGTCGCCGGGCGGAATCGGGGACGATTAAGATTAGGATTACGATTAGGATTGGGAAATTGGGAAGAGGAGTACGAGTAAGAGCAAGAGTAAGAGTAAGAGGACGAATGCCGGTCCCGATCTTTCTCTTTCTCCTGCTCTTAATCGTCTTCCTAATCTTAATCCTCCTCTTTCTCTTACTCTCCGCCGGGACTGCCGAAGCTGCCGGGCAATCCGCGACGCGGGCACAGTGGACTCTCGCCCCCTGGCGCGATAGTCTATATCCCGTGCCAATCAGGGACGTACCACCACATTTTTGCCATCTAAGCCCACTCTCTTTGAGGAGATCGTTTGATGAGTCGTCGTAATTCTCGCCGGCAGTTCCTACAGACCACGGCGGCACTCGGCGTCGGCTACTGGGTGGCCGGCGGCATCGCCCCCCGCGTGAGCCGGGCCGCGATTGAAGAGATCCGTTTCGCTTGCGTCGGCGTCAACGGCAAAGGGGCCAGCGACTCCGCTGATGCCGGCCGCAGCGGCAAGGTGGTCGCGATTTGCGACATCGACGAATCGAGTCTGAACAAGGCCGCCGACCGGTTCGAAGACGCCGCCAAGTATTTTGACTTCCGCAAGATGCTCGACGAGATGCACAACAGCATCGACGCGATCACCGTCAGCACGCCCGACCACATGCACGCGCCGGTGGCGGCCATGGCCATGAGCCTGGGCAAGCACGCCTTCGTGCAGAAGCCGATGACCAAGAGCATCTACGAAGCGCGGCTCCTGTCCACCCTGGCGACCAAGCATAAGCTGGCCACGCAAATGGGCAACCAGGGAACGGCCAGCAATCCGCTCCGCGAGTCCGCGGCCATCATCAAGTCGGGCGTGCTCGGCACCGTCAAGGAAGTTCACGTCTGGACCAATCGACCCGTCTGGCCGCAGGGGGAAGGCCGGCCGGCAGACGCTCCGCAGGGGGATGCGAAGATCGTGGAGCTCAAGAACGACAAGGGAGAAGTGACGAACCGCGTCCACTGGGACCAGTTCATCGGCGTCGCCGAGTTCCGCCCCTACCATCCCGCTTATCACCCGTTCAAATGGCGCGGCTGGTGGGCCTTCGGCACCGGCGCCCTGGGGGATATGGCCTGCCACACGCTCAACATGCCCTTCATGGCGCTCAACCTCCGCGATCCGCTGTCGGTGCAGGCGACCACGTCGGGACACAACAAGGAGACCTTCCCGAGCTGGTCGATCATCGACTACGAATTCGGCGAGCTCAATGGCCGCGCTCCGCTCAAGTTCGTGTGGTATGACGGCGGCAAGAAGGCCGATCCGGCGCTCTTGCACGGCGAAAAGCTGACCAACAGCGGCTGCCTCGTCATCGGCGACAAGGCCTCGCTCTACGCCCCCGGCGACTATGCCGACGACAAGGTCAAGGTCCTCGGTGCGGACAAGCTAAAGGTCGAGTGGACCCAGTCCCCCGGCCACTTCGAGGAATGGACCCAAGCCATCAAGGGGGGTCCCGAGGCGATGTCGAACTTTCCCAACTATGCCGGCGGCTTGACCGAGACGGTGCTGCTGGGGAACCTGGCGGTGTGGGCGGCCGATCAGGCGGGCGCGCCCGGCAAGAAGATCGAGTGGGATGCGGCCAAGCTGACGGCCACCAACGCGCCGGAAGTCGCCGACATCATCAAGCCGGTGTACCACAACGGATTTTCGCTCGACGCGATCGCGTAAGCCACGTTTTGCGTCGCGCAGAAACAACGAAGCCTTCTCGCCGCGGGAGTCAACTCCCGCGGCGTTTTGTTTCCCTTAGGATCGAACGGAAAACAATCTCCCCGTTTAGCAACCGAATACGGCGTGCGGCCGTTTCGGAATGGCAGTGTCGATCGCTATTTGCACAGAGGCACCGAGGCGCGGAGTCACAGAGCAGCAGGAACAACGTTGTCTGCTCTGTGCCTTCGTGCCTCAGAGCCTCTGTGTCAAAAAACGAACGACGTAGCCCCAGGACAGCTTCTGGCATTATTGCATTTGGTCTCTTGGGATTTTTTGGTGCCGGGCACCGCCGCGGAGCGGTGAGCGGCTTGTGATTTCGCGCTTGTGAGAATACCGAAGTCATTTGTCGGCGGTTTTCTGAGGTGCTGTGCGTGGAAGAACGTCTGCAAGCCGTCCTCGACGATCTGGCGCGAGCCGCTGCGCTGTCTCCCAGCGACCGCAACCGGTTTTTTCGCCGGGCGGCCTGGCTGGCGGAAGCGAGCATGCCCGATCAGCAGGCGTTTCTGCGCGCTTTGCACGAATTGCCCCTGCCGCTCGAGGAAGTTCAGGAAACGCTCCTCCATGCGCTCCTGGCCCACCTCGTCCAGCAGCGGCGACAGAAAAAAGTCGGTCCGCCGCAGGCAGACGCGATCCCCGATCCCCAGTTAGACGGCGATGTCATAGCCCTCTATCGCCATTTGGGTCCCAAGTCGCTCGCTCGCGGGTCCCTATTGGCGTGGCTGGCGGCTGGCGGGAGCGAGGACGAGCTGGCAGAGCTGTGCAATTTGCTCGTCGATGATCCCCCCACCGACGACGCCGACGTGGTGCAGGCGCTGGCGCCTCTCTTCCGGCGGGAGGACCTGCCGGTGGCCGCTCTTTTCCCGCGGCTGCTCGATGCGCTGGCTCACGTTCCGCTGGCCGCGGCCGTGCTCGATCTGGCCAACCATGTCTGCCGGCGGCAATTGGCCCCGCAGCACCCGGCGGCAGTTCGCAAGCGGGAGTTGATGGAAATACTGGGGCGTTTGATCGGCCTCTTGGGGCGACTGGAAGAAGCGCCGCAGTCCGCCGGCGAGTCCCCCCGCGAAATCAGCCTCCGCGTGCAGCAGAGCGTGGCGCTGGCCGTCGCGCTGTGCGATGCGCTGGCCCTGATCGGCGACGAGGCGGCAATCGCCAAGCTGCACCCCGCGCTGTCGCTGGGGCACCGGCGCCTGAAGACCGAAGCGGCGGCGGCACTTGCTCGCCTGGGGGACAAGCGCGGCAAGGAGGAGCTGATCGACCTGGCGGCGGAGCCGGTGGCGCGCTTGCGCGTGCTGGCTTACGCCAAGGAGCTCGGGATCCTCGACCAGATCGATCCACTGTATCGTTCCCCGCAGGCGCGGGCCGAGTCGGAGCTGACCGTGTGGCTGGCGGAGCCGACGCAGTTCGGATTGCCGCCGCAGGCTTGCGAGCTGATCGACCATCGCCGCCAGTTCTGGCCGAGCTACGCCGAGCCGGTGGACTGCTTCCTGTTTCGCTTCACCTACGCCATGACCGTCAACGACGAGGAGCGGGTCTACACCAGCATCGGCATTGCCGGCCCGCTCGCGCACGCCTTCACGGCGGACCTGGCCGATCTGCCGCCGGCGGACATCTACGCGGCATTCGCCGGCTGGCAGGCGGAGCACGCGGAGATCAAGGAATACGACGCGGCGAAGCTCAGCCGCAGCGGCCGAACGGAAGTGGCGCGCCTTGAGCGGCGGCTGCACGACGCTCTCTACGAAGCGATCGAGCCGCGGCTGCTGGGAGAATTCTTCGGCGTCAAAGTCCTCTTAGCCGACTGCACGCAAGGCAAACTCCCCGGCGTAGCGGTCGCCGACTCGACGGACATCCTCTTCTTTGCCGCCCGCCGCCCCCAGCGCTCCATCGGCGTCCGCGAAGCCTGGTGCATCTACAAAGGGCGGAAGCTGCTGAAGACGTTTAATGCCTAGGGTTGTAGCCGCACACGCATCGTGCGAGGCAGTGTTCCGACTCAACGATACCACTGAATGGAACTCCCCGCTGGCGTTTGATTCACACGCTCTGACTCCTGACTCCTGGCCCCTGACTCCTGGCCCCTGGCCCCTGGACCCTGGCCCCTGGCCCCTGGCCCCTGGCCCCTACGGCGTCCCCCCCAATGCCGACAGCAGCGTCACCGCGACGCTCATGTAGATGACGATCCCCAAAATGTCGGAGAGGCCGGCGACGAACGGGTTGCTCATCAGGGCCGGGTCGAGACCGAGCCGTTTGAAGATCAGCGGGAGCATCGAGCCGGTCACGGCCCCGCAAGTGACGACGCAGACCAGCGTCACCGGCACGACCAGCGGCCAGAGCGGATAGAGGTGGGCGTCGCTTTCGCGGAGGGTCATCACCCAGGAGATGATTGCCCCCAGAAAGGCCAGGACCCCGCCGAGCAGCAGCCCCACGCGGACTTCCCGCCAGAAGACCCGCGACCAGTCCTTGAGCGTCACGTCCCCCGACGCCATAGCCGTGATCACCAGCGTGGCCGATTGATTTCCCGAATTGCCGCCGCTGGACATGATCAGCGGGATGAACATCACCAGCCAGCTCCAGTCGTGCAGCCGGCCTTCGTAATAGCCCAGTGCCGAGGCGGTGAACAGGGCGGTGACGAACAGGATCGTCAGCCAGACGCCGCGCTTCCAGGCCAGGGTCCAGACGCCCGTCTTGAGGTATCCTTCCGCAAGGGGCGCGACGGCGGCCAGTTGCTGGGCGTCTTCGGTCGCTTCCAATCGCACGACGTCGATCACGTCGTCGTGCGTGATGATCCCCACCAGCCGCTGCTGGTTATCGACGACGGGAATGGCCAGCAGGTCGTACTTGGCGACGCGGTTGGCGACTTCCTCGCGGTCGTCCATCGCGCCGACCGTGACCAGGTCCTTTTTCATCAGGTCCTTGAGGCGGAGGTCGGTCTTGCCGAGGCTGGAGACGAGCTTTCGCGTGGAGACGACGCCGCGGAGGTGCAGGTCCTTGTCCACCGCATAGATGTAGTAGATCGTCTCCAGGTGCTCGGCCTCGCGGCTCAGCTCGGCCATCGCCTCCCGCACGGTGAGCGACTCGTCCAGCATGGCCACTTCGGTCGTCATCATGGCCCCGGCCCGGTCCTCGGGGTAGGCACGCAGCCGGAGGATCTCCCGCCGCTCGTGCGCTGGTAGGAGCGGCATCAGCTCCTCCACCACCTCAGTCTGGACGCCGCGCAACAGATCGACCCGGTCGTCGGCCGGCAGGTCGGCAATCAGCTCCGCCACTTCCGAGCGGTCCTGCGTCTGGATGATCTGGACCTGCTTGTCGTGGCTGAAGTAGCCGAAGATTTCCTCGCGGAGCTTGAGGTCCGCGTGCTTGAGGACAGTCCACGCCTCGGCGGCATCGAGCCCCTCCATGTACTCGGCAGTCCGGGCCGGGTGGAGCGCAATGCAGAACTCCTTGAGATCGGCCGCATTGTGCTCGGAGAGCATCTCGCGCAGCTCGGGAAGGAAGAGCGTGTTGATCATTTTTCGAGCGAGCCAATTCCCGAAGCGCGAGGGGGATACCGAAGTATCGGTCTGGATTTGCGGGGTGTCAAAGGGCCGTTTGACGGGGCGTGTGACGATGATTGGCGGGCGCATCGGGCACTGGTAGCATAGGCCGCTGGACTACAGTTCCTGTTCCACTTGGCGGAGGCTGTCATGCTCAACCGGCCGACTTTCGCGTCTTTTTGGGTGACGATCCTTGCCGCTGCGTCCCTTTCGCCGCCGGCGGCGGCTGCCGAGCGGCCCAACTTCCTTGTCATCCTCTGCGATGACCTCGGATATGGTGACATCGGCTGCTTTGGCCATCCGGTCATCAAGACGCCCCATCTGGATGCGCTGGCCAAGGCCGGCATGCGGCTGACCGATTGCTATTCCGCGGCGCCGGTCTGCTCGTCGTCGCGGGCCGGCCTGATGACCGGACGCACCCCCAGCCGCAGCGGCGTTTACGACTGGATCCCGGCCAATCACCCGATGCACCTGACGCGCGAGGAGATCACGATCGCCACGCTTCTCAAGAACGCCGGCTACGCGACCTGCCACGTCGGCAAATGGCACCTCAACGGCCGGTTCAATCAGCCCAACCAGCCGCAGCCGGGAGATCACGGCTTCGACCACTGGATGAGCACGCAAAACAATGCCGGGCCGAGCCACGAGAACCCGAACAACTTCGTCCGCAACGGCGAGCGGATCGGCGTGCAGCAAGGCTATTCGTGCCAGATCGTCGCCGAGGAAGCGATTGGCTGGCTGAAGGACAAGCGTGACCAAGCCAAGCCGTTCTTTCAGTTCGTCTGCTTCCACGAACCGCACGAGCCGATCGCTTCACCACCCGAGCTGGTGGATGAGTACCAGCCGCTGGCCAAGACGCCGATCGACGACACCCGCGGCAAACCAGGCACGTCCGCCAATACCGACTCCGATCCCGAGCGCGACAATCTGGGCCGGGCGATGTACTACGCCAACGTGGCGAACATCGACCGGGCGGTGGGGCGAGTTCTCGCCGCGCTTGATGAGCTGAAGCTGGCGGAGAATACGCTGGTCCTCTTCACGTCGGACAACGGCCCGGAAACTCTCAACCGTTACCCCACCGGCTGGCGCTCGCACGGCTCGCCGGGCCCCTTGCGCGGCATGAAGCTCCACTGTTACGACGGCGGCATTCGCGTCCCCGGCATCCTCCGCTGGCCAGCCAAAGTGCCGCCTGGTGAAACGATTCGCGAACCAATTTGTTCGCTCGATCTCTTGCCGACGTTTTGCGAGCTGGCCGGCATCGATCCTCCCGCCGATCGGGCTCTCGACGGCACGAGCATCGCGCCGCTGCTCCAAGGCGAAAAGCTCGTCCGCACGACGCCCCTGTTCTGGCACTACTACCGTTCGCTGACCGGCCCGAAGGCGGCCCTCCGCGACGGCGACTGGATGGTGCTCGGCGCGTGGGAAGACACCGCACTGCCGCAGGGGGTTGTCGTTCGCGGCGACGTCGAGTTGATCAAGTCGCGAAAGCTCGCGCGGTTTGAGCTTTACAACCTGGCCAGCGACGTGGGGGAGCAAACCGATTTGGCGGACAAGGAGCCGCAGCGGCTCCAGGAGTTATCCGCGAAGTTGATTGCGAAGTACGAGGAAGTGCAAGCCGCAGCGCCCGTGTGGAGCGACTTGCCCGAGCCCGGTGCCGCGGCAGGAAAGGCGAAGGGAAAGAAGAACAAAAAGGCCAAATGAGCCAGTCGCAAGCAGGCGCACAGGCGAGCGGGGGGCGTCAGCCCCCTGATCGGCTCGCACGACAGACGGAATCATCAGGGGGCTGACGCCCCCCGCTCGCCGGAGAGGGGTCCGCGTCATCCGCGTTCATCAGGGGGCTCACGCCCCCCGCTCGCCGGAGGGGTCCGCGTCATCTTCGTTCATCAGGGGGCTGACGCCCCCCGCTCGCCGGAGGGGTCCGCGTCATCCGCGTTCATCAGGGGGCTGACGCCCCCCGCTCGCCGGCCGGCGCAGTGCTGGCCGGCGCAGTGCACGTCAGACAACAGACTCGCGCGCGACGTCCAGCCAGGACAGGTCGAACCGCGTAGCCTCCGCATCGAGCAAGCACTCGTCGTCCTGCTCCTCGCCCGCTGGCTGCAACTCGGCAGCGAGCAGATTGCCGATACCGAACGATTGTGGCTGGATCGCTAACTCCAGAAGTGCCGCGTCCACGGATCGGACGTTCACAGGCGTCGCGCGAGGAGCCGAATTCGTCTCTCCAGCCTCGCTCCAAACGGTTGCAGGCTCGATCAGCCGGGCGGCGACGTCGTCGCGATCGGCGGCGAACCCTGCCATCGCCAGCCCTGTCTCTGGCAAGGCGGCGGCCGATACCCGCTCGATCCGCACGGCGTCGGCAATCACGGTGCCGTTGGCGTTGTTCCGCAGTTGCACCACCAATTGGGAGGCCGTGGTGGTCAGCGTCGTGATCAGCTTCCAGTTGCTGCCCCCCGAGGACAGGCCGCTGGCGGCGCTCCGCTGATCGACGGTCACCGTGCGGACCAGCTTGCTGCCGTCGTAAAAGCTGAATGGGGCGTTGCTGGCGTTGGCGCTGCCGCCGGGCCAGGTAACCCAGACGCGATACGAGCCGGCGGGCAAGCTGCCGAAGGTCCAGCGGGCCGTGGCGGAAGTCCCGCTGGAGGAGCGACCCACGAGCTGCAAATCGTTGTCGCGGCCGACGCCGGTGCGCGTGCTCCAACCCCCGCTCGTCGTGTATCCCGACTGGCCATTGTCCAAGATTCGCACGGTGCTCGTCGTGCTCGTGGTGGTGGTCGTCGAAGTCGTCGTCTTGCTGCGGACGGCGCCGCTGAGGTTCAGATCGTAGGTCCCTTCGTTGGCGTCGTTGTTGAGCACGACGATGCGACCGGAAAACGATCCGGCGGTCGCGGCGTTCAGCCGGACCGAGAACGACGTCGATTTGCCGGGAGCCAGGGACGTCGTGGCCAGGTTGCTGACCAGCGAATATCCCGCCGGCACGCTGCCAACGCGGCTGAGCGTCAGGGTTTGCGTCCCATGATTGGTGACGGTGACCGTACGGGTGACGCTGGTGCCGACGTAGGTCGTCCCGAAGTTGATCGTTCCGCCGTCGGCGACCTGAGTGCCGCTGACGGAGATCGTGATCTCCGGCCCGCCGCTGGTGGTGGTTCCGCTGGTCGTGTTGCTGAGCGGGACCGAACCGGTCAGCGTGTACTGTCCCATGTTGCCGTAGCCGCCGCTGGAGCGGGCGACGACGTAGTACGTTCCGGCCCCGACCGTCGCCGACAGGCTCGCGCTGAACGAATCGCTCGGGTTGGCCGAAACGACAATCTGCCCCGCGGCATTCTTCAACTCCAGCACGGCATCCAGATTGGCCCCGAACTGCGCCACGTTGAGATTGAGCCGCACCGTGCCGCCGCCGGTCGTGAACTTCCAGACGTCGGCGTCGCGGTAATCCTCGATGATCCCCTTCATGTTGACGTTGCCGCTGCTGACGACCAGCGTGGAAGCGGTGGCAATCGTGTTGCCGTAATCGTCGGCTCGCCGGCCGAATCCGTTGTTGGCGCTCGCCAGCGTGGCCACGTCGTCCTGATACGACGAAGGACCGGAGTCGCTCGGGCCGTAAAACCAGGTCGTCCGCGAGGCGTAGTAGCCGGACCCCATGATCGGCGCCAGGGTCGAGGTGCCGCTGTTGTACGGCTGGGCCAGCGCGCTGCCGGCATAAGTGCTCTGATGGGAGAGGCCGAACAAGTGGCCGGCCTCGTGCGAAGCGGCCTCGGCAACGTAGCGCGGGTTGCCTCCGCCGAGCGCTTTGGAGAACACAAACGCGATGTTCGGGGCGGCGCTCGTAAACGCGCCGACATACGCCACGCCGCCGGCACTAGCGCCGAACCAGTCCGACCAATGGCCGCCGATCGCCACGCGGACGGCTTCGCGGTCGGCAAAGCGCCCCGGGTCGATCGTCGTTACGTCGATGTTGAAGGGTGCATAATCCTCGGCAACGCGGGCCCAGATCTCGCGGATGGCGGCAATCTCGCCTGAAGAAAACGACGAAGGGTTGCCGTCCTGGTCGAAGGCGGGGGTGCTGACGTTCGACCACGAGCCCCACGTTCCTTGCACGTGGCCGTTGAAGTCGAGGTACAGCTTGACGCGGGCCGCCGAGTTGCTGGAAAGCCGCGGGACGCTCCCCAGCGACGTAGTCGTGCTCGTCGTGGTCGAAGCGGCGACCGTTTCGGCCGCTTGCGGCAACTCCAGTTGCTCCAGCCCGTTGCCGGAACAGATCGGGCAAGCGCAAGCGCCGCCGTGCGTGAGAAACTCATCGAAAGCGCTCGTGACGTCGGCCGACATGATCAGCCGCGATTCGAGCGTTTCCAGGTTCAGCCGGCGGAACGATTGCCGGCGGCGGGATTGACGATGAGAAGCAAAAGAGGATCGAGAAGTCGGGACGGATTGGCGCAGCGTAAGGGCGGCATCATGCCGCGGGCAGAACATCATTTCCCCTCCCTGGGAATTAGCGTGAAGTTAGAGCCGGCCATCCTGGCCGTCGGTTCGTTCTGCGGCGGCCCATTGAAGCGGCAACCCGCCTCGCTGAAAAGAGCAACCGTGCGCAAACGCCAAAGAAAGACCGAAAAAGTGGGCTGATGCTCGCCGCGAATCCGTGTTCGCGGCACTAGCGGCGCTGGCGGCAGATCAGGGGAGAAAATCAAATCCGCCGGGAGGGATACTTCTTTCTTCGGCCAAATCGCGGTCGGCGCCAAAGTACCGCCGCAAAAAAAGTGGATGTCAACGCTGCTGGCGACAGCATGACACGCCTCATTTCCGCCAGCAGACGATTACAATGTGGCTCGTCCACCATTGCCGCACACCGGGAATCGCTGAAAGCCGCACTGCATGAGCTACTGGAACGACAAAACGGCGCTCATCACGGGCGGATCTGCCGGGCTGGGGCTGGCCATTGCCCGCGAGTTGGTCCGGCAAGGGGCCAGGGTGGCGATTGCCGGCCGCGGCCAGCGGCGGCTCGACGATGCGGTCGCGTCGCTGCGGCTGGAAGGGGCCGGCGGAAGCTCGCTGCGCCGCGATCCGTCGGGGGAGACGATTCCCGCCGCCGTCGGCATTCCGGCCGATGTCACGCGGCCGGAACAGGTGCAGTCGCTCGTGCAAAGGGCCCTGCTATCGCTCGACCGGCTCGATCTTTTGGTCAACTGCGCCGGCAAATCGTCGCGCGGCACGGCCGCATCTACCAGCCCCGATCAATTCCGCGAGCTGTGGGAGCTCAATTTCCTGGCGCTCGTCGGCTGCACGCAAGCTTGCTTGCCCCATCTTTTGAAGACCAAGGGGCACGTCGTCAACATCGGGTCGCTGGCATCCAAGAGTGCTGCTCCGTTTCTGGGGGGATATGCCGCCAGCAAGTTCCCGGTGGCCGCCTTTTCGCAGCAATTACGGCTGGAACTGGCGGAACAAGGACTGCACGTGCTGCTCGTCTGCCCGGGGCCCATTCGCCGCGACGATGCCGGCAGCCGCTACAACGAGGCGACCGGCGTCCCTGCGGCCGCCCGACAGCCGGCCGGCGGCGTCAAGCTGTCGAGCATCGATCCGGACTGGCTGGCGAAGCGGATTCTGCTCTCTTGCCAGCGGCGGTCGGCGGAGCTGGTCGTTCCGGCCAAGGCGCGGTTGCTGTTTGCCATCGCGCAGCTCTGGCCGCAGTTGGGGGACTGGATCGTGCGGCGGATGACGAAACGCTGAGTGGCCGCTGTCGCTGCCGGGCTAGCGGCGTGCTGGCAGCGAAAAAAGATCTGGACGCGGCCGGCCCCTTGTGCGACATTCCCCGCCCCGACTTCACGCGCCGCCGACACGCGCGGGAGCACGACTTACACCGACGGAGAGAATGCCATGAATTCACTGCGCTGGATGGCCTTCGCGATCGCCATTCAAGGGATGCTCCCGGCTCTCGCCCTGGCGGAGGGCTGGAAGATGCCTAACCTCAATCCGCTGGCCCGCAAGGATTCCCACCCGGCGAACTTGCGCCTGGCGGACCACGACGAAAAAAGCACCTGGTGGAAGCCCAAGCTGCCGTCGCTTCCTGCGAGCCGCTCGCGCGCCCGCTCGCAGCCCTCGACCTGGTCGAAAATGACTCGCGGCACCAAGGCCGCCTGGGCCAAGACGACCGACGCGCTCAATCCGTTCGATGACGAAAACGACAAGCCCAAAGCCGTGACCGGCTACAACACGCATTTCACGCAGGCCTCCACCCGCAAGCGGCAGGAGAAGAAATCGTCGTGGTGGCCCTGGAGCGCTGAAGAACCTAAGCGGCCGCAAACGGTGCAGGACTGGATGAGTCAGGAAATGCCGTACTAACCACCGCTACCGCGCTGCATCCGCATTTCGCGGCGCAACGGGGAGTGGCACATCCAGATCGTCTCCATTGGGGCGAAAGCCGTCGCCGTCCACATCGATGAAAATCGGATTGGCCACGGCACACGGCGGCTGATTTCCCCACTGCGGACCCATCACGCGGCCCAGCGTCAATCCCTCGCCAATCGTCGCCACGATGATGTGCGTATCGCTCTTGAGGGTCAGCGGCAGTTCGGCCTCGAACTTGACGACGCCGTTTTGGAACCGCTCGCCGTGCTGCCGGCGGGTGAAGTTCAGCGACTCTTCGGGGCGGCCGTTGAGAAAGACCTGCACGCGGTTGATGTCGAACCAGTTGGCGCACTGCACGCGAATCGACAGCTTGCAGCGCCCCCCTTCCGCGACCACGCCGTCGCCGGGGATGGCATAGTCGCGCTCTCCCTCGGCCGGGCCGGGCGTCAGCTTGACGTCCAGAAACGGCCCCGTGGTCATCACCAGGTGCCCGTGCTCGGAGTTGTGGACCATCTCCATCGTGTCGATCTGGGCCGGGTCGTCGCTGCTGCTGAGGATGTAATTGCGGTATCCTCCCGAGCCGTGGAAGTTGTAGTGGGCGTCGGTGTTGATCACCCCGGTCTTGTGGTACCCCAGGTTGAGCATCTGCATCCAGTGGAAGGCCGGATTGCGCTCCAGTTTCCCGTCCGCCATCTTGGCGGGCGGCGTGAAAATCTGCTGCGGCGGATGAATCTCGATCACATCGACAAAGGCGAACATCCCTTCGAAACCTTCGTCTCCGATCCCGTCGAGGTCCCTGTCGCCGAGGATCTGCGGCAAATTGGGATGGTTCATCTGCATGAGCTTTTCGCTCTCGTTGTCCCACAGCGCCAGCCGCTCGATCTGCACCAGCGGATTCTCGTCGGTCACCGGCGCGCCGCCGTCCTGCGTCCGCGGCTTGTATTCCAGCGGAAAGGCATTCTGATGATTCACCGGCAGCGGCCCGCCGGTCAACTCCAGCCCGGAGCAAGTCGCCATCAGCGCCTCGGCCTTGAGCGCCTTGAGGTGCGGCACGTAGGTATCGATCCGGTTGTGTTCGGTACAAGGCGCGAACTCGATGTGCTCGCCGAGCAGGTTCAGCACGCGGCCGAGCTGGCTGGACGTGTTGTCCCCCGAAGGGCTCGAATGGCTGTGAAAATCGCTGCTCACCCAGCCGGCGGTATTCACTGAGCGGACGAGCTTCGCCGAGAGCGTCGCCTCCTTTCCCACCTCGACGGTCACCTCGCTGACCGCGATGTCGTACTCCGGCCCGTAGCTGACAATCGCTTCATAGACGCCCGGCGCGATTTCCTGCTTGAATGTGCCGTTGGCTGTATAGACCAGGTTCTTGACGCTGCCGGCGGCACTGTCGGGGCCGAAATCGGGATCGGGAACGTTCTTGTCCTTGCTGGTCAGGGCGACCTTGCAGGGAATCGGCTGGCCTTCGGCGTCGGTCACTTCGCCGACCAGATAGCCGCACGCCGCCAGCTTGATTTTCGCTTCGTTCGGTCCTTCCGCGGCAATCGCGAGCGCTACCGCTGCCTGCGGACGGCCGAGCGCCTCGATCGTCGCCTGGTACTCACCGGGCGCAAGCTCGCAGGCCAGCGAGCCGTCCGCTGCCGTTCGTCCGGAGCCATACGCCTTTCCTTCCCGAGCGAGCGTGACCTTCGCGTGCGCGACCGGCCCGGCCGGATCGGTCACCGTCAGCTTCAGCGGCGCGACCATGCCCCCCGCCAGCTTCTCCGCCAATCCGCGGACCGCCAGCAAGCTGTCCCCTGGAAAGACCTTCCTGGCGATGGTCACGTTCTGCCCCGCCGCCAGCATCAGCGCACCGCTCCCTTCCTTGGCGATCGACAACACGCTGTTGCGCTGCCCGGTCCCCTTGATCGTGTAGCCCTCGACCTGCACGCCGTACGCCTGGCGGAACCACTCATCGTGCGCCCAGAACAGCCCCAACTCGTCGTCGTTTCCAAAGGCGAACGATCGGTCGGCGCGGATCGCATCGGTCAGCTCATCCCCAATCGGCTGGTCGCTCGTGTTGGCAAAGATCGTCTCCACCAGTACATACGGCATTCCTTCCGCCAGCGTGTAGCGGACGGTGAATTCCGGTTTGCCGACCGCTCGGTCGGAAAGACATTCCCAGGCGACCTTTTCACCGCTGGCGGACTTGAGCCCCCGCACGTTCTGCGGGCGGCCGTCGGCGGTGATCGTGATTCGCTGCGGGCCGTGCAGGGCGTACTTGGCGGCACCAGGATAGTAGGCGCTGAGCTGATCGTTGGAGTCCTTCCGCAGCGTCAAGTCGATGATCGCCCCGCCGACGTTGCGGACGGTCATGTTCGCGTTCCGCGTCGCCAGCGGCTGGGCGATCACCACCACGATCCGATCGTTCCGCAGCACGAAGTCGCCGTAGATGGCGTCCACTTCCTTCCCCAGCGGCACAAACTCGTCCCACGTTTCCTCGGTGAGCACGGCGACTTCGGCTGCCTTTGCTGATTCCGCGAGGATTGCCGCCGAGGCAATCGCAAACAGCAAAACGTACAACCCTAGCGGCGACCAGTGCGTGTGCATGACTTCCTCACGGCAATCCCGAGAAATAGAAACGGGGCCGCGGGAAAGTATCCACTGGCGGGCGCGACAATTCAATCAGCGTCCCCGGATTGGGGAACAGGAAGCGGCCTGGTCCAACAGTTTCCGCCGCCCAGCAGTTGAGTGTTTCCGCCAGACTGTACCACGGCCAGGCGGGCCTGCCCGTTGACGCCACCGGGCAAAACCCCCTTGGGTTAAAAGGCGACAGCCAGCCGCTCGTGACAGGCCCAACGCTTCTTCGCCGCTAGACTCAAGCCGCTCGGCGATCAGCTTGCGATAGCGTTGCCAGGTTTGCGCAGAGTCATGAGGGCCGAGATCGTGGTGCTGGCCCGAATCGTTACGGCAGCGAGCCCATTACCCTTATGATGCCGATACTTAAGAATTGGAGCTACCTTGGTCAACATGCGGTGTCTTCCTGGCCCGAAACGTTGTACAAGTACAACTTTTCGCTGGCATTAGAGCCGGATTGCCGACTCAGGCAGATATCGCTAAACGCCGATTCGCCAACGAGTTAGAAAAAGTGGAGGATAGGGGACTTGAACCCCTGACCTCTTGCATGCCATGCAAGCGCTCTCCCAACTGAGCTAATCCCCCGCAAAGTCGCGGTCCGACGCCACTTAGGACACCGGTAAAGCCGAGACTACCGGTAGGGTCCTTTTGTGTCAAGGACGGCCGATTCCGCACTTGTAATGCGCAGATAGAAATGTCCCCATAAGGCGCAGATAGAAATGTCCCCATAGACAATCACCTCCAAAGGAGGTGGTCATGGAGACATTGTCGATGAGTGGCAAGGAGCGGAGGCGGCTGGAGGTGCTGAGTCGGG
>DATKDU010000217.1:0-8337 GCA_035512595.1 Pirellulaceae bacterium
CCCAGCGAGCAGGAGTCGAGTGCCGTCACCGCGCCGTAGGTTTTGGTCAGCTTGCGGGTGACGACGATCACGGGCGTCCTTTCGATGCAATGTAATCCATTTGCTCCGCCAGCGGCGGGGTTCGTTCTTCCATTGTTGGCAGGAGGTCCATTGGCGACAACCGGCCGGATCCGAAACGGTTGAGCTGTGCATACAGTTTTTTAACCGCGGATCACGCGGAGGACGCGGATTTAATAATTCTCTCCGCGCACTCCGCGTCATCCGCGGTTGCTTGCCGAATACTTCCGCGGCGGCGGAGTACACGGCTGACAGTAGTCCGGGGCCTTGGCAGCGACTAGAATCCTCGACATTCCGCGGTTCGCAGACTTTCAGTGAGTTATCCATGGATCGCAAACCTCTTCTCGGCCTCACGGCATTGCTCTGGCTATCTGTGGCCGCGACAGCAGGCGGCGATGAGCCAAAGCGGCTGTTGATCATCGCCCAAGGCCCCGACGGCCATCCGCCGGGGGCGCATGAATACGTGCCGCAGCAGAAGCTGCTGGCGGAGTTGCTCGCCCCGGTCAAAGCGGTCGCGGTCACGAGCGTGCGTGCCGACGAGGAAGGGGCCGACGTCCCCGGCGCGATCCGCACGGCCGACGGCGTGCTGCTGCTCGTCGCCGAAGGGGGGAAGTGGATCGATGCCGATCCGCGGCGAAAGTCGGCACTGGCGGAACTGGCCCAGCGCGGCGGCGGTATTACCGCCATCCACTGGGCCACCGGCAGCCGCGAGGCGGAGCACATCGAGGCGCTGACGAGCCTCGTCGGTGCGTGCCACGGCGGACCGGATCGCAAGTACAAGGTGCTGACGACCGGCGTCCATGTGGCAGCCGCCGATCACCCGATCACGGCGGGTCTGAAGGACTTCCGCATCCACGATGAGTTCTACTACGCGCTCAAGCGGCCGACAGAGCAGACCGGCTTTACCCCATTGCTGGAAGCCGACATCGACGGCCAGCGACACGCATTTTGCTGGGCTTGGGAGCGCCCCGGCGGCGGGCGGTCCTTCGGCTGCACCAGCGGCCACTTCCTCGACACGTGGAACCGGCCCGAATACCAGCGGCTGTTTGCCCAGGGAATCTTGTGGACGCTGAAGGTCGCTGCGCCGAAGGAAAACTTCCCGCCGCAGGTCGCCGTCGATGATTCGCCGCAGCCGGTGACGGGGGCGATCATCGATGCAGATACCGGCCGGCCGATTGCCGCCCGCGTTTACCTCCAGGCTGACAGCAAACGGTGGCACTTCCCGCAGGCGAAATCAACGACCGAAACCGCCGTCCTCTACCAGCGCGAGTACCCGGCGACCAGCAGCGTCGAAATGCACACGGCGCTGCCGGCGGCCCCGTTTGAGGTGAAGCTGCCGCGCGGCAAGTACGCGCTGACGATCGAACGCGGCAAGGAGTATGTGCCGCTGACCAAGAATCTGACGATCGACGGCAAGCCGGTGGACCTCGGCGAATTGAAACTGCACCGCTTCGTGCATCTGGCCAAGGACGGCTGGTATTCCGGCGACACGCACGTCCATCGCAAGCTGGGCGAAATGCCGGTGGTCGTGCAGGCGGAGGATCTCAATATCGCCTTCCCCCTGACGTACTGGGTGACGACGGCCGAATCGATTCCGACCGCAGAAGGGAACAAGGGAGAAGGATGGACGAATCCAGCCGAGCCGCTGAAGGTCACGCCGGAAAACTGGCTCTACCCGCTGAACACCGAGTACGAAATCTTTTCCGTCGGCGGCAAGCGGCACACGCTCGGCGCCTTCCTCTTGATCGGTCACAAGACGCCGCTCGATATCCCTTCGCCGCCGATCATGGCACCAGCCGAGTGGGCCCACCGCGAAGGGGGGCTGATCGACCTGGAAAAGCATTCCTGGCCCTGGTCGGTGCTGCTGGTGCCGGTGATGAAGCCGGACCTCTATGAGCTGGCCAACAACCACTGCTGGCGGACGGAGTTCGGCTTTCACCAGTGGACGATCGAGACGGTCCCCGAGTCGATGAACATCGAACGCGACGAACGGGGCCTGACCGAATGGGGCTGGATCGATTTCGGCTTCCAGACGTATTACGCTCTCCTCAACTGCGGCTACAAGCTCGCCCCGACCGCCGGCACTGCCGCGGGGGTCCATCCGGTGCCGACCGGTTTCGGCCGAGTCTACGTCCACACGGGGGACGACAGCTTTCATTACGACCACTGGCTGGCAGCACTCAAGGCGGGCCGCAGCTTCGTGACGACCGGGCCGCTGCTCTTGGCCGAAGTCGATGGCCAGAAGCCGGGGCACATTTTTCAGGAGCCCGCAGGCGGCGGCATGCGAAACGTAACTGGCGTCGTCCATTCGCTCGCGCCGCTCGACCGGATCGAGATCATCGTCAATGGGGCCATCGCGGGGACGATTCGCGAGCCCCAGCCAACAGCCCGCAAAGTCGGCGGCTCTGAGACGCACGAAACTCGCTTCGAGCAAGCGGTCCGCGCCGAGGGGAATCACTGGATTGCCGTCCGCGCCTTTGAAAAGCATCCGGCAGGCCGCGTCCGTTTCGCTCACACGGCGCCTTGGCACTGCGAGCTCGACGGCGGCGCGCCTCTCGCCCCGACCCGCGACCAGATCGACTATCTTGTAGGCCGCTGCCGCGAGGAGATCCAGCGGAACCGAGGAGTGGTTGGCGCCGAGACGCTGGCGGAATTCGAAAAGGCGCTGGCGGCCTACGAGGCGATCGGTAAGCGTGTGCCCTGACGGGCCGTCGAGCCAACTGGCAGTCGCGCAAAAAATCCGCTAAAATTCTCGCTGCCGAAACGCCGTACCGATCTTCAGCCCTTCACCCCACATAGGCACATGGCACGCAAAGTCGTCAGTCGCAAAGAGTTACGAGCTGAGCACGATGCTGCTGCCGCGAAGGCCGCGGCATCCGGGCAGGCCGCTGCCCCTGCGGCAAAGGAAAAGAAGAAGAAGGCCGCCGGCGAGAAGAAAGCCCCCGGCGAGAAGAAGGCCCCCGCCAAGCGGAAGAGCCGGGCCAAGAGCACCGAGCCGGCCCGCATGAAGCTGTTCTACGGCGTCTTCAACCAGTCGCTGAAGCGCGTCGCCCTGTACGACTTCACGCAGAAGCGGCAGGCCGACGCCAAAGCGGCCGAGCTGTCCGCCAGCGGCAAGTCGCCGCACTTCGTGCAGAAGGTCAAGGAAGCGATCGCGGAGTAACGCCTCCCGTAGAACGGAATTCATTCCGTTCCCAGTTATGAGCCGTGCGCCAGCGACGTCGGTGATCGAGGACGTCGCCTGCACCGTTTGCGGCTGCGTCTGCGACGACCTGCGGTTCCACGTCGCGGACAATTGACTCGCCGCTGCCGCTACGCTCGACTAGAGGCGCCTGGGGATTCGTTTTGCCCGCCGGCAATCGCCTCCGATCGCGGATCAAACGCCTGCCGGCATTTCTTATTCTGTGGAGGTTTGGCCATGAGACTCTTGATTGCAGCATTGGTGGTATCGGGATTGTCAGGATTCGCAGGCATCGCCGCAGCGGCCGACGCCAATCCGACCGGGACCTGGAAGTGGTCGGTCACGCGCAACGAAAAGACGCGCGAGACGACCCTCAAGCTCAAGCTGGAAGGGGACAAGCTGACCGGATCGATTAGCGGCCGCAACCAGGACACGCCGATCGAAAATGCCAGCTTCAAGGACGGCACGGTGTCGTTCTCCGTCACGCGCGAGTTCAACAACCAGAAATTCACCACCAAGTATTCCGGCAAGCTCGATGGCGACGCCGTCAAGGGTACTTCGGAAACCGAGCGCGACGGCCAAAAGCAAAGCCGCGACTGGGAAGCCAAGCGGGTCAAGGAATAGACCAGCCATTTCGCCTGAATGGGCGATCAAACGCCTACGGAATGCGGCACGTAGCCAGCGGCCGTGCCGCATCTATTTATCTCTCGCCACGGGCGACGTCGTCAGCCGGCCGGAGGCGATCACGTCAATCATTGGATGCGCCAGTTCGGAATTCAATCAATTCCGATGCACGCCCAAGCCACGGCAGCGTCCTTGTCAATTCACCCCTGTAAGACAAATTGTACCACTCCTGCGGGCCTCCAAGTAGAATGAACTTCCCAGTCGGTCGCAGGCCAGCGGCCGGGATGAGCGTCCTGCGGGCGGCGGGTGTTGACTCCGCCAAGGGTGACGCATATTTTCGTAATAGCCCACCCCGCCGCCCGACGAGTGCCCTCGTCGGCTGTCATCGCATTCCGCGTCATCCCCCATTCACCAGTTCGATCATGGTCCCGAACTTTCCACGAATGCCGTCGATGCGGCGTCGCGATACCTACCGCCGCGCCCGGCCACTGATCCTCATCAACGGCCTGGCCGAACAAGGGGAAAGTTGGTACCCCAATCGGAACGCCTGGCAGCGGCAGTTCGAGGTTCATCTGCCGCAGGTGCTGGTGTACGACGGGCCGGTGATCCAGCGGCGGCTAGAAGAGGGGGGATCGATCACGGTGGACTACCTGGTGGGGCGGCTGGCCGAGTACCTGGACGGCTTCGCGCAGTCCCCGCCATACCATTTGGCGGGGAGCAGCCTGGGGGGGCAGGTTGTCGTCGAGTACGCGGCCCGGTTTCCGGACAAGATCGGCAAGGTAGTCCTGCTGTGCCCCTCTGGGATGGGGACCGAAGAACGACTGCCGGTCATGGACGGCGCTCGGCACAAGAATTATCAGGGGCTGGTGGAGAGCACGTTTCACGATCGGAGCAAGGCCAGCCCCGGGATCGTGAAGTACTACGAGGAGAAGTTTGCCTCCCGGGCGTGGCGGAGAGCGTTTTTTGAGACCGTGCGCAGCACCAAGAGCCATTCCATTTTGGGGAAGCTGCCGCTCAACGTCCGCCCGACGCTGGTGATCTGCGGCCGCGAGGACCGGATTGTCGATCCGCACGCGGTGCAGCAGGCGGTGGAAGGGCTCCCCAACTACAAATTTCAGATGATTCCGCATTGCGGGCACGCGCCGCAGCTCGAGCGGCCGCAAACCGTCAACCGCCTGGTTGCCGAGTTCCTCCTGGCGGATGAGCCGACGGCAGCGAGCACGGCCGAGCCGGCCGATGCCGCGCGTGATGAGCAGGAAGATTAGCGTGGCGGTGGCGCTCTTACTTCAGTCAGGATCGGTTCCGTCGTGACAGACCGGCCCGCGGCATTCGTCGTCCTGCTCGCGGCGCTGGTGCTGCTGCCGCTGACCGTCATCGGCGTGCGAGCGGCGATACGCAGCAATGCCAACGACGTTCGCGATTGGCTCCCCAGCCATTACGAAGAGACCCGCCAATACGGCTGGTTTCATCAGCAGTTCGGCAGCGAAGACTTCGTGATCATTAGCTGGCCCGGGTGTACGCTCGACGACGTGCGCCTCGATCGGCTGGCCGAACGATTGCGGACGCGCAGCGAGCAGAACGAAAAGCGCGGCGCCGGCAGCCTCTTTCGCCGCGTGACCACCGGCCGCGAGCTGGTGGAGCAACTGACCTCCGAACCCGTCGATCTCAACCGCTCTTTGGTCATCACGCGACTGAAGGGGACGATCATCGGCGCCGACGGCCAGCAAACTTGTGCCGTCGTGACGCTCAGCGATTGGGCGCGGACGCAGTTGCACACGGCACTGGCCGAGATTCGCGGCGCCGCGAGCGAGATCGGACTGGCTCCGGCGGAAGTCCACCTCGGTGGTCCGGCCGTGGTCAATGCGGCGATCGACGTCTCCAGCACGCAGTCGCTGGTGCGGCTGGCCGCTCTGGCGGCACTGATCGGCCTGGCGATTGCCTGGCTCTGCTTCCGCACGGTGCGGCTGACGGGAATTGTATTCGTGATTGCCGGCTACAGTGCGGCACTGAGCCTGGCGGTCGTGCCGCTGTGCGGCGTGCCGCTCAACGCGATTTTAGTGACGATGGTGCCGCTGGTGTACGTGGCGGCCATGTCAGGAGCGATCCATCTTTCCAACTACTACCTGGCGAGCTGCCGCGAGGGGCACACGTCCGACGCCATTCGGCGGGCAGTTCGACATGCGGCATTGCCGCTGGGATTGGCGACGACGACGACGGCCGCAGGGCTGTTGTCGCTGTGGTACAGCGACCTCGCGCCGATTCGCTTGTTTGGCCTGTTTTCCGCCATCGGCATCGGCATCGGGCTGGCGCTGCAGCTCGTCTTGTTGCCCGCGCTTCTCACGCTGTGGCCCGTCGGCAAGCAGGGGATTGCGGCGGCCGACGTCCCCGCCGTCGGCGACGACGAGATCGAACCGCTTTCCCCCCGCTGGCAGCGGCTGGCCAGCCTGGTCATCAGCGGGCACGCGTGGATTGCCGCGGCGTGTCTGGCCGCGCTGACGGTGGGGGGATTGGGGCTGACGCGGATGGAGACCTCGATCCAGATCATGCGGCTTTTTTCGCCGCGGACGCCGATCATCGCCAGCTACGCGTGGCTGGAGCAGAACCTGGGCGCGCTGGTGCCAATGGAGGTGGTGATCCGCTTCGAGGCGGCCAACCAGCAGCCGATGGCGGATCGCCTGCGGCTGGTGCGGAAGCTGCACGAGAGCATTGCCGAGACGCCGCAGGTGGGAGGCTGCTTGTCGGCCGCGACGTTCACGCCGCAGATCTCGCCCACGGGGGCGTCGCTGCGAGGCTTTATGGTCAACCGCCGCCTGCGCCAGGCGCGCCCCCTGTTGGCGGACGCGGGGTATTTAATCGAGAGCGATCGAGGAGAGCTATGGCGGATCAGCGTCCGCGTTTCGGCCGGGGAGGATCTTGACTACGGCCTGTTTCAAGAAGACGTTCGCCGCCGCGTCGAGCCTCTTCTGGCCCAGGCGCAGCGCGACGGGCATCCGGGCATCTCCGCCGTTTACACCGGCGCCATCCCGATCATTTACAAGGCCCGCCGCTCGCTCCTGGATGGACTGATCCTCGGCTTCGGCACGGACGTGGCCCTCGTCGTCGTGGCGGTCGTCGTCCTGCTGCGGCACTGGAGCAGCGGCGTGCTCCTGTTCTTGACGAGCGTCTTTCCCATGGCTCTCGTCTTCGGCACGATGGGCTGGCTGGGAATCGTCGTCGATATCGGCTCGGTGATGACGCCCTGCGTCGCGCTGGGAGTCACGATCGACGACGTCATCCACTTCGTCCTCTGGTTCCGCCGCGGCATTGCCCGCGGGCTGAGCGTGGCCGCAGCCGTCGATCTGGCGTATGCCGGCTGCGGCCGGGCGATGGTGCAAAGCTGGGGAGTGATCGGTTTGGGGCTGGCGGCATTCGCGCTCAGCTCGTTCATTCCGACCTTCCGCTTCGGCGCGCTGATGATCGGGCTCTTGACCGTCGGGCTGGCGGGAAATCTGCTGTTCCTCCCCGCGCTCTTGGCCGGGCCGCTGGGGCAGATCGTCGCGGCTAGCGTGCGGCGGCGGACTTCCGCCGCTGAAAGCAGTCATATTCGACAAGAGTCGGAAGCCGCCAGTTTGTAAGCATCATCAGCATTGCGAATATTCACGCTTGGGACTCAGTTTTCTCTTCGCAGCGGCCAGTCACTCGCGAGTAATGCAGAAATCAAGGCGTTCCGAGTCCCAAGCGTTTTCGAACTTCGTCGGCGGTCAGCCCTCCTTCCTCCTGAAGCGCGCGTTCGGATTGTTCGAGAATCTGTTGAAACTGGGGGCTCAAGCTCAGCAGCAACTGTTCGGCGTCGTCGCCAGCAACGGGAATCACCGCGGCAATCGTCGCTCCGTCTTTGGTGACAAGCACTGGGTCATGCGCGCCTGCCGCAACGTGTGGGGTCAATGCTGCCACGTCGGCTAAGTCGATGGTCTTCATAAGTCGATTTTCACTCCCCCGATGCGCAGAACGTTTCGTTCCTTGATGCCAACCGCCTTCACGGAGACGACGGCGGGGTTTTCCTGGGACTCGCTTGCGGACTCCTCCACGTCGTAGAACACTCGCAGGTTGCCAATTCGAAGCTCCCACTGGGCAAGGGAATTGGGCCGCAGGAATTTCCGCCGGCGTGTGGGCAATGTTGGCTGGTGGGTTAGCTGCGCTTGCACCTGATCGAGTACCTGAACCTGCTGTGCCTTCGTCAATGCCGCCAAATGTTGCACGACCTCCGGCGAATAGACAATCACGTACGGCATTGCTCAATCCTACCTGAACAAGCTTCCGCGTTAAACTCGATCTTCACTCGTTCCCAGGCTCCAGCCCTCGTTGTTATACACAACTTTCCTCGAGTTGCTGGTTCCTGGCGGCCCCTGGTCCGAATGTGTTCCAGGCCAGTGCCAGATCGTACATGCGCTGCAGGCCCAGCCAGATCGTTTGCGGACCGGGTGGGTCATCACGAC
>DATKDU010000218.1:0-4503 GCA_035512595.1 Pirellulaceae bacterium
AGAAGATCGGCGTCTTCTACGGCGCCGGCCACCTTCCCGACATGGAAGAGCGGTTGCTGAAGGATTTTCAGATGAAGCGCAACGGGGAAAAGTGGCTGACGGCCTGGTCGCTGGTGAAGCCAAAGAAGTAGCCTGGCGACCATGACCGAATGCGTCGCGCTTTCGGTTGCGATACCAAGCGTGGAATTGCCTTGATTCCCAGCAATCAGCGCGAGGCGGTTGACGTTCCGGCCGAGTTGTGCGCGTTTCGACTCACAAGTCTCGCGCGAGACTTTTGCCCGTTACCAGCCAGATTCCACTGGCAACGATCGACGCCAAGATCAGTCCTTCGGTGGCTGCGATGACCGGGCCCAGAACCAACCCGGCAATGCCGCCGATCCAGGAGGGGACTCCGCACGGAAATAGATACGGCAAAAGCACGCCAAAGCTGCAAATTCACAAGAGGTTACATCGTCGGCCGAGGTCGCGGTGCTCGCCGTAAGTCCCTTTGACGAAGCGCGTGTTCGCGCTAGCGCCCCGCCGTCCAAGGTGCCAGGGACAGGGAGCCAGCAGCCAGAGAGGACTCAGCCGCGGCCTTGCAGCCGGGCCACTTTTTCGTGGTGCCGGCCGGCCACCCGCTGGTAGACATCGACGTATCGCTCGGCACTCTTCCGCCACGACCAGTCCTGGCGCATGCCGGTCTGGACAAGCTGCTGCCAGACTTCCGGCTTGCGATGGAAGGTGGAGACGGCCCGGCTCAGGGCGTACTCGAGTGCCGACGCTTCGTAGGAGACGAACGAGAAGCCGGTTGCCGTGCCGAGGGAAATCGTCTCGTCGGTGGCGTCGATCACGGTGTCCGCCAGGCCGCCGGTGGCGCGGACGACGGGGATCGTGCCGTAGCGGAGGCTGTAGAGCTGGTTGAGTCCGCATGGCTCGTAGTGGCTGGGCATCAGGAACATGTCGGCGGCCGCTTCGATGCGGTGGGCGAGCGGTTCGCTGAACGTCAGATGGGCCGCGACCTTCTGCGGCGCTTCGCGGCTCAATTCTTCCAGCAAGGCGTGGTAATGAGGTTCCCCGGTACCGAGGATTACCCACTGTGCTTCCACCTCGCGGACCCACTTCCGCATCACCTCCGCCACCAGATCAAAGCCCTTCTGGTCCACCAGCCGGCCGATGATCCCGATCAGCGGGGTCTGCGGAAACAGCGGCAATCCCAGCTCCGTTTGCAGCGCGGCCTTGTTGGCGGCCTTGCCTGCCTGCCAATTCGAGACGTCGTAATGGGCCGGCAGGTGGATATCGACCGCCGGGTTCCAGACGGTGTCGTCAATGCCGTTGACGATTCCCTCAAGCACCTCGCGGCGCTGCTGCAACACGCCTTCCAGTCCGCAGCCCAGATCGGGGGACTGAATCTCCTCGGCGTAGCGCTGGCTGACCGTGGTGATGCCGTCGGCAAAGACGATGCCGGTCTTGAGCAGATTGAGTTTGCCGAAGAACTCCATCTGGTGCATGTTGAAGAACTTCCAGTCGAGGCCGGTAAGCCCCATGTCCCAGTGCCAGAAGAGCCCCTGATAGGCCAGGTTGTGGATCGTCAGCAGCGAGCCGATGTGCTCGTAGCCGTGGGCGTGGAGGTACTCGATGTTGAGCAGGGCGGGGATCAAGCCCGTCTGCCAGTCGTGGCAGTGGACCACATCCACGGACAGCTTCAGCAGCCGGATCGCTTCGAGTGCCGCCCGCGAGAAAAAGACAAACCGCTCGCAGTTGTCCTTGTAGTCTTCCCCTTTGACGCGGTACAGCTCGGGGCGGTCGAAGTAGTCGCTGTTCTCGACGAAGTAGATCGGGACGCCGGAGCCGGGGAGCGAGCCTTTGAGGAGCCGGCCGCGGACGATTTTGTTGCCGATGGGAACGTCGAACTTGACGTTCAGCGGCTCGATCGGCTGGCCGCTTTCCAGCACGTGGCGATACGCCGGCATGATGACGGCGACGTTGTGGCCCAGGCGGGCCAGCTCGATCGGCAGCGCGCCAGCGACGTCGGCCAGTCCGCCGGTTTTGGCGAACGGTGCGACCTCGCTGCTGGCAAAGAGGATGTTCAAAGGTGCGATTCCGTAGCAGGCACCCTGCGTGTGCCGTACAGCGAGGATGGCACACGCAGGGTGCCTACTACGAGGGGGGCCGCGAGCTTACGACGAAACGAGTTTATAGCTTACGATCTGCTCGTCGGCCAGCGGCGAGTTCCGCTCATTCGGGTTGTGCTACTTCTGCGGGGCGGACGATTCGACGACATCATTGTCGCGGACGATACCCACGCCGGCGGCAATCTCCGGCCGGCCGGTGACGACGTTGTCGGCAATCAGGTTGCCGCTCCCGCCGCTCGCGCGGATCGGCGTGGAAGGGTTCGGCCGATCGTCGCGAATCAAGTTGCCGGCAATGCGGCTGTCGGAAACATCGGCCAGGAGCAAGGCCACGCCGTCGTTATCCAGCAGCGTGCAGCCCGTGACGTGCATCCGCCGGCACTTTTCCAGGATCAGTGCTGCGGGGCTGCCTTGCACCAGGTGCAAGTGCAGGCCGCTGATCGTACAGTCCCGGCAGTTGACGAAGCGGACGCCATTTCTCGCCTCGCTGGTGTAGCCATACAGGGGATTCCGCTCCATCGAGTTGGCCCCCACGACGACGTGCAGCGAGTTTTCCACCAGCAGGTTATGCTCGTACCCTTGCCAGAACGTATTGCCGACGATGGTCACGCCGCGAGCGCCGTCGAGATGGATATTGGTCTGCACGTCGGAAAAGACATTGTCGCCGATCGTCACGTGGCCGCAGTTGAACGTCATATCCTGGTTGCTCCTGCGGACGACTCCTGTGCCCAGGATGCGGATGTTGGCCGACTGCGGCGCGTCCTTGGTGTGCTGGATCGTGCAGCCGACGATTGCCGCCTCGGCGACGCTGCCGTCGGCACAATCGAAGAGCACGTTGGCGGTCGGCGGGCCGTCCTGGGCGTGGTTTCCTTCAATGTCGCAGCCGGCGATGTGGATGTTCCGCACGTCGCCGCCGCGGACGACGATGCCGCCGCCGTCGCAATAACTGATATGGCTGGCGCTGATGTTCGTCTGGTGGAGGTTGACGCGGTCGTAGTAGATGCCAATGCCGCGGTTCTCGTAGATGTGGCAGGCGTCGATCAGCACGTTGCGATTGCGTTTGACCAGGTGGATTGCGTGCCGCACGCCGCGGATATGCACGCCGCGGATGGTGATCTGCATCGTGCCGGACGCTTCGATGCCATCGGCCTCGTCATGGCCGCCGGCGATGGCCAGCCCCTCGACCGTCGGCATTCGTTCTCTTTCCCAGAGCTGCGGCTTCACGGAATCGGGAGCGGCGGTCCCTTCATGCGTGCCAACAAAGCGGAATGCCGGTCCGCTGCCGGCCATGACGACGCGTGCCGGTCCGTGGGCGACGAGCGCCGTGAAGCCGACTTTGGCCAGATCGATCTCGACCGTCTTGGTGAGCTTGTACGTTCCCGGCGGAAAAACGACCTCGCCGCCGCCATCCACCGCCCGCTGAACGGCGGCCGTGTCATCGGCCTGGCCATTGCCGCGAGCGCCGAAGTCGAGGACGGTTTTCGTGCTGGCCGCCTGCGAAGCGGGATTCTCCCGTTGCCCGAGGACAACGAAGGTTCCCAGCGACAAAACCACAAAGGCCAATAGGGCGATGCGGATGACGTGCAGTTTCATGGCGACTCCTCACAGTGGATGGGAACTGGCCCGATCGAGTTGGATTCAGAATACACCGGGCAGCAGCCGGTAACGGACGGTTTTCGCATAGCCGGCGTAGCCGGGCAACTCGCGGACGAGCATCGCATCCTCCAGCAGGGTTCGCCGCACAAAAAGAAGCACGAATGCCGCAACTGGGATCATCGCCAGCCACGAACCGAGTGCCACACCGCCACAAAAGACCGCGACGATGCTGGCCGCGTAACCGGGATGGCGGACGATCGCGTACGGCCCGACGGTGATCGGTTCGTGGCCGCGGTCGCTTTGCACCCGCACCACCGACGAGTAGAAGCGATTGACGCGCAGGCACCACATTACAAACGCCAAACAGGCTGCATATCCAATCAGCCCCGCGATTTGCAGCGCCGGCGGCACGGGGCTCCATTGAAATCGACCCACGTCCAGCCCGGCCACCAGCCAGTGCGCCAGGAGGAGCACGATGCTGGCCGGCTGCGTGAATCGATCCTGACTTCCTGGCCCCGGCTGCACCCGCTCGCGGATCATGCCCGGATCCGCCACGGTAACCATGCCGACCATGAAGACGCCGAGCAGCGCCAGCACGCCCCACACGGCCGGCAGATCGACCCTTCCTGCCGCGACGAAGATGATGCCGCCGGCAAAGACCGGAAACAGGATCGCGCGCAGGTAGGCGTGAACGCGTGGCACGGCGTCAGTAGAGCGATAGCGAGGGGCCACTCCAAGCCCTCGCGCTCTTGAATAGCTCGATTGTGCATCGCAGGACAGGTTGAAAACCTGTCCTACT
>DATKDU010000219.1:0-5672 GCA_035512595.1 Pirellulaceae bacterium
CGTGGCCGAGCCGGCGGTCGGGCATCACGACGCGCACCGCTTTACGCCGTACCTGTGGACGATCTTCTTCTTTGTGCTCGGCTGCAACTTGATGGGGATGATCCCCTGGATGGGTTCGCCAACGGGGACGTTCGGCGTTACAGGGGCGTTCGCGGCACTGACCTTCGTCTTTGGCATGGCCGGTGGCATGGCCCGATTCGGGTTTTTTGGGTACTTCAAGAACTTGGTCCCCCACATGGACCTGCCGCTCATCATGGCGATCTTCATCAAGCCGATGTTGTTCGTCATCGAGCTGCTGGGGTTGCTGATCAAGCACGGTGTCTTGGCGGTGCGATTGCTCGCCAACATGGTGGCCGGCCACTTGGTGCTGCTGGGGATTATGGGCGTGGCCTTTTCGGTGGAGGCAGTTTCCCAGCTCACCAATTTGCAATGGGGAATTGCCGCGGTCATTGCGATCCTGTCCTGCACCGCCTTCAGCCTGCTGGAATTGTTCGTTGCCTTCCTCCAGGCATATATCATCACCTTCCTGTCGGCAATGTTTATCGGCTCAGTCCTTCACGAACACTGATTGCGGGGCATATCCCGCTTGCCCAACGATTCACTTCACCTTCATCCTGAGGAGATTGGTTCCGTGTACAAAATGATCAAGATGGGTTTGTCGGCGTCGATGATCGCTTTGCTGGCCGCCACACCCGCGATGGCCCAGTCGATCCTGGACTCGAAGTACGCCGGTGCCGGCCTGATTGCCATCGGCGCTGGTTACGGCATTGGCCGCCTGGCCGGGAGTGCTTTGGAGAGCATGGCCCGGCAGCCGGAAGTCGCCGGCAGCATCCAGACGGCGATGATCATCGCGGCGGCTCTGATCGAAGGGTTCACCTTCTTTGCGCTGTTCATCTGCTTCCAAGGAACCTAAGCGGAGTGGATCGACCGAATGTCTCCGCTGGTAGCAGTGAGGAATGCGCCCATGATTGCACGACTGGTTTCGCTGGCGACCTTGGTGATCCTGCTGTGCGCTGGTCCGGCATCGGCTCAGAATGAGTCTGAGTCCGCTGCCAAGGACGAGCACGCCAAAACGGAGGCCAAAGCGGGTGCGGACGAACATGGAGCGAAAGGCGAGAAGGCTCACGCGAGCGAGCATCTTGACCCGCATGACCTGTCGCACGCCAATGCGAGCAAGGAACTGACCGATCCCGCCGCATTCAAGGCCGACGCTTCGATCTTCACGTTTGTCATCTTCCTGCTCCTGCTGGCGATTCTCGTGAAGTTCGCCTGGGGGCCAATCTCACGCGGCCTCGAGGCACGGGAGAAGGGAATTGCCGACAAGATCGAGCAGGCGCGGATTGCCGCCGAGCAGGCGACGGCGCAGCTTGCGCAGTACGAGGCCAAGCTGGCGGCGGCGACTGCCGAGGCCCAGCAGATCGTCGCCAAGGCGCGGCAGGATGCGGATGTCGCGGGGCAGAGGCTGATCGCCGAAGCGCAGTCGGCGGCGAGCAAAGAACGAGAGCGGGCCGTGGCCGACATCGGCGTGGCCAAGAACCAGGCGCTCCGCGAAATCGCCGAGAAGAGCGTCGATACGGCCATCGGCCTGGCGCGGAACATCATCCGCCGCGAGGTTCGCCCCGGCGATCACGAGCAGCTCATCCAAGACGCCCTCAAGCAGTTTCCCAGCAGCAGCCTGAACTAGCACTGTAGGACGGCCCTTCCGGGCCGTCCTGACTGACGGCCCGGAAGGGCCCGTCCTACGAATATGGCCGACACCACCCAAACGACGACGCTCGACCCGGCCCGCCAGCAGATCGGCACGGTCTACGCCAAAGCGATTCTCGGCGCCGCCGAGAAGCAGGGGCTGACCGATGCCGTGCTGGAAGAGCTCCAGTCGCTGGTCGAGGACGTGGTCAATAAGCTGCCGCAGTTTCGCGAGGACCTCCAGTCGCCGCGGCTCGATGCCGACAAGAAGATCGCCCTGCTGGAGCGGGCCTTTGCCGGCCGGATGCAGCCGGTATTGCTCACGTCGCTGAAGGTGCTCGCGCGGCACGGGCGGCTCGATTGCCTGCGGGCCATCCTGTCGGAAGCCCACAAGCTTTCCAACGACATCCGCGGCCGGATCGAAGTCCGCGTCCGCACCGCCACGCCGATCACCAGCACGATCCGCGACCAGATCGCCCAGCGGCTGACCGCCATGCTCGGCAAGCAGGTCGTCCTCCGCACCGAGATCGACGCCGAGATGCTCGGCGGCATTACGGTTCGCGTCGGAGACACCGTGCTCGACGGCAGCGTCTCGGCGCAGCTCGCCATGATGCGGGAGGCGGCAGTCGAGAAGACGGCCGCTCGCTTCCGCGAAGAGCTAACGCGGTTTGCAGTTTCCACCCCAGCTTAACGATCAGATACCGCGAGCCAGTGCTCGCACTTGAGTTCTACCATGAAGTTCAATGCCGGTGAGATCGCCTCGGTCATCCAGCAGGAGATCGAGCAGTACGAAAGCCAGCTCGACGTTCGCGAGGTCGGCACGGTTCTGGAAGTCGGCGACGGCATCGCCCGCGTTTACGGCCTGTCGGGCTGCATGTCGGGGGAAATGGTGCAGTTTCCCAGCGGCGTGATTGGCGTGGCCTTCAACCTGGAAGAAAACAGCGTCGGCGTGATCATCCTCGGCGACTACCTGGAGATCGAAGAAGGGGACGAGGTCAAGTCCCTCGGCAAGCTGCTCTCCGTACCCGTCGGCGACGCGGTCATCGGCCGCGTCCTCGATCCGCTGGGAAACCCGCTGGACGGCAAAGGCCCGGTCAGCACCAGTGAGCGCCGGCCGGTGGAGATGATCGCCCCCGGCATTGCCGGCCGGCAGCCGGTCCGCGAGCCGCTCCAGACTGGCATCAAGGCGGTGGATGCCATGACGCCGATCGGCCGCGGCCAGCGCGAGCTGATCATCGGCGACCGCAAGACGGGCAAAACGACGATCGCCATCGACACGATCATCAACCAGAAGCACTCCGGCGTGAAGTGCTTTTACGTGGCCATCGGACAGAAAGAGTCGTCGGTCGCCAATACGATCCGCGTGCTGGAGCAGCACGGGGCGATGGAATACACGACGGTGATTCTGGCCGGAGCCAGCGCACCGGCGCCGCTCCAGTTTTATGCCGCCTATGCCGGCACGGCGATGGCCGAGCACTTCACGTACAGCGGCCAGCACGCCCTGATCGTCTACGATGACTTGTCCAAGCAGGCCCAGGCGTACCGCGAGCTGTCGCTCCTGATGCGTCGTCCGCCGGGACGCGAAGCGTATCCCGGCGACGTGTTCTATGCCCATAGCCGCCTCTTGGAGCGGTCGGTCAAGCTCTCAAACGAGCTTGGCGGCGGCTCGCTCACCAGCCTGCCGATCATCGAGACCCTGGAGGGGGAAGTGTCGGCCTACATCCCAACGAACGTGATCTCGATCACCGACGGCCAGATCTATTTGCAGCCCGACTTGTTCTTCAAGGGGGTTCGCCCGGCGATGAACGTCGGCATTTCGGTCTCCCGCGTCGGTGGAGCGGCCCAGATCAAAGCCATGAAGGACAAGGAAGTGGCCGGCGGCCTCCGTCTGGCGCTGGCCGCGTTCCGCGAGCTCGAAGCATTCGCGCAACTTGGCACCGACCTCGACGCGGCGACCCAGTCGCGCCTCGACCGCGGCTATCGGATGGTCGAGCTGCTCAAGCAGCCGCAGTACCAGCCGCTGGCAGTCGTCGATCAGGTGATTGCGATCTTTGCCGCCAACAAGGGGGCACTCGACGACGTGCCGGTGACTCAGGTGGGGGCCTTCGAGAAGGCGTTCCTCCAGTTCATGCGCGACAGCCACGGAGAACTCCACAGCACGATTGGGGAGAAGAAGGAATTGTCCGGCGAACTGAAGGAAAAGCTGGTGGCGGCCATCGCCGAGTTCAAGCGTGGTTGGAAGCCGGCGGCTAAATAGGGGTTGCCAATGTGGAGGTGAAGTCATGACTGCCGATGCGACACCGATGGCCGACAAACCTGCCGATGTTCCCAGCCAGGAGGATCGTACCTGGGGCCTGCTCGCCCATCTTTCGGGGCTGATCGCCGCGCTCCTGGGGGGCATGTCGTTTTTGGGACCGCTCATCGTATGGCTGATCAAGAAGGACCAGTCGCCCTTCGTCGCCGATCAGGCCAAGGAGGCCTTGAATTTTCAAATCGCAGTGACGATCGCCTTATTGATCGCCGTGGTATCCATCTGGGCGTGCATCGGATTCGTATTGCTGCCGGTCGTGTTTATCGCCTCGCTGGTGTACTCGATTATGGCCGCAATGGAAGCCAACAAGGGCGTGTATTACCGGTATCCGTACACCATTCGATTGATCAAGTAGCAGCGATTCATGGCCAAAGCCCGCGCCCTCGATAAACGCCGCAAGTCGATCCGCAACATCCGCAAGATCACGCGGACGATGGAGCTGATCGCCACTGCGCGGTTCAAGAAGGCGATGGACCGCGCCAGTGCCGCCACGGCATATACCACGCGGATCACCAAGCTCGTCTCCGACCTGGCCCAGAGCGGCCTGACCGTCAGCCATCCGCTGCTGGATGGGCGGGAAAACCCGCAGCACGCCATTCTGCTGGTGCTCACCGCCAATCGCGGCCTGTGCGGCGGTTACAACGGCTCGGTGATCCGCACCGCTGTCCCGCGGCTGGCCGAGCTCCAGCAGGCCGTGCCGGACGTCAAGCTGGAGGTTTCCGGCAAACGGGGCATCTCTGCGTTCAAGTTTCGCCGGATCCCGATTGCCGAGACCTTTCGCGATCAAGACGGCATTCCGCTCTACGTGTTTGAGGATCAGCCGAAGTTTGCGGACGTCGAGCAGATCGCCAATCGCTACCTGAACGCCTACATCACCGGCCAACTCGACCGGCTCGACGTGGCCTACACGAAATTCGTCAGCATCTCCAAGCAGATCGCGGTTGTAGAGACCCTGCTGCCGCTGGGTTCGCTGGCGGACGAGAAGGAATCCAAGCCCGCCCAGCCGGCCGGCGGCGAGTCGATGTACGAGTTCCTGCCGAGTGCCGCGAGCATTCTGGAGGAGGTCGTGCCGGCGAGCTTCAAGGTGAAATTGTTCAAGGCGTTTCTGGACGCGGCAGTCAGCGAGCAGATCGCCCGGATGGTGGCCATGAAGAGCGCCACGGAGAACGCCTCGGACATGATCAAGCAACTGTCGATGACGTACAACCGGGCCCGCCAGTCGCAGATCACCGGCGAGATCATGGAGATCATCGGCGGGGTGGAGGCCCTGAAGGGATAGGAGTCAGGAGTCAGGGGTCAGGAGCCAGAAGCCAATACGAAGTGTCGATTGGGTGTGCGGGTATGAGGGTATGAGGGTAAGCGGGTGGAAGAATTGCGAAACACCCTCACACCCTCACACCCGCATACCCGCATACATACCAGCCATTTTTGCCAGAGAGTTTGAGTTCTACATGGACACGACCACGATGAACAACGCCGGCCGCATCACTCAGATCATCGGCTCGACGTTCGATGTCGAATTTGCCGAGGACAACCTGCCCGCGATCTACAACGCGGTGAAGATCGAGTCCAACCACAAGGGGGTCGAGCTCAACCTCACCGGCGAAGTGCAGCAGCATCTGGGCGGCAATCGCGTCCGCTGCGTCGCCCTCGGCGGCACCGACGGCCTGATGCG
>DATKDU010000220.1:0-2865 GCA_035512595.1 Pirellulaceae bacterium
GCTGGCGGACAAGCCTGACAGTTGGACGCAATTCGCCGGCTGGTCGCCCGACGGCCAGACGGCGATTGTCATCCGCGGCTGGCAGAGCCCCGAAAACGCAGCCTGGGAGGAGGAGCACAAGACGTTTCGCTTCACCGAGTCGGGGTGGCTGCTCGACTCGTATCTGGTGGACCTGGCCGGCGGGCAGGCGACCAACGTGACGGCGGTCGAGCGAGTCAGCTTCTATAACAGCGGCCTGTTCTTCTGGCCGGGCGATGAGAGCAAGCTGGGGTTCACTGCGCTGGTGGATGGCAATTCGCACCCGTTTCGCATGGATCGCGACGGCCGCCAAAAAATCGACCTGACGAGCCAGTCCAAAGAGTTCGCCTACGGCTTTTCCAGCTCGCGCGATGGCCGCCGGATCGCCTATCACCAGAACTATCAGATTTACGTGGCGGATGCGGACGGGGCGAATGCCGTGAAGGTCGAGACCGGCCAGCCCTTCAACTTTGTGCCGACCTGGTCTCCCGACGGCCAATGGGTGCTCTTTCTGTGCGGCGAGCACTACCGCTGTCATCCGCACCTGGTCCGCGCCGATGGGACGGGACTGAGGAAGCTGTCTGATCGCGGCACCTACAAAGGCGTGGTCGAGTTTCTCGACGTCCCCGATTTTCACGGCGGCAGCAGCGACACGCCCGCCTGGTCTGCCGATGGCAGGTCGGTGTTCTACACGGCGCAGGTTGGCGACTGCGTCGAGCTGTTTCAGGTGACGCTCGACGGCACATCCACGCGGCTCACCCGGTCCGCGGCCGGAACGCTCCACTACCATCCCCAGCCCTCCCCCGACGGAAACTGGCTACTCTACGGTTCCAAGCGCGACGGTGTGCGGCAGCTCTTCCTCCTGCGGCTGGCCGATCACCGCGAGTTTCAGCTCACTCACCTGTCCGCCGGCCACGCCGCCATGTGGCCCCACTGGCGGCCGGCCGCAGCTCGGTAAGGATCCATGGCCGAAAGCCGACATTTCGAGCACTTGGCCCGGCTGCTGGAGTTGGAAGCAGCGGCCGAGGCGCAGCAGCTAGCCGAACAAGCGCGGCGGCAGTCAGGTGCCGCCGCCGAACGCTCGGGCAACTGCCTCGTCAAGCTGGCGATCCGCGACGAGCGGCCGGCCTTCGGTGGACGCGTGATGGCGACCCTCGCCAAGCGCGACCAGACGCAGAATCTGCCGTTCAACCGCCTGGAAGTCGGCACTCCAGTCTTCCTGGTCGAGGAGAACGTCCCCCGGCCGCAGGGCCTGCGTGGCATCGTCAGCCGGCGGGATGCATCCTCGCTCGACGTGGTGCTCGGTCAGTCCCCACAGACCGAGCAGGAGCGTCCCATCTTCCGCCTCAGTCTGGCCAGCGACGAGATCTCCCGGCAGCGCCAGCGGTCGGCACTCGAGGAGGCCCGGCGCGCCGAGCGCGGCAGGCTGGCCGGCCTGCGCGATGTGCTGCTGGGCATTCAGCCGCCACGTTTTGACAAACGAACTCCGCTGGTCGCACTCGATGAGAACTTGAACCAGTCGCAGATCGAGGCCGTGGAGTTCGCGCTTTCGGCGAAGGACGTGGCGATCATTCACGGACCGCCTGGCACCGGCAAGACGCGGACCGTCGTAGAGCTGATTCGCCAAGCGATTGCTCGTGGGGAAAGGGTGCTGGCCTGCGCACCCAGCAATCTGGCGGTGGATAATCTGCTGGAGCGGCTGGTGCGGGCCGGCGAAAACGTGGTCCGGCTGGGACATCCCGCGCGCGTGCTGCCGGAGTTGCAGGAGCATACGCTCGATCTGTTGGTCGATGCCCATCCGGACGTGGTGTTGGCGCGGCGGCTCTTTCGCGAGGCCGAAGGGCTGCGGGACAAAGCGGCCCGTTACACGCGGGCCAAACCACTGCCCGGGGCTCGCCAAGAGATGCGGCGGGAAGCTCGCGAGCTCATCGCCGACGCGCGGCGGATCGAGGACCAGGTCGTCGAGCATCTGCTCGATCGGGCCTCCGTGATCTGCGCCACGCTGACCGGAATTGACGGCCCGCTGCTGGGCGATCGTCAATTCGATCTTGCGGTCATCGACGAGGCGGCCCAGGCGATCGAGCCAGCCTGCTGGATCCCGCTGCTTCGCGCCGGTCGCGTCGTGCTGGCCGGCGATCATTGCCAATTGCCGCCGACGATCCTTTCGACCGCGGCGGCCCGGGAAGGATTGGCCGTGAGCCTGATGGAGCGGTTGATCCGCGAGCTGGGCCCGGATATCTCCTGCCGGCTGACGACGCAGTACCGGATGCACGAGGCGATCATGGGCTTCTCGTCGGCCGAGTTCTATGAGTCCTCGCTGGTGGCCGACGCGGCCGTGAGCGGACACTTGCTGCACGATCTGCCGCACGTCGCAGCCGGGCCGCTAACGAGCGCGCCACTAACGTTCATCGACACGGCCGGTGCCAGCTACGACGAGGAGCTGGAGCCTGAGGGGGAGAGCCGCCGCAATCGGTCCGAGGCGGAGCTCGTCGGCCGTCAGGTGGAGGCGCTAATCGAAGCGGGAGTTTCACGGCGCGAGCTGGCGGTAATCGCTCCTTATGCTGCCCAGGTGCGGCTCTTGCGCGACCAACTGCGGATCGAAGGTCTGGAGATTGACACGGTCGATGGATTTCAGGGGCGAGAGAAGGAGGCGATCATCATCTCGCTAGTCTGCTCCAATACCAAGGGGGAAATCGGCTTCCTCGCCGACACGCGGCGGATGAACGTCGCCCTGACCCGTGCCCGCCGCAAGCTGATCGTCATCGGCGACAGTGCCACCATCGGCGGCCACGACTTTTACCAGCGGCTGCTGACCTACTTCGAGCAGGCGGGGGCGTATGGCACTGT
>DATKDU010000221.1:0-2865 GCA_035512595.1 Pirellulaceae bacterium
GCTGGCGGACAAGCCTGACAGTTGGACGCAATTCGCCGGCTGGTCGCCCGACGGCCAGACGGCGATTGTCATCCGCGGCTGGCAGAGCCCCGAAAACGCAGCCTGGGAGGAGGAGCACAAGACGTTTCGCTTCACCGAGTCAGGGTGGCTGCTCGACTCGTATCTGGTGGACCTGGCCGGCGGGCAGGCGACCAACGTGACGGCCGTCGAGCGCGTCAGCTTCTATAACAGCGGCCTGTTCTTCTGGCCCGGCGACGAGAGCAAGCTGGGTTTCACCGCGCTAGTTGGCGGCAATTCGCACCTGTTTCGCATGGATCGAGACGGTTGCAACAAGATCGACCTGACGAGCCAGTCCAAAGAGTTTGCCTACGGCTTTTCCAGCTCGCTCGACGGCCGCCGGATCGCCTATCACCAAAACTATCAGGTCTACCTGGCGGATGCGGATGGGGCGAATGCCGTGAAAATCGAGACCGGCCAGCCCTTCAACTTTGTGCCGACCTGGTCCCCCGACGGCCAATGGGTGCTCTTTCTGTGCGGCGAGCACTACCGCTGCCATCCGCACCTGGTCCGCGCCGACGGGACGGGACTGAGGAAGCTGGCCGATCGCGGCACCTACAAAGGCGTGGTCGAGTTTCTCGACGTCCCCGATTTTCACGGCGGCAGCAGCGACACGCCCGCCTGGTCTGCGGACGGCAAGTCGGTGTTCTACACGGCGCACGTTGGCGACTGCGTCGAGCTGTTTCAGGTGACGCTCGACGGCAAATCCACGCGGCTCACCCGGTCCGCGGCCGGAACGCTCCACTACCATCCGCAGCCATCCACCGACGGCCAGTGGCTCGTGTACGGTTCCAAGCGGGAGGGGGTGCGACAGCTCTTCCTCCTGCGGCTTGCCGATCACCGCGAGTTTCAGCTCACTCACCTGTCCACCGGCCACGCCGCCATGTGGCCCCACTGGCAGCCGGCCGCAGCTCGGTAAGGATCCATGGCCGAAAGCCGACATTTCGAGCATCTGGCCGGGCTGTTGGAACTGGAAGCAGCAGCCGAGGCGCAGCAGCTAGCCGAACAAGCGCGGCGGCAGTCAGGCGCCGCCGCCGAGCGCTCGGGCAACTGCCTCGTCAAGCTGGCGATCCGCGACGAGCGGCCGGCCTTCGGTGGACGCGTGATGGCGACCCTCGCCAAGCGCGACCAGACGCAGAACCTGCCGTTCAACCGCCTGGGAGTCGGCACTCCCGTCTTCCTGGTCGAGGAGAACGTCCCCCGGCCGCAGGGCTTGCGTGGGATCGTCAGCCGGCGGGATGCATCCTCGCTCGACGTGGTGCTCGGTCAGTCCCCAGAGACCGAGCACGATCGGCCCACATTTCGCCTCGATCTGGCCAGCGACGAGATCTCCCGGCAGCGCCAGCGGTCGGCACTCGAGGAATCCCGGCGCGCCGAGCGCGGCAGGCTGCCCCGCCTGCGCGATGTGCTGCTGGGCATTCAGCCGCCACATTTCGACAAACAAACTCCGCTGGTCGCACTCGATGCGAACCTGAATCGGTCGCAGATCGAGGCCGTGGAGTTCGCGCTTTCGGCGAAGGACGTGGCGATCATTCACGGACCGCCTGGTACCGGCAAGACGCGGACCGTCGTGGAGCTGATTCGCCAAGCGATTGCTCGCGGGGAAAAGGTGCTGGCCTGCGCACCCAGCAATCTGGCGGTGGATAATCTGCTGGAGCGGCTGGTGCGGGCCGGCGAAAACGTGGTCCGGCTGGGACATCCCGCGCGCGTACTGCCGGAGTTGCAGGAGCATACGCTCGATCTGTTGGTCGATGCCCATCCGGACGTGGTGTTGGCCAGGCGGCTCTTTCGCGAGGCCGAAGGGCTGCGGGACAAAGCGTCCCGTTACACGCGGGCCAAACCACTGCCGGGGGCTCGCCAAGAGATGCGGCGGGAAGCTCGCGAGCTCATCGCCGACGCGCGGCGGATCGAGGACCAGGTCGTCGAGCACCTGCTCGATCGGGCCTCCGTGATCTGCGCCACGCTGACCGGAATTGACGGCCAACTGCTGGGCGATCGTCAATTCGACCTTGCGGTCATCGACGAGGCGGCCCAGGCGATCGAGGCGGCCTGCTGGATTCCGGTGCTTCGCGCCGGTCGCGTCGTGCTGGCCGGCGATCACTGCCAATTGGCGCCGACGATCCTTTCGACCGCGGCGGCCCGGGAAGGATTGGCCGTGAGCCTGATGGAGCGATTGATCCGCGAGCTGGGCCCGGATATCTCCCGCCGGCTGACGACGCAGTACCGGATGCACGAGGCGATCATGGGTTTTTCCTCGGCCGAGTTCTACGAGTCGTCGCTGGTCGCCGACGCGGCCGTGAGCGGACACTTGCTGCACGATCTGCCGCACGTCGCAGCCGGGCCGCTGACGAGCGCGCCACTAACGTTCATCGACACGGCCGGTGCCAGCTACGACGAGGAGCTAGAGCCTGAGGGGGAGAGCCGCCGCAATCGGTTCGAGGCGGAGCTGGTCGGCCGTCAGGTGGAGGCGCTAGTCGAAGCGGGAGTTTCACGGCGCGAGCTGGCGGTAATCGCTCCTTATGCTGCCCAGGTGCGGCTCTTGCGCGACCAACTGCGGATCGAAGGTCTGGAGATCGACACGGTCGATGGCTTTCAGGGGCGCGAGAAGGAGGCGGTCATCATCTCGCTAGTCCGCTCCAATACCAAGGGGGAAATCGGCTTCCTCGGCGACACGCGGCGGATGAACGTCGCCCTGACCCGTGCCCGCCGCAAGCTGATCGTCATCGGCGACAGTGCCACCATCGGCGGCCACGACTTTTACCAGCGGCTGCTGACCTACTTCGAGCAGGCGGGGGCGTATGGCACTGT
>DATKDU010000222.1:0-12687 GCA_035512595.1 Pirellulaceae bacterium
CAGTTCAGCCTGATGGCAAAGCTTTGGTAGCCGGACAATTCACGAGCAGTTCGACCACCGATATTGCGGTTGCCCGGCTCACTGCCACGCTCGACACGACCTTCGGTGGCGTCGGCTACAAGCTCGGAACTGGGCCCCTAAACTATGAATTTGGCGCTAACGGTGTCGCCTTGCAGTCCGACGGCAGCATCATCGTCGCCGGAGTCGCATCCGATATCAGCACTGGGGCTAACGTGGACCACCCACTTCTCATGCGATTCTACGGCGACAATGCCCCGCCACCGGCTCCTGCATCGAGCACCATTACCTCAGTGGACGACGAGCCGCGCATCAGCATCAGCGACGTGACCAAGGCCGAGGGCAAGAAGGGCCAAACGACCCTGTTCACGTTCACGGTCACGCTCTCGGCCGCCTACGACCAAGCCGTGACGATGTCGTACCGCACCGTGGACGGCACCGCCAAGACGAGCGACAGCGACTACGTCGCCAAGACCGGCACGCTGACTTTCAATCCCGGCGAGACGACCAAGACAATCACGATCGAAGTCAAAGGAGACAACAAGAAGGAGGCCAACGAGACGTTTTACCTCGACTTGTTCGATAGCAGCAGCAATTCGCTGCTGGCCAAGAACCGCGGCATCGGCACGATCCTGAACGACGATTGAACGAAGGAAAAGCGGCCGGTGAGGCCCTGACCGTCTTCAAGAAAAGCTCCTCACCGGCCCGGCGCTCGGTCTGGCGCGCTGGGTGGCTCGCCCAACTTGCAGGGGTGCCACGTCGGGGAGGGGGACGGCGACCAACAACGGGCGTTTACGGGCGGCCGGCGTGATCATCGACCGGTTGGGGCAACCGCTGCGCCGCTTTCCAGATACGCCAATAGGTCGAGCACCTCCTGGGCGGTGAACGTGTCGAGCAGCCCGGCCGGCATCGGCGAAGTGTCCGACAGGCGGTTTTCTTCGATTTCGCGTTTGTTGACTTCGACGATGGTGCTGGGGCGCAGCGGCTCGGTGGCGATTTGCAGCTTCTCGGAGCGATAGTCTCCCGCGATCAGCACGCGGCCGACGATCGTGCGGCCCCCCTGCGTGCGGATCTGCACGTTTCGATAGTTCTCAGCCACAACTTTGTTCGGCGCAAGGATCGACTCGAGCATGTCGCGGCGGCTGAACCGGCCGGCGACGTGCGTCAAGTCGGGGCCGACGGCCGGCCCCCGCGCGCCGACCCGATGGCAGCGGACGCAGAGCGCATCGCGAAAGACGATCGCGCCCCGCTCGGCACTCGGCTGGAGCTTGTCGTCGGCCAGCAGCGGCGCGAAATCCTCCAGCGTCCACTTTTTGACCACCGGTCGCACGGGTGGCGGTTCGTCATCGGCCGCATCGACCGCCAGATTCACGAGGTCCCCCAGTTCCTTTCGCTCGGCATCGCTCAGCGTTGCCAGCGCCTCTTCCCGCAGGGTCGAAAGAAACCGGGGCATTCCTTCTCCCGACAAGTAGCGGCCTCCTTCGTTCAAGGCGGCGAAGTAGGCCCGCCGCGTGTCCGTCGTCCATCCCTCCTTGGCATGACGCAGGATGAACAGCCCCATCAAGCGGTCCTCCTGGACGCTGCTGGTCAAAAAGGCGGCGGCCGTCTTCTGCACGGCGTCCGGAGCACCGAGTTGAACCAAAAGCTGCGCGACCTCCCGCTGCACGGCTGCGCCGCTGCCGGCGGGGCTGACGTGCGGCCAGGCCGCCGGATGCGGAACCAGCGGCGCAAGCTGCGATATGATCCTACCCTGGTGCTGTTCGACCGCTTCGGGAGACAGCTCACGGCACAGCGCCAGACCGCGCAGCAGGAGGAGCGTCTGGCCGAAGTCGAGCTCGCCGGCGGGAAGCGACGCCAGCCGGCCGACGATCGCCGGTACGGAGGACTTGTCTCCCGTTCTGGCCAAAGCGACGAGTGCCGTCAGTGCCGCGGTCGTGCGCTTCTCCGCCAGTGCCCGCTCGCGCCAACGATCTAGCGGCTGGTGTTCGATGGCAATCCGCGCGGCGTGGCGAACAAACGGATCGGGCGAATCGAGATGCGGCCAGAGCGAGTCGATCTGTGCTGGATCCACTGGGCGATGGCATTCCTCCAACTCCAGCCGCAGCTTGCGAGCGGCGGCGGCGTGTTGCCGGCAGTCGCTTTCGTGAGTCGGCGACGGCTTCGGGGGCTCCTCAGCGCCCGTGTACGCGATGCGGTACAAGGCCGACTGCGTCTTGCGTCCGCCGGTGACGACGTACATCGCCCCGTCTGGGCCGATGGTCAGATCGGTGACGTTCAGCGGCCGCCCCTTGAGAAACGTCTCGGCCATCGCGCCGTAGCCGGCCCCCCGCGGCGCCAGATGCACCGCCACGATCCGCCCGTAGGCCCAATCGAGAATGAACAGCGCCCGCTGGTAATCGGCCGGAAAGTTGGCGCCGGTTCCAAACACCACGGCCGTCGGCGAGCCCTTGCCGATGTCGAGCGTTGGCAGCGCATTGTCGGCGTGATCGGGAAAATACGGCGGCCACTTGCCGGTGACACCGCGCCAGCCGTAGTCGGCCCCCGACACGAGCTGCACGATTCGCGTCGGCCGGTACCACGGCGTCCCCATGTCGAACTCCGCGTCGGCGTCGTAGGTGAAAAGATCGCCGAGCCCGTTGAAGGCGATGCCGAACGGATTGCGCAGACCGCCGCAGACGACCTCCCACTGCTTGCCGTCCTTGTCGGTGCGGACGAGGTTCCCCTCGCTGGTCGTCTGGCCGCGGCGGGCCTCGCGCAGCGGCGACGTGCGATCGCGGACGTTTTCCCGCGGCACTTCCACCGAATCGCCGTGCATCGAGTAGATCATGCCGTCCGGACCGAGCGCCAGGTCGTTGCGGCCGTGCCCTACGCCGCCGGGAAACTGCCGCAGCAGCTTCACCTCGTCGAACTGGTCGTCGCCGTCGGTGTCGCGCAGCCGGTACAGCCCTTTGGAGTTGTTGGCGTTGGCATACAGCGCGTTGTCGGCATAGAGCAGCCCGCGGCATTCGAGCAGCTCGCGGTTGATCGTCTCGACTTTTGTCACCGACCGGCGGTCGTCGGCCAGCGTCATCCGCAAAAGGCCCTGATCCTCGCGGGCGATCGTCAACCGCCCCTTTGGATCGAAGGCCATGCTGACCCACGAGCCTTCGTCGCTCTGCGCCGCGCGGACGAGCGAGATTTCAAAGCCCGGCGGCGTCCAGAATGCCGCCTCGTGACCGGCGGCTGGCGCACCGACCGCCTGCCGCCACTGCTCGTAGTTGTCAAACGGGTCGATCGTCGCTCTTCGGCGGCCGATGCCCCACAGCGCCGCCTCGACGGGGCCTTGTGAAACGGCACGGCCTGTGCCGCTCGACCAGTCGCCGTCGCTGACCAGCGTCGTCCGCGACCCGTCGGCACTGACGATTTCCAGGCTGAGGGCGATGGCCGCCGGTCCGCCGACCGATTTGCAATCGACCGTGATGCGATTTTCGCCGATACGAATCGCGCTGGTCACATCGACGTCGGTCGTAGGGCTGTAGGGCTCGATGGTCAAAAGGCCGCGGCCGTTGATCCGGACCGTGGCTTGGCAGAAGTCCGCCGCCAGGCGGAGCTTGGCCGACTGATTCGGCCGCTCGACGGCAAAGCCGCGTTCCAGTCGGCACTCGCCGCCGGCCCCCGCATCAAGTCCGACATCACCCGACGTATTGCGGTCCCAGATCCAGTGCGGCAGGGCGTCCTCTGTTCTGCCGGCCGAAGCCAGGACCAACCACCCCATGATGCAGTACCGCCAAACTCGGCTCATCACTCGCTCCCAAAATCGTTAGGCACGCGACAATCGCCGGCCCCGATTGTACGCAGCGGCAGCCGCGGTCCGCAAAGCGCCTGGCGGCTGGCGCGTGAAGGGGTCGGGAGTGGGGTGATGAAAAGTTGACAGACAGCGACATGAATCGATCGACCGCGAAGGGTTGAATTCCGTTCCAAAATGAAACATGCCAGTAACTCGACCCCCCCTTCCGCCCAACGAACCTTGCGTTTTTCCACGGAGGCACAGGGGCACGGAGACACAGAGGAGCAGCAAAGCGAGTTGTTTTCTGCTCTGTGCCTCTGCGCCCCTGTGCCTCCGTGCGAAAACGGAGCAGCCTCGTTGCCGGCAGACGACCGAGCCGTTTCGCGCCTGCTCGGAGAACATAATTCACCCCATCCGATGTGACGTATTCAATATGACTTTTCACTACCCCACTCCTGACCCATTCGGCCGCCCGCTTGGTTGCTGGCAATCTGCCGCCGTCTCGGTAAGACTGTAGCCATCGGTCCAGTACGCTCCCCCGCCCTTCCTCGAGCACAAATATGAACCGTCGCAGGTTTCTCAATCGCTCGATTGCTGCCGCGGCAGCCGCCGGCACTATCTCGCTGGCCGCAAGCGCTCGCGCCGAAGCACGAGTGCCGCCGGTCATCGACACCCACATGCACGTCTGGGCCCAGGCCGGCGGCAAGTACCCGTTCCCGCACCCGTACCAGCCCGACTTCAAAGCCCCGCCGCACGAGGGGACGGTGGAGATGCTGATCGAGGACATGGATGCCCACGGCTGCACGCACAGCGTTTTGGTGCAGGTCATTTATCACGGCTGGGACAATGCGTACGTCGCCGACTGCGTCCGACGCTATCCCGAGCGGCTCAAGGCTCACGGCCTGATCGATCCGACCGACCCCAAAGTCGCCGACAAGCTCGAATTCTGGATGAAGGAGCACGGCCTGGCCGGCATGCGGTTCAGCCCGCTGTACTACGAGGGCGGCAAGCACGGCGGCGACGCCTGGCTGACTAGTGACGCACATCACCGGCTGTGGAAGCGGGGGATCGAGCTCGGCGCGGTCTTCAACTTCTTCATCACGCCGCGGCAGCTCCCCAAGCTGGAAACGATGGTCAAAGCCCACCGCGAGATGCGGATTATCATCGACCACCTGAGCCAGATCGACTTTAAGTCCACCAGTGCCGAGGATGACCTGCGGCTGCTCCTCAAAATGGCGACCTATCCGAACGTGTGGGTTAAAGTCTCCGAACTCAGCTCTGTTTCCAAGTCCGGCGAATATCCCTTCGCGGACGCCTATCCCCATGTCAAGCGCGTCTACGAGGCGTTCGGTTCTGACCGGCTGCTGTTCGGCACCGGCTACCCGGGCGCGGCCCGCGCGTTCTACAAGCGGCCGACGCTCGACAAGGAAATCAAGCTGTTCGAGCAGATGCCGTTCTTTACCGCGGAAGATCGGCAGAAGATTCTCGGCGGGAATGCCATGAAGTTGTGGGGATTCGAGCCAGCATAATAGGCCAGGAGTCGAAGGGCCATGAACGCTACTGAAACAACTCGGCACGGATTGCGCGGGCTATTCCGCTTTTAGCTGCGGCAGCTATTTGTGGCGACGACCTTCGTCGCCGTCGGTTGCTACGCGCTGCGGTGGGCCTCGCCGTGGTGGGCGATCGTGCTCTTTTACACAGGGCTGGCGCTGATCGTCGCCGGCATTCTGATCGCCTTCAACCGCGGCGGCGAAACGCGCTCGTTCTGGGGAGGCTTTTCGATTTGCGGCATGGCCCACATGCTGCTGGTCTTTCATCCGGGTCTTTCCAACGGCATCCCCTCGCTGCACCCGGCGGCATTCGTGACGACGTGGATGTCGGCGTGGACGTACCAGAGCGCGCGACCAAAACTATCCGTGCAACCACGAGCCCTGGACTTTGCTACCTTCCAGCAGACGCGAGGGCGACCGGGCGGAGACTTTGTGGGTAGACCTTTGCACCACGTTTTTAAAGCTGGCGAGGACGGACACTTTTACACGTACTTGTCTCGAACAGGCCCGCATTACATTTTGGAACAGGACTTCATCGAAGTCGCCCACGGCTTGTGGACGCTGCTCTTGGCCTACATCGGCGGCTGCGTTTCGCTGGCCATCTATCGCACGCGGCCGAGGGATTGAACCGCGGATTTCGCGGAAGTCGCGGATATTTTCTTGTCCCATCCGCGTCCTTCGCGTCATCTGCGGTTCAATCGGCTGGCTATAATGGACCGCTAAGGTGCGGGAATAACTCCCTCCCTGAACCCTGAACCCTGAACCCTGAACCCTGAACCCTCCCGCATGTATCTCCGCCTCGCCAAACGCCTGCTCCTGGAAACCGACAAGCGCTTGCTGTGGAAGCTGGCCTGGAATTTCGGCCTCAAGGGGATGCGCTCCGTGCAGAAGCACAAGGCGCGGCTGGCGCGCGGGGAGTTCTTCCCGCCGTTTCTGTACATCTCGGTCATCAATAGCTGCAACCTCCGCTGCCAGGGGTGCTGGGTCGATGTGGCCGCCAAACAGGAGAAGATCGAAGTCCCGGCCATGAATCGCCTCATTAGCGAGGCCAAGGCGATGGGCAACTCCTTCTTCGGCATTCTGGGCGGCGAGCCGTTCATGCACCCCGAGATTCTGGACATATTCCGCCAACACCCGGACTGCTACTTCCAGGTCTTCACCAACGGACACTTCATCACGGGCGACGTGGCCCGCGAGCTGCGCCGCTGCGGCAATGTGACGCCGCTGGTCAGCGTCGAGGGGAACGAGATCGTCAGCGACGAGCGCCGCGGCCGCGATGGAGTCTATAGCAAGTCGATGGAAGGCATCCAGAACTGCCTCAATCACAAAGTGATGACCGGCGTCTGCACGAGCCTCTGCCAGACGAATTACGACCTCTTGAGCGAGAAGTGGCTCGACCGGCTGATCGAGATGGGGGTGTTTTACACCTGGTTTCACATCTATCGCGTCGTCGGGCCCGATTCGAAGCCGGAATTGGCCCTCACGCCGGAGCAACAGCTCGAAGCCAGAAAATTCGTCGTCGAAATGCGGGCCAAGAAGCCGATCGTCATCGTCGATGCCTACTACGATGGCGAAGGGGGCGCGCTCTGCCCGGCCGCGACCGGCTTCACTCACCACATCAGCCCCTGGGGAGACATCGAGCCCTGCCCGGTGATCCAGTTCGCCAAAGAATCGATCTACGACGAGCGGCCGCTCAAAGAAGTGATCGGCGGCTCGGCATTTCTCCGCGACTTCCGCGAAACGGCCGCCACGCACACCCGCGGCTGCATCATTCTCGAACGCCCCGACCTTCTCCGCGGCCTCATCGAGCGGCATTCGGCCCACGACACAACCGCCCGGAAGCAAGCCCTCGCGGAACTAGAGGGCCTGGAATGCCGACCGAGCCAGTATAACCCGGGGGAGGAAATTCCCGAGAAGTCCTGGGCCTATCGCCTGGCCAAGCGACTCTTCTTCAACGACTACGGGACGTACACCAAACACTTCGATGCCGCCAAGTGGATCGACACCCGCGAAAAGCCGCGACCCCAGCGGGAGCTATTGCAAATCGGCTCCTAGCCGGCGGCTAACAGCCGCCGGGATGTGCGAGGATTCGCGTATGGCGTCTGCGGAAATGCTCCTGCCGGCCGACGGCATGACCTTCGACGAATTCCTCGTTCGGCTCGACGACGGCGAAAAGGCTGACTTGCTGGACGGAAGCGTTCGTGTCGCGCTGCCGGATACACGGACACACAACTCACTGATGGGATTTATAGCGTCATTGATCGACGGATATGCTTCTGCCCGTGACATTGGCGGGTTCACGTTCTTCTGCCGTTTTGCGTGCAGGATTGACGACCGCAATGGCACGGAGCCGGATGTGGGGTACGTGCGGCTTGAGCGGCAACACCTGGTCGGTGAAGACTATCTCCTCGGCGGCCCGGACATTGCCGTGGAAATCGTTTCCCGCGACAGTGTGCAGCGGGACTACGGCGAAAAACGAGAATTGTACGAATCGGCCGGAGTCACGGAATACTGGATCATCGACCCCATCCAGCGGCGAGTCGTGTTCATGCGCCTCGTCGATGGATCCTACGAGCCTGTCCCCCTGGAAGACAACCGCATCTTCCGCACAGCGGTCATTCCCGGCTTCTGGCTCGACGTCGAATGGCTCCTGGCCAAGCAAGTGCCGCGTGGCTACCTGTGCCTGAAGAAAATCCTGGCCAGCGGCGGAAAGCGGGGGAGGCGGAAAAAGTGAGTTGCCGTCGCTGCTCGGGACGATGGGCGAACGCATAAAATCTTTTGTATATATGTGAATAAAAGGTTCATTTCGCGCATCTGACTTCCTGGCGGAGTCTCTTCTGGCCCCGACAGGTGCATCGGCAGCCTGCTGGCCAGGCGGCATTTCGCCCCTCCCCTACGGAGGTCGATCTTTCTCAAGTTGGTTGTGAATTCGAGCGTTGGCACGAAATGCCGTGGGAAGTAGCTGCAAAGTCGCTTATTAAAGAGAAATCCTCCAAAAACTACAAGTCCTTTGACGGTAAAGGCTTGCGGAAAAAAATGGGCTTAAAAAATTTCCCAATTCGCTTATCATTTGGGGGCTTGGATTCGCCCGCCAGCCAGATCTCGGCAATCGCCGAGACTTGACCTGCCTTAGGGCAGGTCCCCTGCCCTAGCCGTCGGCGGAGCACGATCCATTCACCCCCCCGTTCGGGGTGTTATATTCGAGTGCGCGAAAAATTGCGAATTATTGTACACAAGTTGTCAATTGATCACATGTTACAACCGTCGGCATCGCGTCCTTGGGCTGCGCTAAACCGTTATCATCGTCGTCGGGGACGACCCAAGGAGGAGGCATGCGCAAGGGGGCGAAGTTTGCCGCTGGCTGCCACAAGCCTGCAGCGCTAGCGAAGGAACACTCACCAATCGCAAAAAGGCCTTTCCTTCGCTTGCGCTTCAGGCTTGTGGGAGCCCGCGAGACGGCACACGGAGTGTGCCTACTACTTATTAGCGCTGATAGATCGGCAGGTACGCCTTATCGAGCTGCATCATGATCAGGTTGCAGCTCGTGACGTAGATCGGGGCCACCTGGCCGACCCAACTGCCGTCGGACTGCTGCTCGCTGACGATGCGGTTGTAGAGCTTGTCGCGGAAGGGGGCCCACTCCTTCTCCCCCTGGCGGTACATCACCTGCGAGTAATAGAGGTAGGTGTAGTGCCAGTGGCCGAAGGCGTTGGGCCCTTCGCTCAGGTCTTTGAGGCTCTTTTTGCAGAACTCGAGCATGTCCGGGATGTGCTTGCTCTCGTAGTCGCCGGCGTTGTAGAGCGAGGCCAGGGCGGCGGCGGTGATCGCCGGCCGCGAACTCCCCCGGTTGCGCGAGGAGTAGGAAATGCCGCCGTCGGGATTCTTGCAGCCGTAGATGTACTCCTTGGCCTTCTCGATCGCCTCGCCAGGGACGACGATGCCGGCGTTGCGGCAGGCGCGAAGCCCTTGCACCTGGGTGATCGTCGTCGAGCCTTCGTCGAAGTTGGGCTGGTCCTTGGCGCTGACGTACCCCCATCCGCCGGTGGTCGCCTGGGCCTTGCAACTAAAATCGACCGCCTTGGTGAGCACGTCGGTCAGCTCGTCGCGCCGCTCGGCGTCTTCTTCCTCGCCCAGCACCTGCGAGAGGAAAAGCATGGCGAAGCCGTGGCCGTAGGTGTAGCGGTTGTCCTGGTGCATCGGGTCGCCGATCAGGCCGTTAGTGCGGCGCTTTCCCATCAGGAAGTTGACCGCCCTTTGGATGTTCTTGGCGTAGGGCCCCTGCGTCGTCGTCGAGCCGGAGGCGACCAGTGCCGTGCCGGCGAGGCTGGTCATGGCGGTGGGATAGGTGCCGCCGGCGTGCCAGTGTCCGGCGGAGGACTGGGTCTTGGCCATCCACTTGAGCCCCTTGTCGATGGCGGCCGCCCACTTGGGGTCTTTCTTGGCGGCATACGCCAGCGAGGAGAACCCGGGCACCAACGGCGACGATGCGGCAGCAGCCAGGGCGGCGAGCGTTTGGCGGCGACTGAGGGTGACGGGCATAGGCAACGATCCGGCGTGAGCACAAGATAGGAGCGGTAACGTGTCTGGTGTCATTATCGGCGGTCGGCGCGGGATGAGCAATGCGAATCCCGGCCAACCAAGCATTTGGAACCGCGGATTACGCGAATGCCGCGGAGCGTGTGATTGTGTATCCGCGTTTTCCGCGACATCCGCGGTTACGATTCCGCCCGTCAGCGTATGGCCCATGTCCTCGCAGCAATCTCTTTTCGACCGCGCCCCCGAGCCATGGGAGCTCGATGAGGCGGCCGAGCAGCTCGCGGCACAGGTCGTATTTGCGGAGCCGCCTCACGGGCCGTACGACTACCGCGTGCCGGAGACGCTCAAGGGAACGCTCAGGGCCGGCCAGCGCGTGCAAGTGCCGCTGGGAAAAGGTGGGCGACTGGTAGTCGGGTACTGCACGTCGGTGGCCACCAAGCCGGTCGGCACGCGGCCGCTGAAGCCCATCGAAAGCGTCATCGATGCCGAGCCGCTGCTATCGCCGGCCATGCTGCGGCTGACGGCGTGGATGGCCGACTATTACCTCGGTCCGCTGGGGCAGGTGCTCCAGGCGGTCGTTCCGGCCGGCGTCCGCGGCCAGGCGGGAACGCGGGAAATGACGTTCCTCAGCGTGCCCGAGGCGATTGCCCGGCAACTGGCCGCGGGAACGCTCAAGCTCGGCGCGAAGCAGGCCGATGCATTGCGAATCCTCGCCGCTTCGCCCCGGCCGCTATCGCCGCCAGAGCTCGCGCAGGCCGCCAAGTGTACGCTCGGGCCGATTGCCGAGCTGCGGAAGAAGAAACTGGTCGCTGCGGAAGTCAAACGGATCTCGCAGATGGATCTGGATGAAGTCCCCGCCCCGCGCGAACAGCATCTGCACCTCAACGACGACCAGCAACTGGCCCTCGACCGGATCGTCGCCGCGCTGAAGGCGCCGCGGCACGAGACGATCCTGATGCACGGCGTCACTGGCAGCGGCAAGACCGAGGTTTACATCCGCGCCATCGACGAAGTCATCGCCTTCGGGCGACAGGCGATCGTCTTGGTTCCGGAGATCAGCCTCACGCCGCAGACACGGTCCCGCTTTCGCTCGCGGTTTTCGCAGGTTGCCGTCCTGCACAGCCACTTGAGCGACGCCGAGCGTCATTGGCACTGGCAGCGGATTGCCGCAGGGGAAGTACAGGTGATTGTCGGAGCGCGCAGTGCGGTCTTCGCCCCGGTGCGGAACCTGGGGCTGATCGTGATCGACGAGGAGCACGACCACTCGTTCAAGCAGGGGGAAGCACCACGGTATCACGCCCGCGATGTAGCCCTTAAACGTGCCCAGTTCGAGAACATTCCGCTGGTCCTTGGCAGCGCCACGCCGTCGCTCGAGGCGTGGCACGAAGCGCGGCAGGGACGCTTCACCCTTGTCGAGCTTCCGCGGCGCGTCAGCGACCGGCCGCTGCCGATGGTTGCGACGATCGATCTGCGGGACGAGGTCCGCAGCCGGGCCGCTCGCGGGGCGATCAGCCGGCAACTCGCTCGGGCGATCGATCAGGCCATCCAAGAGGACGGCCAGGTGATCCTGCTCCTCAATCGGCGTGGCTATTCCACGCACATCCAGTGCCCGGCGTGCGGCTTCGTCGTCAAGTGCCCCGATTGCGATCTGCCTCTGACCCATCACCGCGAAGGGGACAAGGTCGTCTGCCACTACTGCGACTTTCAAGATTTGGCCCCGGCCCGGTGTCCCGATTGCCGCTTCGACGGCATTCGCTATTCCGGCCTGGGTACCCAGCGGCTGGAGGCGGAGATCGCGGCCCGATTTTCGGGCGTGCCGGTCCTGCGGATGGACAGCGACACGATGCAGAAGCACGGTAGTCACGAGGAAGCGTTGGAAAAATTCCGCGACGGCAAAGTGCGGATTCTGGTCGGGACGCAGATGATCGCCAAAGGGCTCGATTTTCCGAACGTGACGCTGGTCGGCGTGATCAATGCGGACACCGCGCTGCACTTTCCTGATTTTCGCGCCGCCGAGCGGACCTTTCAGCTCGTGACGCAAGTCGCCGGCCGCACCGGCCGGGGCGACAAGGGGGGCCGCGTCCTGGTGCAGACCTTCAGCCCCGATCACTTCGCGATTGCCGCCGCCGTGCGGCACGATTACCACGCGTTTGCCGCCGCGGAGTTGCCGATCCGCATGGAGCACGGCTATCCCCCCTACACCGGCGTAATCCGGTTGATCGTCCGCGGCGAGCAGGAGAAGCTGACGGAGCAATTCGCGGCCCAGTGCGTCGATTTGCTGCGGGGCGCGGTGGATGCCGCGGCAATGCCGCACGTGCGCTTGCTCGGTCCGGCCCCCTGCCCGATCGCCAAGCTCCGGGCCAAATTCCGCTTTCATGCGATTCTCAGCAGTTCGGTGCCGGACGAACTGCGACGGGTCGTGCGCGAGACCATTTCCCAGTTCGAGCCGCCGGAGGGAGTGCAGTGGGTCGTGGATGTGGATCCGGTGGATTTGCTGTGATGGTTCAAGGGGCGTTGGGTTTTTTTGGAAATAGTTGGAACTTCTGTCCACTATTCGACTTGCGCCCTCCATTTGGCGGCCGAAGGACGAACCGAGTGACCAAAGGTGTCACACCCTCGCGTCTAATCCTTAGAACCGAGTTGCATCCCTTCCTGTCACAATCCTGGATTCCGTCATGTGTCAGAGGCGGTCAGAAGAGAGCCACTTCGGCGGCCAGCTGAGAGCCGTTGGCCGCCATGACGGGTGGCGGCTAGTGGCTCTGAAGAGAGGCAGAGAGATGGCGGGGTGAGTAGTCTGAAGACGGTGTCATCAAAGAC
>DATKDU010000223.1:0-25143 GCA_035512595.1 Pirellulaceae bacterium
GGGATCTGCCGGTCGGCCTCGACCAGCAATGTGCCGACGCGGCCCGCCGTCGCGGCTTCCGCGATCTGAGCCAGGTCGTCCGAACCGAGGTTTCGGGATCGCGCCACCTGAAAGTCGTCGCTCAGCTTGGCCAGGCGTGGCAGGTAGACGGGTTCGACGACCCGCCACGCCTCCGCCCGCAACTGGTCGAGGCTCAGGCTCTCGGGGTTCTTCCTGATCCCGTCGGCCATCAGGAACGGATTGTGACTGACCTCGTGAAACGGCTCGTGGTACTCCGTCAGGGTCGCGAGCATCAGCGGCAGCCCGGACGGGCGGGAGTGGTGTTCCAGGATGCCCCGGTCGATGGAACGGAAGAACCGATCCCGGTCGATGTCCACCTCGTCCGCTTTGTCCCCGTGCGCGTGGACCGACGGAGCCGCCCCGCTCCCGGCCACCCCGCCCCTGGCGGCCCGAGGTGCCCCGGCTCCGTAGGCACCGACCGAAAGATGCTGCTCGGTCAGTTCCGCGCCCAGCGCCTCCGTGATCGTCGAAGGTACGTTCGTCAACTCGACCGGGTCGAGGGCGTAGCGGTTGCCTTCGTAAAGTTTGGCTTCGTGCCGGCTTAGCGCGAGAATCTGGTAGCGGTCGGCCGACTGGAGGACGCGGAGCAGCGGTTTCGTGTGAAAGCTGTCGGCCACAACGAGCAGTTCCGGGATCGAGCGCTGCAGATCAAAGACCTGGAACGTGTCAGACGAACTCAGGATGGCCAACCCGTCCGTCCGGTGGTTCCAGAAGCGGTCGTCGTGTGCCAGCGCCTGGAACTTCTCCAGGAGCGTTCGCACCTCCCGCGTCGGGTACTTCTGCCGCAAGGAGGTTTCCATCTTCGCGAGCAGGTTCCGGTTGCGGATCGGGTCTTGCTGGTTCTCGGGGTGGTTGCGGTGCGTCGCCTGATACAGGGAAATGCACGGCGGCTCGTGGTCCGCCAGCAGCCCAATAACATGGTCAGTGGTAAGCTGGCGCATTTCTATTCCTTCAGATCTTCTTGGCTTGTTTGGTCACCGGCGTAGGAGGTGCGTCCCTTGGGGTCGCCCAGCCGGCCAGCGGTGTCGTTGAGAATCCGCGATAACTTCTTTGCACACCCCTTGAGAGCCTGATCCAGAGTCGCCCCTTGATGACTCACGATGATCGGCTGGAGGTTCGCAGGGCGGGCCTCCATCACACAGCGTTTGTCGTTGTCGCGAGCCTTTGAGCTGCTGCTCTCGTCGCTGAGTTGGACTTCCACTCGGGTGATCCAGTCGCTGAACCGCCCCAGAGCGTCTTCCACTACGGCCTCGACCTGGCGGGACAACTCCTCGCCGCCCTCGATGTGATTGTCGGTGCTGACCTGGACTTGCATGATTCCTTACCTCCGTTGGGGGGCAGGGCTTCTCCACCCCGCGCAAGGCGCTTTTCTTCAATGTACCGGTTGTACGTGGAGTTGTCGCCCGGAGGCGTCAAGCGGCAAAGAACAGGTTAAGGCCCGCAAGCGACGTGCCACTCCCGGTGCTGCTTAATTCTGTACCACGATGGCACGGATCGTCGCTCCCAGTTCCCGCACACTGGCGATAAAAAGTTCAATAGCCGTCTTGTCGCCCCGACTTTTGACGGTCGAGCTAGCGATTCGATCTTGGTCCTCGCGCTCCACGTTAACGAGTTAAAAATCCCGTCATCCTGCCATGGGAAGCAGGATGCTTCGACGGGACGGGGATGTGCCATCTTGTCGTCCCGAATCCTATGCCTAAGCTTAATCCTCGACAGCAGGCATCAAGACGACTGCTGACGAGAGTTGAATTTTCTTGGCAGAAGCCCCTGTATCCGCTCCTCGTGAATCGAGGGTGGCGCTGCCGTGGCGCGAAAGGAGTCTCAGATGGCAAGTCCGCGGGAATCGCTTCAGGAACTTCTGGAGGCGCTCGGCGAATCGTCGCAATTCGTCTCCTCCGGCAGCCTGCCGCCGGTCCTGCCAGGACTCGACGTCGAAGGAATCGGCTCCGTCGGCACTCCGGTATCCGCCGCCGATGCAAAACGGTTGATTTCCCAAGCCACGCAAGCGCCGTACGGGCGAGGGGAAGAGACGATCCTCGACACGAGCGTTCGCCGCGTGTGGCAACTTGAGCCGTCGCAGTTCCGCCTGGAGAACCCAGAATGGGAGGCTCATCTCGCGGCCATCGTGGATGCCGTCCGGCAAGATTTTGGCATACCGCGGAAGGTGAAGGCGGAGTTGTACAAGCTGCTGATTTACGAAAAGGGGAGCTTCTTTGCGCCGCACCGCGACACGGAAAAGACGGCCGACATGTTCGCCACGCTCGTGGTCTGCCTCCCTTCGCGGCATGCAGGGGGGACGCTCGTCGTGCGTCACGAAGGGCAAACGAAACGCATTGATTTCGGCGGCAAGGAGGGGGAGTTCAAGACGCAATATGCCGCCTTCTATGCCGATTGCGACCACGAGATCGAACCGGTGACCTCCGGATACCGGGTCTGCCTCGTCTACAACCTGACCGCGACGGGAAAGCAGCAGCCGTCGGCACCGCAAAGCGCCGAGGCGGTGAATGCGGCGGCCGGCCATCTGCGGAGCCTGTTTGCCGGCTCGCCAGAACTGGATAAGATCGCCATCCCTTTCGCGCACCAGTACAGCGAGGCGGGGCTCGATCCGGCGCAGCTCAAGGGTTCCGACCGCGCGCGTGCCGACGTGCTGGTGCGGGCCGCCGAGTCGCTCGACTACGCCTGCTACTTCGCCCTGCTGACGCACTGGCAGTCCGGAACGCCCGACTATTCAACCGTCGATTACGATCCCTGGCGGCGGAGAAACTACTGGGACGATGAGGACGACGAAGAGGAAATGGACGACGACGACGGCGACGATTCCGGAGCCGAAATGGAGGAAGTGTTCGACGAAAGTCTGACGGCGGACCACTGGCTCGATCCGCAGGGGAAAAAGCAGCGGTTTGGCATGATTCATCTGGAGGACGAAGAGATCCTGTCGGAGGACGACCGGGAAGGATGGTCGCGCCGGAACGAGATCGAGGAAGCGACGGGCAACGAAGGCGCCTCGATGGAGCGCTGGTATCGCCAGGGAGCGATCGTCCTCTGGCCCCGGAAGCACACCTATCGCATCCTGGCTGGCGAGGGGCAGCAGGTCGCGCTCCCCGAGCTTGAGAAGAAGCTCGCGCGGAGCAAGAGCCCAGCGGCACTGGAGGACTGCCGGGCCTTTGCTGCGGAAATCGTGGCCAACTGGCAGCCGCGCGTGCAGGTGCCAAAAGGGGAATGGGGGTACTCACAGCGGATGCTGAAAATCCTGGATCGGCTGGGGTCACAGGAATTGGCCGAGCGATTCGTGCGCGATGTGCTGCCCAAGGATTTCGACGGATCGGAAGGCAAGGCGCTGCTATCCTTGGGCAAGCGGTTTGGGTTTGCGCCGCTGGGGGCCGCCCTCTGCGTCCTGGTGGATCAACAAAAGCCCGACGACTATTTCACGAAGCTGGGACCAGTCGTGGCGCTGAGCCGGGCGCTGTGCAGCCAGCCGCCGGCATGGACCGACGAGCGGCGCACTGCTTGTCTGAACTTGTCGGAGGCGTTGGCCAGGGCAATCGAGCGTTTTGACAAGAAGCCGATCTCGCCCTACGGCTCGGGCGAGTCGCGATCAGGCGTCGTCGAAGCCGCGATTCACACTTTCGCCGCGACTGGCGCCGAGCAGCGGCTGGACTGGTTTCTGGCGCATGTGCTGTCCGATCCGCGCCGGTACGACCTCCGCGAGGTGCTCATTCCCGACGTCAAAGCGATGCACCGCTGGCTGGGGCAGGTTTCCGCAGCTCGCGCTGCGGCCGATCGGCTGCTCGCGCATTGCATCGCCGAGCTTCGCGCCGCCACCAAGGAGCCGATCCAGCCGCCGCAGGACTGGGCGCGCGAGGCGGAGCTTGAGTGCAGGTGCGAAGACTGCAAAGCGCTGGCGCGCTTCTTGCGCGATCCGGCCGCCCGCGTTGGCCGATTTCCCCTCCGCAAGGACCGCCGGCAGCATCTGCATCAGCAGATTGACGCCAATCGCTGCGATTGCACCCACGTCACGGAGCGCCGAGGCTCTCCGCAGACGCTCGTTTGCACCAAGACGCAAGCTTCCTACGAGCGGCGGCGCAAGCAGTATGAAACGGATTGTCAGCTCTTGTCCGAGCTGAACGCGCTGGCAGGCGGCAGTCAAACTAAGCCCCATCTCGCCCTGGCCAAACGGCGCACGAAAGGACGATCGGGCGTTCGCTAAGCCGCTCCCAGCGTGGCATCGCCAAGGGGCTACTTCCGATTCGGACGACGAGCTTTGTTTTCTGCAAGCCGCGCCTTGACCAGCTTCTTGACGAGCGCGATTGGCAGCGGTTTAGCCGCTGGAAAGCGGATTGTTCCCTTGCTGGTGTCGTAGTTCTCGAGCAGTTCCTGGTGGTCATCCACCGTGGAACCGCTCATCAGGAAAAAGGAGCAGTGCTTTTTAGACGCACCGAATCCGACAAGCATCCCGTCCAGGCGGAACGCGGGAATGCCATAGCTGATGCACTCCTTCGGCTGCGGCACGGCCGCGCGGATCGCCCGGCGAAGCTTGTCGAGCGCCTTGCGTTCCTTGTCCCCCAAACCAGCCAGGTACTCGTCGATCGTTGTCGGTTTCGTGGTCATGGAACGGTGCCTTTATCGCTGGCTGAATCGTGAGGGATGGAACTAGGAGCCCTCTGATACTGAGTCGAACGGCGTATGCTCCAATCGACAGCCGACCCGAAGAATCGGACAAATTGTCTGCTCGACCATTGGGATCGTTTGCCCGCTGCCGTTCCCGGTCGTGTCAGCTACTTCCGGTCAGTTCGCGGGGATATATTGGAGTTCGTCCGCATCTCGTTCACCGAGGAGACTTTCGCCATGTCCATGTCGCCCGGTGCTCTCTCTCGCCCCACGACTCTGAATTGCGAGGTACGAATGCACGCGTCATCAAAAGGCCGGTTTTCTTGGGTTCGGTGGTTTGCCTTTGCATCGACCGTAGCGTGGATTGCCGCCTGTTTCGGGTTGGCAAGCGCCCAACAGCCGGCGCGCACAAAAACTGCCGGAAAGGCGGCGGCCCCAAAGGCGGAGGCTCGCGGCAAAACGAGCTACGACCAGGTTTCGCCGGTGCTCCTCGGCCAGCAGTCGTTTGCCGACATGATGGCCAAGGACAAGGCCGACAAGCCGGCGGTCATGGCCCGGCAGAAGAAGCTGCTTGAGGAGCGATACGATCTAACGCCCAAGCCGGATGACAAGCTGGCGATGACCCGCGGCAAGCCGATTCAAGTCGGCCCGGCGACGCGCCTGCCAGAGGGGCAGACGTGGGACAAGCTGGCGGCCATGTCGCCCGAGGAGATTCGCGAGCAGGGGCTGTTTCCCAAGGGATTTCTGCCGCTGCCGCACCCCAAGCACGAAGCGGGGGGGATGCTCTTTCCGCAGATGGAGATCAAAGTCCTCAAGCGGCTGGAGCGGTTTGACCTCGACTTCGATCTGCCCGAACATTTCCTCCCCGAGTTCCCACCGGCAATTTTCCTGACCACGCGCCCCGACCTGGGAGATGTGTCGCAGGGTAAAGTCGTCACCGTCGAAAACTTCCAGGAGATTTTTCAGGGGATCCTGAACGCCAAGGACCTGGAAGGGGTGCGACTGCTGGTGACGCAGTTTCCGCAGCAGCAGTTCAACGCCACAGCCGACCGCAAGACCGAGCAGGCGATCGGCATGCAAGGCGTCACTTGCTTCGATTGCCACGTCAACGGTCACACCTCGGCGGCGACACATCTGGTCGGGGATATTCGACCGCAGGCCCATCGCCGCCGGATCGACACTCCCAGCCTCCGCGGCGTCAACATCCAGCGGCTGTTCGGCTCGCAACGGGCGATCAAGACCATCGAGGACTTCACGGAGTTCGAGCAGCGGGCCGCTTACTTTGACGGCGATCCCGTGTCGGCCACCGCCAAGGGGGTCAACATTCTCGAGCGGGCCAGCCAGGTCCACTTCATGAGCGAGGTCCAGGCGCTGCTCGATTTTCCGCCGGCTCCGAATTTGGGCTGGGACGGCAAGCTCGATTCCAAAAAGTTCAGCGACGACTCGCCGGAGATGAAGGGGCAAGAGGTCTTCTTTGGCAAGGCAAAATGTGCCGTCTGCCATCCGGCGCCGTACTACACCGACAACTCGATGCACGACCTCAAAGTCGATCGCTTCTACCAGACGCAGACCATCAACGGACTCGTCGCGACGAAGCAGGGCCCGATCAAAACCTTTCCTCTCCGCGGCATCAAGGAGTCGCCGCCGTACTTCCACGACGGCCGACTGCTGACGCTCGAGGACACGGTCGAATTCTTCAACCTCGTCTTGGAAGTCAACCTGACTGCGGATGAGAAGGCTTCGCTGGTAGCCTTCATGCGGCAATTATGAGCTGGGGTCTACCCGCCAGCGATCGCCCCGATGATCAAATAGGGCTCCGCGCCCGATGTCACGGCATCGGGCAGCGGAGAATCCGGGTCTTCGTTAGAAAGATCCTGCTCGCAAGCGTACAACCGCAGGAATGCCCGCCGCTTCTTCGTGACGTGGTCGCGGATCGTGCCGCAGAGCATCGGGTAGCGGGCTTCCAGCGCATCAAGGACCGACCGCTGGGTGACCGGGCCTTCGATGTCGAGCTCGATGTCGCCGGTAATTTTGGCGAGGGTGCGGAGATGAAACGGAATGACGACGCGGACCATCGGCAAGCTCCCTACTTCAGCGACTGCACCTCGACCGAAAGCACTCCCGGCAAGTCCCGCACAATCGCCTGCCAGTTGTCCCCGCCGTCGGGCGAGCAGTAAACCTGACCGCCGGTGGTGCCGAAATAAATGCCGCAGTCGTCCAGCGTGTCCACCGCCATCGCGTCGCGGAGCACGTTGATAAAGCAATTCTCCTGCGGCAGTCCGCGGGTCAAGGGCTCCCACTCGTTGCCGCCCGCTGTGCTGCGGTAGACGCGGAGCTTCCCTTCCGGCGGAACGCGCAGCATGGGGTCCATCGGCACCGCGTAGATGGTGGTGGGCTCGTGCGCGTGCACGTCGATGGGAAAGCCAAAGTCGGTGGGCAGATTGCCGTTGACCTCTTGCCACTCGTCCCCCGCATTGTCGCTGCGATAGATGCCGCCCCCCTGGTGCAACTGCATGTACACCACGTCGGGACGGGTGGGGTGGATCGCGATCCGATGAACGCAAAAGCCGACGTCCGGAGTCATCTCCGGCAGATACGGCGACTTGAGCCCCTTGTTGATCGCTTTCCACGTTTTGCCTCCGTCATCGGTGCGAAAATTGCCCGCGGCAGAGATGGCAACGTAAATTCGTTTCGGGTTGGTCGGATCGAAAACGATCGTATGCAATCCCATGCCGCCAGCGCCGGGAGTCCACTTCGGTCCCGTGCCATGACCGCGCAGGCTGGCGAGCTCCTGCCAGGACTTGCCGCCGTCGCTGGAGCGGAACAGCGCGGCGTCTTCCACGCCGGCATAAATCGTGTCCTGGTCGTTCAGCGACGGCTCCAGGTGCCACACGCGTTTGAACTCCCAGGGGTGCTGCGTGCCGTCGTACCATTGATGCGTGGTCAAGGGCGCGCCCGTTTCGGCGGACGTGTCATAAACGAACTTGTTGCTCTCGCCTTTGGGCCAGCCTTCTGGCGTCTTGAGCTCCTCGGGACTGCTGCCGGGCGTAGTCCAGGTTTTGCCTCCATCGTCGGACCGCGAAATGACCTGCCCGAACCAGCCGCTGGTCTGCGAAGCGTAGATCCGGTTGGGGTCGACGGGCGAACCCTTGAGGTGATACATCTCCCAGCCCCCGAAGTGCGGCCCACTGACCTCCCACTTCTGGCGCTTGCCGTCGGCAGTAAGGATGAACGCCCCCTTCTTCGTGCCCACCAGAACGCGAACGCGGCTCATAGACTGCTCCTTGAAAGCGTGAAAGCGTGTTTTCGGAGGAATTTTCTTGACGAGGACGCCCCAGAAGGGACACCCTGATAGTATCTAGTCGAACGAGCGGACTGGAAATCGACAGGGGGATCAAAAACTGGGGAGTTCCAAGTTCAAGGTTCAAAGTTCCAAGTTGGTCAGTATGGGGTAGTGCAGGGAGCGGACTATTGGGGGAGGGATCAATCAGTCTTGATCCGCCTTCCGGCGGCCGCTATACCCTCCGGCCCATTCATTCGATCCTTTGGGAGCTTTGCGTGCGGGGAACCTGGCGGCTCTGCGCGATCGCGTTGCTAGCGTTGCTGGTGGGCTGTTCCCGCGCGCATTACCGGCTGAGCGCGGATAATGAGACGTACCCCGTCATTGCCGAGCGGATCGTCCAGCCGGCCTATGACATCGGCTCGGTCGATATCGAGCCGGAGCTCGTCTCGCGGCTGGCGGACGAGTTCGATCCGGACTTTCCGCCCAAGCCTCCCGATGATCCCGCCGCTGCGGAGTGGATGGAACATCCGGGATGGATGCGCGGGGCCAAGAACTGGGAAAAAGACGGCGTCACCGACCGGATCGAGCCGATCGGCTGGGAGCTGGTCTTGGAGCCCGACGAGCGCGGCGTCGTCCGGCTCGACCAGGACAAGGCGGTCGATATCGCGCTCCTCAATAGCCGCGAGTACCAGACGGCGGAAGAAAATCTGTATCTCACCGCGCTGCGGCTGACGCTCGCCCGGTTTCAGTTCGACTTGCAGTGGTTTTTGACCAACGACACCACCTACAGGCATTTCGGCTCCGGCGGCAGTGCCAACGGCGAAACCAATACCCTCTCATCGCTGACCGGTTTTGGTTTTCGCCGCAATCTGGCGGCCGGAGGGCAGCTCCTGGTCGATTTCGCCAACTCGCTCGTCTACCAGTACACAGGGGACGGCAGCCGCCGCTTCAGCTCGAACCTGCTCGTGTCGCTGACGCAGCCGCTCTTGCGCGGTGCAGGCCGCGACATTGCCCTCGAAAGCCTGACGCAAACCGAGCGCGACGTGCTCTACGAAGTCCGCGACTTTGCCCGTTTCCGCAAACGGTTCTGGGCCGACATTGCGGTCCAGAACGGCGGCTATCTCGATCTCCTCTTGTCGGTGCAAACGGTTCGCAACAACCAGGCGAACCTTAAGCAGCAGGAGGAGACCTACCGGCTGTATAGCGAACTGTTCAAAGGGGGCCGTGCATCGGCCGTCGAGCTCGATCAGTTCTTTCAAGCGCTTCAGCAGGCCCGGCTGAACGTCATTACCTCGGAAGCCGGCCTGCAAACGTCGCTCGACTTGTTCAAGCTGCGAATGGGATTGCCGCCACGGCTGGCCATCGAGCTGGATGAATCGCCGCTGGACGAATTCGTGCTAGTCGATCCGGTCCTGGACGCCTATCGCACCGAGGTCGAAACGTTCCAGCGCCAGAGGCTGGCCGAACTCGGCGAACCGCCGTCCGTCGAGGCGCTTCGCGAGCATTTCCTGACCCTGCGGCAATTCATGGAGCGTCTGCCGCCGCATTTGAAGGCCGCTACCGAAAGCCTGGAGGAATGGGATCGCAAGCTCGGGGACCCCGATGCCAGCCAGACCAGCCCGGAGCAGCGCGAGCAGGCCCAGCGGACTTTCGAGGTCCTCCAGCGGCAAGTGCCGGAGATCGAGACGGGACTGAAGGACCTGCTGGAGGCGCTCGACGCCCATCGGGACGACGTGACGGAGGAAAATCGCGAAGCCGCTTGGGAAGTGCTCGCCGAGGACATTCAGAAGGGGCTGGGTCTGATCGACAGCGTGATGGCCATCCATACCCAGACGCGCATTTACCGGATCGAGCTGCCGCCGCTGGAAGTCTCCGAGGAGCAGGCGCTGGCCTACGCCCAGGAGAACCGGCTCGATTTGCAAAACCAGTTGGCAGCCATTACCGACTCCTGGCGAAGGGTGCGGATTGCCGCCAATGCGCTTCAGTCCAACCTCGACGTGGTCGCCAGTGCCGACCTGGGGACCGATCCGGACCACCTCGACCCATTCAACTTTGCCTCGGAAGCCAGCACTTATACTCTCGGCCTGCGGTTTGACGGCCCCCTCAATCGGCAGGCCGAACGGAACGCTTACCGGGCCAGCCTGATCGCCCTGGCGCGGGCCAAACGCGACTATATGGCACTGTCCGACGAGGTCCAGAGGGAAATTCGCAACGATTTGCGGCAATTACGTTTGCAGCAGCAACGCTTCGAAATATCGCGGCAACAACTCCTTTCGGCGGCCAGACAGCTCGATAATGCGCGAATTATTCTCCTTGGACCGCGAAATCGCCGTTCGGAGAACGATACGACCACCCTAAACTTGCTGCAAGCACTCAGCTCGCTCTTGCAAGCACGCAACGCATTAGCCGATACTTATATAACGTTCCAACAACGAAGGGTTCAGCTCCTGCTGGACCTGGAAGTCCTACAGCTCGACCAAAGAGGCGTTCCCACCGATGATCCACTCCGACTCGCAAGTCCTCTCCCCAGCGAGATCGGGCCGGCAAGCGAAAACATCCCACCTGGACGCCGGCTCCCACCACCCGAAAACGACAACAACCTCCCCCAGCCGCTCCCACAGCCGTGAGCGTGCGTGGGGGGCGGTGCGCTTCGCGGGACTCGTTTTGCTCGGCGGCCTGGTTGGCGGCGGGGGCTGGGCCTGGTGGAAATGGGGGGGACCGCCATTTGACCCCAGCCAGATCATGACCGTGGCCGCCAGCCGGGGGGATTTGACGATCACCGTCTCCGATCGCGGCGAGCTGGAAAGCGCCCAATCGGTCCAGGTGCTGTGCGAGGTCGAAGGGGGCGGCCGGCTGGTGACGATCACCCCCGAGGGGACCAAGGTCAGCCCGGGGGACGAAGTCGCCCGCTTCGATACCGACGTCCTGGCGAAGGCGATCACCGAGCAGGGGGTCCGCTGGGAGCAGGCGGAAGGGAAGGCCAAGGCGGCCCGCAGCGAGCTGGAAGTGCAGCTCAACCGCGAAGAGAGTGAAATCGCCAAGGCAAAACTGGCCCTGACCCTCGCCAAAATCGACTTCGAGTCATACGAGGAGGGGGAGTACCAGGTCGAGCTGGAAAAACGTCGGGCGGCACTCGAACTGGGCAGAAAAGAGCTCAAGGAGGCCGAGGACAACCTGGCTTTCACCCGCAGCCTGATCAAGAAAGGGCTCGCCCAGCTCGAACAGGAGCGGGTCATGGAGCTCAACGTCGATGGCAAGAAGTTCTCCGTGAGCCAGCAGGAAGCCGATCTCCGCGTGCTGGAGAAGTTCACCAAGAACCGCAAGCTGGTCGAGCTGACGGCCAATGCCGAGGAGGCCGTGCGGGAACTGGACCGGGTTCAAAAGAGCCAGGCGGCCGCCAGCGAGAAAGCGGCCACCGACGTTAAAGCCGCCGAGAGAACGGCGAAGCTCGAACAAGGGCAGCTCGAGCGGCTCCAGGCGCAGCTCGAAAAGTGCATCGTCAGGGCGCCGCAGGACGGCATATTGATTTATGCCAACAATCGCCCGTGGGACGAATCGTCGCGCATTCGCCAGGGTGGGCAGGTGCATTTCCAGCAACCGATCTTCAAGCTCCCCGACCTCAATCAGATGCAGGTCAAGCTGAAGGTCCACGAGTCCGTGGTGAAGCGGGTCATCCAAGGGCAGACCGCCACGATGCAAGTGGACGCCCTCCCCAACCAGATGCTGCACGGCAAAGTGGTCTCGGTAGCCAGCGTGGCCCAGTCCGATTCCTGGCGCGGCAACTCGGTCAAGGAATACGAAACGGTCGTGTCGATCGACGATTTGCCGCGGGATGCGGGCCTCCGTCCCGGAATGACGGCGGAGGTCAAGATTCTCATCAAGACGCTGGAGAACGTGCTGTCGGTGCCGGTGCAAGCCGTCACCGAGTGGGGGGATGATCACGTCTGCTACGTCGTGTCGTCCCTGGGAATCGATCGGCGAACGGTTAAAGTCGGCGACAGCAACGAGCAGCGGATTCAAATTGTCGGCGGATTGGAAGAAGGAGAGCGGGTGGCCCTCGACGCTCGCCTGCGAGCAGCCGGCGAGCTCAAGCAGGAGCAAGGCAAGGACCAGCCCAAGAAAGAAGCCGACGACGGCAAAGACGACGGGGAGCCGGTAAAGGTCGCCGTCAGTTAAACAAATCCGAAGTTCGAAATTCGAAAGAAGCACGAATGATGCAAATCGAATTGTTCAAACGCAAACATTTTGCACCTTCGAGCTTTCGATTTCGAATTTGTTTCGGATTTCGGATTTCGGATTTCGGATTTTGAAGTGCCCGCCGCCATTGGCCCCACCGCGACCCGCCTCCCTCCCGCCAGAAAATCTCGTGTTCTTCCCTCCCCACCTCAGCGGCGCGGTGCGCCTGGGCATTCGCTCGCTCTCGGGCAACCAGTTGCGCTCGCTCTTGACCACGCTGGGGATCGTGCTCGGCGTAGCGTCGGTGATCGTCATGCTGTCGGTGGGCGAAGCGGCCCGCTTCGAAGCCCTCGATCAGCTCAAGGACCTGGGGGCCACGACCGTCATCCTCCGCAGCACCAAGCCGACCGAGCAGCCTTCCCAAAGCGAAGGGGTCGATCTATTGGCGTACGGCCTGACCTATGCGGACCTGGCGCGCATCCAATCGACGATTCCGACGGTGATTGCCGCCTCGCCGATGCGCGAATTCCGCCAGACCGTCCGCTTCCAGGACCGCAAGCTGGAGGCACGGGTCGTTTCCATCACCAGCGAATTCCTCACGCAGAACAACATCACGCTGGCCCTGGGGCGCGACTTTTCCGAGCAGGATCAGCGGCGCTTCGACAACGTCGCCATTTTGGGCGCCGAAACGGCCGAGGTCCTGTTTCCCACGCAGAATCCCATCGGCCGGGCGATCATCATCGAGGCCAACCGCCCCATCTGCTCGTTCACGGTCGTCGGCGTGGCCGAGCCTAAGACGCTCGCCGCCGGCACCGACGCTGGCGACGTGGACTACAGCAAAGTCGTGTTTATTCCCTTCGATACCGACCGCGTTCGCTTCGGCTCCGTGCTCGGCTTGCCGACTATGGCTGCGCCGGCGGGAGCGTGAACCGCCGCACCGGGGATCGAAGTGCCGTAGGTCTCGGTGACCAGTGCCGGCGGGTAGGCGTACATGCCGTGCTCGCTGATGTCCAGTCCCGCGATTTCCTCCTCGGCATCGACGCGGAGCAGACCAATCGCCTTGAGGCCGAAGAACAGGGCCAAGGACGCGGCCAGAGCCCAGCCGGCGATGGCAAACGTGCCGATGAGCTGAGTGGTTAAGCTCAGGTCCGCGGTGAGGAGATCAGCCGATGCGGTCCCGAAGATTCCCGTTGCAATGCCGCCCCATAATCCGCAGATGCCGTGGACCGGAAACGCACCGACGGGATCGTCAATCTGAAGCTTGTCCAGCAGTAGGATCCCGCCGGTTACGAGGACGCCAGCGACGCTGCCGATTAACAGCGATTCATAGTTTTCGACACAGTGGCAGTTCGCGGTGATTCCGACGAGGCCGGCCAAGGCACCGTTCAATGCCATGGTGAGGTCCGGCTTCTTGAACAGCACCCACGATAGAACCATCGCTGCCAGGGCACCAGTTGCACCGGCAAGCGTCGTATTCACCGCAATCAGCATCACAACGTCCGTATTGACTTTGCCCGTGAAGGCGAGTTGGCTCCCGGGATTGAATCCAAACCAGCCAATCCAGAGGATGAATACGCCCAGCGCAGCAAAGGGGATGTTGTGACCTGGCATGGGCATCGACTTGCCATTCACGAAGCGCCCGATGCGGGGCCCCAGTGCAATGGCGCCGGCCAGCCCGGCGAATCCGCCCACGGCGTGTACGACAACCGAGCCGGCGAAGTCCACAAAACCCATTTGGTTCAGCCAGCCGCCACCCCATTTCCACATGCCGCTGATCGGGTAAATCAGGCCGGTGATGATGGCCGTATAGACCAGGTACGACGAGAACTTGATCCGGCCGGCGACCGCCCCGGAGACGATCGTCGCAGCCGTGGCACAAAACGCAACCTGGAAGAGAAAGTCCACTTGCGAGTGCAGATTGGCGGCAGTGGGATCACCGGTTTCCGGTGCGATTCCAAACTGCCCGAATCCGAACAGCTTCATCTCGCCGATCTTCATCAGGATGCTGTCGCCGGGATACATCAGCCCGTAGCCGATCAAGTAGAACAAGAGAACTCCGACCACGAGGTCCATGAAGTTCTTGAACATGATGTTGACGGCATTCTTGGAGGCATTCAGCCCAGTCTCCACGAGGGAAAAGCCGGCTTGCATGAACAGGACGAGCACGGCAGCCAGGAACAACATCATGTTGTCCAGGGCGTAATTGGTCTCGTTGAGCGGCGGCCCCGGATCGATGGCAGCGGGCGCGGCCCCTGCCTCTTCCGCCTGGGCCTCTTCGGCAGGTGCCGCCTCTTCAGCAGCAGGCGCAGCCTCCTTGGTTTCTTCTTGAGCGAACAGCGGCGAATAAGTACACGCCGCGAGCGCAAACAGACACAATAGAGCCGGCAATACGCCGGTCAGGAAGGATCGACTCATGTGTGATTCGCCTGGTGGAGAGAAAGGATGATGCGGTAGGGTGAAAGCAACTGCGACGCCTTTCGCAGTCACGCCTGTCTTCCCCGACGCACTGGATCCGAGCACGGCGGGAGTCGCTCAGCGGGCAAAGCAAGCGCCGTGCCAGCAGCCGGTGCAAGACGCTCCGCGGCGAATGAACCAGCGTCCTGTCAAGGACTTGCGAAAAGTGAGCTGGTCCTGCTTGGCGGGCAACGAAGCAACGCAGTGCCCGGTTTCCCGCCGCGGATGCGCGGAAGTCAGGCAGCGGCCGGTGCAGCGCTGCGTAGGATCAAGCAGTGGGCGCGTGACAAGCACCAGCGGTCTGGATTGGCCTCTCACCACTGCGGCGGAGTATGATGAAATTGAGACGGTGATTCGACCGAGGAAGTATTGGGAGGCACTATGATGACTCAAGTCATGCTCGACACCAGCGCCGCCGAGAAACTGAGAAGCGTGGTGGGTACCGCCGAAATTGTTGATTCCAGTGGCCAGGTCTTGGGAGTCTTTCGCACCAACGCCGACGGCCCCATTGACCGATTCCAGGTGCCCTACACCGTCGAGGAACTGAAGAAGTTCGAATCGGAGCCGGGAGGCAGAAGCTTGGGGGAAATTCTGCGGGATCTCAGTGCCGGCTCATGATCTATACCGTCACCTGGAAGCCCGAGGCAGAACGGCGACTGGCCGAACTCTGGCTTGCGGCCTCCGACCGGCAATTGTTGGCCGACGCAGCCAACAACATCGAGCGCACGCTGAGGCAACTGGGCGAGCGCGCAGGTGACTTCCTCTCGGAACCGTATAGGGTGCGTAACATCACACTTGCGAGTCGTCCGCGACGGTCCGCTTGATCTTGTTGGCAACCAGCTCGATCCAGCCGTCGATGGATGAATCAACCGCGTTTGGACCTTTGCCGAGTTGTTCAAAGCCGTGATGCCGGCCAAGCAGCAGCCTAGGCTGCAATCATCGACCTGGGGCCTGATTCACGCATGAACCTTTTTGCCTGCGTTCTGAGCGATGCAGGCTCGTTTGCCGCCAACTGGTCAACAATCGACACACGGCATGGAGACAGCAACTCGATCCCAAGAAGGGAGCCGTGCTTGTCGTAATCTGCGAAAGCCGCTCCGTCCGCAAACTCCCTTGTTTCGTGAACGCGGCCACGCCTAATCTGGAAGTACACCGAGATTGGCTGGCCATTGTTGTTGTCCACGGTCACGGCGATGCCAAAGTTAAGTTCCATGTTTATCGATCTCCGCGACGGCGGCCCTTGTCCCGCTTCTTTGGAAACGACTTGCCAATTCGGAATACCTTTGGGGCAATTCCCCGCAAGGCGTCGGTTACTCGCATGACGGTAATTATTCTAATTCGGTCCGGCAGCAGTTCGTACACCACGTCGATACTGAAGTTAATCGACTTGTTCCAGCGAACCCGGTGCCTGTTCGGGGCTGTTGGGAGTCCAATCTGATCCGGTTTTCGGATCGCCTGAAAGGCATCTTCACGAGAAATGCCTCGCTGGCTCAATCGGTCGAGTGCGTGACGAGTCAATTCTACCTTGCTGAAGCCCAAAAGGCGCTCATTCAACAGCAATCCGGGGCGTGGGACGAATCTCGCCATCGGCACATTCTGCCCAGGCAGCTCGTCGGTCGCAACTCTAGGCGGCGCTTTTCTTTGCGATTGTCGGTAGAATCAAAAGACGAAGGCCGCGCTGGCGTGCAGCTGGTAGCTGCACCAGAGCGGCCGCGTTTAGGAGACTCATGGATGAACGTGATTCGCTACCCTGTTTTCGTGGTCACGAAGGATGTTGGGACGGGGTACTTTCCGGTCGCCGCCAATTCCGATCACGGCGAATGCTTCCTGACGTTCCAAACCAAGGAACTGGCGGAATTGTATCTCGATCAGATTCAGCGAGTGAACGAAAAAGACGGCCTGATGGAAATGGATGAATTGGCCTTTCACCACCTGCTTCGGGAGAACCAAGAGGTCAAGCTGGTGGCGTGGAATCACACGGCCACAGCCCGCAACCTTGTGTTCCTTGAATCCAATGGAATCCTTGGGCAGCCGGCATAATCGCCAAACTCACAGAAGCGGTCGCCGATAATCGACCAGCACTGCAAACGATGCTAGTGCTAGGAAGTTTTGTCGTCGTGTCATGTCCCAATCTGGCGCCGCCTCTCGTTCCGGTTAGGATCCCAAATTAGGACCACTACCCCGTTGCGAGCCGTCTTCACCGCGCAAGCGAAAGACCACGTTGTCAACGTGATCGCCGTTTGGCGACATGAATCCAGCGACTAGGCGCTCCGAATTGAACCGTCTACGGCGCAAGCTGCGCCGGCTGCCGCTGACGGCTGGGAACCTCGACCGCAATCTCGTCCGCGGCAATCGCGTCCTCTTCCTCCTCGCGGCGACGGAACCAGCGGCCGACGGCCGACTGCATTTCGAGCATCAGGCTGAGGAGGGCCGGCACGAAGACCAACGTCACCATCGTCGAGATCAAGAGGCCCCCCAGCAGTACCGCCCCAATGCCGCGGTACAGCTCGCTGCCGGGACCGGGTGCGAGCACCAGCGGCAGGAGGCCGACGAGGCCGCCGAGCGTCGTCATGAAGATCGGCCGCACGCGGGTCTTGACGCTCTCCACCACCGCCTGGCCGATCGGCAAACCGTCTTCCTTGAGGTGGATCAGCGACTGCTCGACGATCAGAATCGGGTTATTCACCACCGTTCCCACCAGCATGATGAACCCCAGCATGGTCAGCACGTCCAGCGGCTGAAGCACCCACAAGTTGAGAAGCCACAGCCCGGCAAAACCTCCAACCGCTCCAATCGGCACGGTGACGATCACCACGAACGGATAGATCCACGACTCGAACGTCGCGGCCATGAGGAGGTACGTGATCACGATCGCCAGCACCAGGTTCCACTTCAGCGAGTTCCAGGTCGAGCGCAGTTTGTCTGCCGTCCCCGCCAGGGCGATGCCATAGCCCCCTTCCAGTTGTCCGCTCGCCTTCAGCGGCTCGATGACGCGCTCGGTGATCAGGTCCATGGCCGCTTCCAGCGGCATCTCCGTCGGCGGGGTCACTTCGAGGGTAATGGCCCGCTGCCGCGTGCGATGGTTGATCTGTTCCGGCCCGCTTTCCATCCGCACGTCGGCAACCGCATCGAGGGTCACCAGTTGTCCGGTGGGCGTGGCCACCGGAATCGACGACAGCGACTGCTCGCTGGTGGCGAAGCGATCCTCGGCCATGATCCGCAGGTCGATCTTGTCGCCGCCTTTGTAGTAATCCGTGGCATACGCCCCATCGACGAACGCATCGACCGTATATCCCATGTCGGCCGCCGAAACCTGGAGGTCGGCCGCCTGCTCCCATTTGGGATAGATGCGAACTTCGGGATTGGACAGGTCGAGACCCGGATTGGGGCGAATCTGGGCCGCCGGCATCAGCGGCGGCAGCCCCTCCGCCGGATTGCCGGCCTTGAGCATGCCAAAGATATTGCCGCCGAGACCCACCAGCTTCTCGATGTCGGGGCCGGTGATCTCGATGTCGATCGTACGGCCGGCAGTCAGCCCCTGCTCGAACAGGCTCGTCTGCTTGGCGATCAAGATCGTGCCAGGAACCTTGTCGGCAATCTTCTGAATGATCGGCACCAGATCGGCCGACCGCATGGGATTGGCCGCACGCACGCCGACGAACACCTGCCGGCTGCGGGCGACGAAGAAAAAGTCTTCGATCGCCGGCTGCTCGCCGCTGATGATCTTGGGGTCGGTCAGATCGACGTCCCAATACGGCTTCAGATCCTCCTCGACGATGTTTCCCATCTTGAGCAGATGGTCGAGGTTGTAACCGGGGGGCGGCATCAAGATGGCAATCACCAAATTGCGATTTCCGCCGGGGAGGTATTCCACCTTGGGGAGCATCAGCCACGTCGCCACGCACGATACGGCGAAGACGATGCAGACCAGGAGCAATCGGGGCAGGACTCCCGTCTGGAGCCGCCGATTCACGGCGAGCAGCCAGTCCACGGTCCACGCAGCGATCAGATCGGCAATCCGCAACACCCAGGCGATCGGTGCATAGACGACGTCCAGCACTCCCCGCCAGTCCGAGCGGCGGGGACGGGGATGGCCGTTGTGCTCGTGGGCGTGCTCGCGGGCGTGGCGGCGGTCGTCGCGCGACAGAATCCGCATCGCCGCCGTCGGCACGACGGCCACGGCGACGATCATCGACAGCGCCACGGCGGCACTGATGGCGATGGCGATGTCGCGGAAGAGCTGGCCCGCTTCTTCCCGCACGAAGAGCACGGGGATGAACACCGCCAGGTTGGCGAGCGTCGCGTTGAGCAGTGCGCCCCACACCTCGCTGGCCCCTTTCACCGAGGCCACTTCCGGGCTCTCGCCGTTTTGATGCCGGCGGTAGATGTTCTCCAGCATGACAATCGCGTTATCGACCAGCATGCCGACGGCAAACGCCAGTCCGCCGAGTGCCGGCACGTTGAGGGAGCGACCCATCAGCGCCATCACCAGGAAGGCCCCGATGGTGCTGATCAGGATGTGCATGAAAATGATGATCGTGGAGCGGCCGCTGCGGAGAAAAACGAGCAGCGTGACGAACGTAAAGATGCTCCCCCAAATCAGGTTTTCGACCACCAGGTTGCGGGCGGAATAGATGTAGTCCGTTTCGTCGTAGACGTGTACGAGTTGCAGGCCGCGCTGCTTGAGAATCCCTTCATTCAGCTCCCTGTTCGCCTCGCGCAACCCCTCCATCACGTCGAGCACGTTCGCGCCGATCGCTCGCTGAGCGTTGACGGCAATGCAGGTGGTGCCGAACCGCTTCACGAAGCCGTCGGGCTTTTTGTGCCCTTCCACGACCCGGCCGATGTCTTTGACGTAGACCGGAATGCCGTCGCGGCGGGCGATGATGGCGTTTTCCACCTGCTCGGGCGAGCGGAACTGCCCCAGCGTGCGGACGGTGTACCGCCGCTTCCCTTCCCAGAAGTCGCCCCCCGAAGTGTCCTCGTTCTGGGCCCGCAGCGCGAGCCGCACGTGGCTGATCGTCAGGTTGCGGGCAGCCAGCTTCTCCGGATCGAGCACGACTTGCAGCTCTTCTTCGCGGCCCCCCAGGACGTTGGAGTTGGAGACTCCTTCCACCCGCTCCAAGGCCGACTCGATAAAATCCTCGGCAAACTTGCGGAGGATCGACACGTCTTCCTCCGGCGGCAGCCACTTTTTCACCCGCTCGTCGGTCTGGGCCATGTTCCGCAGCCGGTGCATGCGGAGCCCTTCGCTGCGGGCGGCGTAGACTCTCTCGAACTCCTGCTCGAGTTCCGGATACTGCTTGACAAACTCGTCCGCTTCCTCGCGGCTGGGGACGCGCTGTCCGAGGATGAACCAGGCGATCGGCCGGTCGGCCGCGTTGGACGTGTTGATCACCGGCTCGTTGGCGTCCTCGGGATACCTCGGCACCTGGGCCAGCTTGGTGTTGACCTTGAGCAGCGCCTCCTGCATGTTCGTGCCGACGGGAAACTCGAGCGTCACCCGCCCCATCGAGTCCATGCTCTCGGAGGAAATCTTGCGGACTCCTTCTACGCTCTTGAGCTGCTCCTCCTGCTCCTGAATGATCTCCTTCTCGACCTCCTGGGGACTGGCTCCTGGCCAGGTCGTTTCGATCGTCAGCGTCGGAATCTGCACCTCGGGCGTAAGCTGCCACGGCATCATCACCATCGACAGCACGCCGAACATGACGACGAGGATCACGCCGACCGTGACCTTCACCGGATTGTGAACGAAGCCTTGGATCAGATTCATCTCGTTGTCCTTAGCCGGAGATCAACGACCTCCGGGGCAAAATCCGAAATCCGAAGCGCGAAATCCGAAACAAACTCAAAGTTCGAAAGATTCAAAGCAGGAAACGAGCAGCGCGATCAATGCTTTCGAGCATTTGCTTTTCGTCATTCGTATTTGTTTCGTATTTCGAGTGTTTCGAGTTTCGGATTTCGTGCTACGCGAGTCGTTGCAATCGCCTTGCTGCTAATACTTCACTTCTACCCGCTCCGGCCGCACTTCCTGCATCGGCCGCAGCCGCTCGTTTCCTTCCACGACCACCAGAGCGCCGGGCTTCAGGTCAGCACCGCCGACGGTGATCCACAGCCCGCGCGTGATGCCCAGCGTGATCGTCACCGGCCTGGCGACGGACTTTCCCCCTTGTTGATCGACGATGTAAATCACCGGCGTCGCGCCCCCGAGCACGATGGCGTCCTTGGGAACCAGCGGCGCCGCCTCCGGCTCGCCGACGGGGAGGGTCACGCGGGCGAACATCCCCGCCTTGATCAGCGGCCCCGAGGGCTCGATCGTGTTCTCGACGCGGACCTTCACCGGGAACGTGCGGGCCCGGTCGTCGGCTTGCGGATTAATGACGGCAATCATCCCTTCAAACGGCTCGCGGCGAGCGGAAAGAATTTCCACCGCCCCGCCCACGCTGGTGCTGAGCTTGCCGATGTAATCCTCCAGCACGTTGAATTCCACATCGACTGCCGTCAGCTCGATGATCTCCGCCACCGGATCCCCTTGCATGACCCACTGCCCGATTTCCGCATGCTCGGCGGTGACGTAGCCGTCAAAGGGAGCGAACATCGTGTGCCGATTGAGCTGCTCGGTAAACCGCTCGACCTCGGCCTCTTGCACCTCGACGCGAGCGCGGGCCTGCTCGGTCTTTTGCTCGCGCGGGCCTCCTTCCAACAGCCGCAGCGCCGCCGCCGCTTCGAGCACGCTGGCTTCGGCCTGCGCGGCCAGGGCGATGTCCTCGTCCCGCACCTCCTTCGATATGGCCGGCCCCAGCGCCAAGGCCCGGTCGCGCTTCGCCCGGCGATAGTCGCGGTTGGCCTCAGCCAGCTTCAGCCTGGCCTGCCCCTGCTCGATCTCGTCCTGAAAGGAGGTTTCCAGTTCCGCGAGTGCCGCCTGCCGCACGCGCAGCTCGGCCTGGGCCGCATTGACCTCCGCCTGAATGATTCCCGTCCGCAATTTGGCGATCGGCTGCCCCTTCTGAACGAAGTCGCCGTCGTTGACCAGGTACTCTTCGACGCGACCGGCAGCGGCACTTCCCACCAGGCTCTTCCGCAGCGGCCGAACGGTGCCGACGAACGTGCGGGGCGCGTTGATCGTGTCCACGCGCACCGCCTCGACAAACACCTTTGCCGCCGGCTGGGCAGGGGGACCGCCTTTGACACCTTTGGGGGCCTGGGCGATGGCGGTGCTTATCGCGAACAGCAAGACAAGCACAGCGGCCATGCCATTGCGGATTGCGGATTGCAGATTGCGGATTCCCTGACCCCTGGCTCGCATCGCTCACCCCGCTTCCCGGGCCGCAGCCCCTTGTTTGATGTTCTTCTGCACGAGCTTCAGCAGCCGCCGCAGCGTCAGCTTGTCGCTGGCGGTCATCCCCCGCGTGGCCTTGGCCCGCAGGCGGCGAGCCACTTTGACGATCCGCTCCCAGACCGGCTTCGCAGCCGCTTGCGGCTGGATCAGCTTTCGCCGCCGGTCCCCCGGGCAGGCCGTGCGGCGAATCCAGCCGTCGCGCTCCATGCGGTCTAAGATGCCCACCAGCGTCGGAGGTTCGATCCGCATCCGCTCGGCCAGCTCGTTTTGAGCCAGCGGCCCGGCCAAGGCCAGAAACCCGAGCACCTGGCATTGCCGCAGCGTGATCCCCTCCGGCGCCAGCTCGTCGTTGAAGGCCCGCTCGTAGTCATGCGCCGCCGTCATGATCCAAAAGCCGGCACTGTTCTCAAAGTCATAATCCAGCACGCCGATAGTTCTCCACCTAATGGTTAGCTTGCGAACGGTTTAGTAAGGATACGCCGCCGCTTGTGGGAATGCAAGGCGTGCGGAGGAATGACCAATGACCAAGTCCCAATGACCAATTCCTTCGCCGTCATTGGTCATTGGAACTTGGTCATTGGTCATTCGGCAAGAACCGCAGACACCTGCTGACAGAGGGTGTCCGCATCTGCCGCCGTCGGCGCCTCGGCAATCACCCGCACGATCGGCTCGGTGTTGCTGCCGCGGACGATCAGCCAGCGGTCGGGCCAGTCGAGCCGCAGGCCGTCGAGACGGTCGGCATTGGCGTCGCCAAAGTGCTTTTCCAGCGCGTTGAGCGCGGCAGGAAGCTTTTCCGGCGCGAACTGGACCGTCGTCTTGCGGATTTCATATCGCGGCAATTCATCGGCCAGCTTGCTGACCGGCTCCTTGCGGCTGGCCATGGCAGACAGGACCTGCGCCATGCCGACGAAGCTGTCCCGCACCAGCACGACGCGGGGATCGATCGGCCCGCCGTTCCCTTCGCCGCCAAACGCCGCACTGCGGGCGAGCATCTCGTCCACGACGTTCGCCTCGCCGACGGCACTCCGGAAAAAGGGGACATGGTACTTTTTGGCCAGGTCCTGGCTCATACGGCTCGTGGCGCAGTTGGTCACGAGCGGTCCCGGCGACTGCCGCAGGACGTGGTCCAGGCAGATCGCCAGCGTGTATTCCTCACCGATGTAGCGCCCGTTTTCGTCGATGATCGCCAGCCGGTCGGCATCGGGATCCTGGCAGAAGCCGACCTGGCATCGGGCCGCGACGACCTTCTTGCCCACGGACTGAAGATTGTCGGCCGTCGGTTCGGGCGGATGCTCAAACCGGCCACTGGGTTCGCCGCCAAGCAGCGTCACCTGGCACCCCAGCGTCTCCAGCAGCCGCCGGCCGAGAATGCTTCCCGCCCCAGCATTGGAATCGAGCAGCACGCGGAATTGCACGCGGCGAATAGTTTCCGCGTCGATCGTCTTTAGCAGCAGCGACAAATGATCCGTGGTCGTGTTGATAATCGGCTCGACATTGCCCACCCGATAATAAGGCGCCCAGGCGGTTTTCCCGCTGCGATAGGCTGCCAGCACTTCCCGACCTGGACCGGCGGGGATCACTCGGCCGTCACCATTGAACAGCTTCAGCCCGTTGTACGGCAGCGGATTGTGGCTGGCGGAGATTTGCACGCCGCCGGCAGCTCCCTTGGCTTTCACCAGCACGCCGACGGTCGGCGTGGCGCAAATGCCGGCGTCAAGAACAGGCCGTCCACTTGCCAATAGCGCACTGTGAACGGCTGCGGCCAGCATCAACCCCGTCGTTCGGCCGTCACGCGACACGACCACCGGGCCGTCTGGCAGTGTCGCTGCGAACGCCGCCACATAACGGATCGCCACCTCAGGCGTGAGGCTCTCCCCGACGATTCCGCGCAGACCGGAGACACTGATGATCGGTTCGTTACGCATAGTCAATGACGGTCTTGATTCCTTGCGGCTGGCGGTGCTCGTAGTGCCAGAGTGAATCTTCCAGCTTCACGCGGGCAGTAATCAAGGACGCCAACTGGCGCCCATGTGTCGCCTTGAGCTGCGACAAGTGGGTCAGGGCATCGCAAAAATCACGGGGGGCCGCATTCACGCTGCCGATGTGAAGCTGGTTGCGGATCAGGCCGTCGCGCATCAGCTTCTCGACGTTGTGCGACCGCGGCCCCGGAAGCCGCGTGCTGCCGAGCCAGACCATGATGCCGCAGGAGCGGAGGGACTGGGCCGCGGCGAGCATGATCTCGTCGCTGCCGGTGCATTCCAGAACGAGGTCGAAGCCGTCGGCCTCATTCTCGTCCGGCTCCCACGTCATCTGCTCGGCCGGTACGTAGGTCGCGCCGAAGGCACGCGCCAGACCGGCGCGGAACGATTCGGGCTCGTCGCGGCCATACATCGCGACCGGCCAGCCGCGGGCAATGGCCGCAATCAGGCTGGCAAAACCGATCGGCCCCATGCCGGTGACGAGGACTCGCGGCGGCGGCTTCATCCATATTTCATCGCCCAAACGTGCTTTCTGAAGTGTATGCGCTTCGTTGGCCCCTTTCTCGGCGACTGCCAGCGGCTCGGCGAAGACGGCCAGATCTTCAATGTCGGCGGGGACCCCGTAAAGATGCTCCGGCCGATCGAGCCACAGCCGTTGGCTGAAGCCGTGCTCGCTCCAAATGCCGCGCTCCGTGAAGGTTCCCAGCGGCAAATAGTCCAGCCGCCGCGTTTGCCCCGGCCTCGCGCGCCGCACCGCCGGTACGACCAAGTCGCCGGTGCGGTACTCGCTGACGCCGTCGCCAACCTCTTCGATCCGGGCCAGACACTCATGCCCGAGGATTAGGTAGCCGTCCCCCGGCGGGGTCCACGGATTGGCCGAATGGAGAATCTCCCGGTCGGTGCCGCAGATTCCCAGCTCCAGCGTGCGGCAAAGCACTTGCCCCGGTCCGGGCGCAGCCGGGGGCGGCACATCGATCAGATGCGGCTGAGTGGAACCGGTGCGGGAGGAGACGGCGAGCATTTCGATTGCGGATTGGCGATTGCGGATTGCGGATTGCGGATTGAGCGGCAGTTTACCAAATTGGCTTCCCCCTCGGATTCTCAAGGGTGCATTTCAGCTTTTGCAGGATTCGCCAGTTGAATTGGGTGGTTTGGGGCGACGTGTGAAGGGGTTGCCGGGGCGCCTGTGAATGTGTTTCGACAGGCGGTCGTCATCACTCAGTGTGGCGGCTCGGACCTGGAGG
>DATKDU010000224.1:0-16252 GCA_035512595.1 Pirellulaceae bacterium
GACGACTCGCGCCTTTTCAGATTTCAGCCAGCAGGCTGCCGCTGTCGCGAGGTTGCTCCACAAAGAATTTGGAAAACTCGTCGATCGAGACGATCGTGTGTTGAAACTGAAACTGGATCATCAGAGTAAGCCGCCGGAACAGGTATTGGCAGAAATCGAAAAGCTGTTGTTACAAGAGTACATGCTGCCGCACTATCCGCCGGAGATACGACAAGCAACGTTCGCACAATCTTTTATGTTGACGAAAGTAGAATATCGGCATGACTTTATGGAGGGGGTCGCGGATGATCCTTTTTTGCATGCAGCGATCCTCGCCGCCTTGTGGCCGGATGCACGAGACCAGAAACGACCTAACTCACTAATTGGGTTCATTCTAGTAGCGGCGCAGCAGGAACAGATTGGTAAACGGATGAAGTCGGCGTGGGATGATTACGAACGCGCGCCTATTCTTCGTAGCCTGATCGCGGTCGGAATGCGGCGAGACGATTACCCGGCGGAACGCAAACTAATACCGAACCTGCTGCAGGCCAATGATGAGAGTATTCGACTTGCGGCCGTAATGTGGATCGGCGAATCGCGCCTTCACGAGTACCGTCCAGCACTTGAAAAGCTGTTAAATTCGCCTAATTGCAGCCGCCGGTTGTTCGAAGCCACGCTCGCCGCCCTCGAAATGCTCGACGGCAAGAAGTCGAGCGATCCGAGCAAGGAACTGGGGGGCGATGTGTATGTCTTGCAGCTCCTCAAGAACGAAAAGACATCATCCGAAGTGCGGCGGTTTGCGCTGCGGATGCTCAGGCCCGAGCATGAGCAACTGACGGTCGAGCTGCTGACCAAGCTGGTTCAAGACGCCAATAACGGAGTGCGGCTGGAAGCAATTCGGACCTTGCGGGCGCGGCCCGATAGCGAGCGGTGGAAGGAATTGCGGGAGATTGCCGCCGATGAGAAAGCGCCCGTGCAGCACCGGTGCGAAGCCATTTTGGGGCTCTCACCTGGCAACAAGACCGACCGCGAGCTGCTCCTGAAACTGGCCGAGAGCGAAGTAGCGGCCGTGTCCGACGAAGCCCTGCGGGCGCTGCGCGGTTTCGATCTGACGCCGGGGGAAACTGAGCGGCTTAAAGCACTCGCGGAGAAACTCGACGGGCCGCATCGCGAGCTGGCCCGACGGGCCATCGACCGCAATCCGCCCAAGGATTTGCCGAAGGGGACCGATCTGGCCGCCTGGCTGTCGATCACCGAAGGCGAAGGGGATGCCGAGGCCGGCGAGCGGATCTTCTACCACGCCCGCGTCGGCGGCTGCTTCCGCTGCCACGAGTACGAAGGGCGCGGCTACACCGTCGGCCCCGATCTGTCGCCGACCGGCAAAGCGCTGACCCGCGAGCGCTTGCTCGAATCGATCGTCAACCCCAGCAAAGAGATCGCCCCCATGTTCACAAGCTCGACGATCCTCAAAACCGACGGCGAGCTGCTCACCGGCATTCACATCGGCGACGAAGTGGACGGCCGGATCAAGTTTGCCGATCAAAACGGCCGCGTGTTCCATGTCCATCCCAACGACATCGACCAGCGCCAGCCGAGCGAAAAATCGATCATGCCCGACAGCCTGGCCGACAATCTCACGCCTCAGGAGCTGCGGGACCTGCTGGCGTTCTTGATGAATCGCTAGCGAGTGGCGGGCAGGATTGTTTTTTGACACGGAGGCGCGGAGGCGCAGAGGCACTGAGCAGCATCTGTCAATTTCTGCTCCGTGTCTCTGTGTCTCTGTGCCTCTGTTCCTCTGTGACAAGAAACAAAATCACCTCTCTTTTGCTAGCAGCCTGTGCAGTCGTGCAATCTCTCCACGGCCCAATTGCCGATAAAGAAATGGGGACCGTTCGTTATCGCGCGTGGGAGAAATGGCCATGGTGTGCCGCATTTTGGCTCTGCTGATGATTGCCGGCTTTTCGCTTGGTTCCGCGTCGGTGGCCGACGCCCAGCACTTCAGCTTCTCGGTCGGGCACGGCCATCATCACCACGGCTGGCGTCACGGCTGGCATTACGACCACTGCTGGTACGATCCGTGGTACTGGGGGCCGGACTATGTCTACGTTGTGCCGCCGCGTCCGCGGGTGGTGTACGTCGAGCCGGCCCGCGAAGTGCGGGTCCAGCGGGAGGAAACGCTGGCGATGAACGAGCCGAAATGGTCCGCCGCCCCGGCCAGCACCAGATCCGCCAGCACCAAGACGCTGCAAATCTGGAACGCCAGCGGCCAGCGAATCCCCGTCTCCTTCCTCGTCGATGCGAAGGAAATCGAGCTGGCCGACGGCCAGTCACACTCGCTGCACGGCGAGAAGCAGCGGGTCGTCGAATTCGACCGCGGCGGCACTTTCGGCACCACCCGCTACGCCCTGACCGACGGCCAGTACGAGTTCGTCATCACCGACCGCGGCTGGGACCTGGTGCGGAAACAATCCGCCGCCGGCGGCATTTCGCTGAAGCCGATTGTGAAGCGGAATTCGCTGCCGGGGGAGAGCGTGGCAAGGTAGGACAGGTTTTCAACCTGTCCCGTTGCCCTGTTTTGGGACAGGTTGGAAACCTGTCCTACGTTACCGCGGCAGCGGCGTCTCCGGCAGCTCCGTGAATCGGTCGGCCGCTTCGCCGCCGTGGAGCGGCAGGTAGCGGTAGTAGACCTCCAGGCAGAGCGCGCCGAGTGCCGTGCTGTAGACCCGGCCGCCGTACGCTCCCCACTGCTGGTCGGGGTCCCAGCTTCCCGCCAACTGCCCGTCGAACCGCTGCGTGTCGAGCAGCGCCGGCTGCAAGGCGGCGTTCCACTTCCGCCAGTCATTACCCTGCCGCTGGAACATGGCCAGCGTGCCGTAGTACCAGTAGTAGACGTTCGGCTGCCGCGAGCTGGGAAGCTCTTCCACCACGAACCGCGCTCCTTCGGTCAGCGTTTCGTCCCGGTTCTCGGCGTTTAGAAACCCGCGGCAAACGAGGGCCTCGGCGGTCATCGTCCGGCTGGGCCGCTCCAGCGCCCGGTATGACGCCAGGCCGCGGTAGGTTCCCGACGAACAGCTTTGCAGAAAGCGGGTCATGCGAAACTTTGTTTCCGCGGGGATGGGAATGCCGGCGAGCTCGGCGCTTTTGAGGGCCATCACCTGCCAGCCGAACTGGCTCATGTCGCCGCGGTCGCCGGGCTGATAGCGCCAGCCCCCTTCGACGTGCTGCGAGCGGAGCGAATAACCCACCGCACGGTGGACGCCATTTTTCAGCCGCTCGTCGCCGGTGAGGGCGTACGCTTCGCACAGGGCCAGCGTGGCAATGCCGTGGCAGTACATGCGGGCGAACAGCTCGGCATCGCCATACAGATTGCCGTCGGCGGCCTGGCTGGCGAGGAGGAATTCCAGGCCGTGCTGAACGTGCTCGCGGTGCTTCCCATCCAGGTGCGACTGGCCCGCGCCGAGGAATGCCAATAGCGCCAGACCGGTGATGCCGGTGTCGGCCCGCTTTCCGGCTCCTTGGCGGTTGTGCCCCAGGTAGTGGTTTTCGCGGCCGGCGCCGTGCAGGTCGGCATCCCAGCGGCCGCCGGCACTCTGGTTGGCGGCCAGCCAGGCCAAGGCCGCTTCGACGGCCCCTTCGGTGGTCGCATTGCCGCCGAACCGTTCGGCCAGGAGGAGCCGATTGCCGACGCGGGCTCGCAATAGGTCTGGCATTTCCTGTCCGTCGCCCAATCGGCGGGGGACGATCGGCTCGGTGATGACGGGGACGCTGGTCGAGTCGGTCGCTGCCGGCTCGTCAGCTTCTGGCGCGTCCGTTTTCGTCGGCAGCTCGTCCGTTTTGGTCTCTTGGACGACCGCTTCGACCGGCGGTGGAATGGGGACCGTCTCTTCCGCAGATGGCTCGGGCTCAGGCCGTTCGACCCGCAGCGGCGGCTCGATCGGCCTTTCGTGCGGCTTGACGGCAACTTGCTCCGGTTCGGGCTTCGTCTCCGGCTTAGGCTCCTCGGCCGGCTCGGCCGCGGCCGCATTCTCCGCCGGCAAGGTTTCGCTGGCCGACTCGCTCTCGGGGGCCATCTCCTCGTCGGCACTATCGACGATCCGCACGTGGAACTCGCCGTCGCCGAGAATTCGCCCCGGCGTGTCGAAGAAAATCCGCGTCCCCCAGCAGAAGCAGAACAGCAGGACGTGGGCAAACAGCGACAGGATCGCGCACTTGGTGATCGGCCGCCCCTGTCCCCAGCGGGTCCAGGTCATCACCCCCAGCGCGATCGTCAGCAGCGCGACGCCGACGAGCAGGACGATTTGCAGCGCCCTCCCGGGGGCGATGGCGGCAGCGGCGATAACGAAAGGCGACATGTTGGATTTGGAGTGCGGTAACTTGTTACCGCTTTGGGATGTTTTGGATTGCTGGCCGAGCTCCGAAAGTCCTAAAGCGGCGACAAGTCGCCGCACTCCAAAGTTAGCGCTGCTTGACCTCCATCCGCACCGAAATTCCCATGTCATTGACTCCTGCTTCGCGGCAGGCGGTGAGGACGCTGGCGACATTCTGGAACGTGCCTTGCGCATCGCCGCGGACGACCACGCTCATGTCGGGCCGCAGGCGGCGCGACTCGGTCAGCTCGGCGGTGAGCTGCGGCAGCGTCACCGGCCGGGAATCGAGCGTGATCTGGCCATCCTTGAGGACGTTGATCGTCCGTTTTTTCGGCACGTCCGAAAGCTGGGCCGAGGTCTTTACCTGCGGGACCTTGACGTCGATGTTCCGCTCCTCCAGCTCCGAAAACCTCGCCGCCACCATGAAGAAGATGATCAAGTTGAACACGATGTCGAGCATCGGGGTCAAATTGATCTGCGGGATGTCTTCTTGATGCGTCTTTAAGGGCATGGCAAGGGTTCGGGGTTCAGGGTTCAGGGTTCAGGTCTGCAAGTGAATTTGCTGAACCCTGAACCCTGAACCCTTTCATGCGGCCTTTCGTTTGGAACGGATCGCTTCCGCCGAATCGCCGGCAATCAGCTCGACGACCTGCTGGCCCAGGTGGTCGATCTCGGTAATGAGCAAATCGATGCGGCTGACGAAAAACAGGTACGCCAGCAGGGCGGGGATGGCGACGATCATGCCGGCCGCCGTGGTGAGCAGCGCCTGGGCAATGCCGCCGGCCAGCAGCTCGCGCTGCCCCATCGCATTGGCGGTGGAGATGGCGTTGAACGATTCGATCATGCCCAGCACGGTGCCGAGCAGTCCCAGCAGCGGCGCGACCTGGGAAATGCCGGAGAAGAGGCGGAGGTATTTGCGCAGTTGGTTGGTGACCCGCTCGCCCGCATCGAGAATCGCCTGCTCGACTTCGACGCTCGTGCGGCCCCACTTCCTGACTGCCGCGGCAAAGACGACGGCGACGGGGCTGCGGTTTTCGTCGCACAGTGCGAGGGCCTTTTCGCGATCGAGGCTCCCTTCGCGAAGCTGCTCGAGGAACCGTTTGACGAACGGCCGGGGGATGATCCGCCCTTTGCGGAGGTTGATTAGCCGCTCGAAGATGAAGATCGTGAGCAGGAACGAGCAGAGACCGATCGGCCACATGATCGGCCCGCCGTCGTACAGGACGCTGAGCAGATTGCGCGTGGGGATCGTCTTCTCGGCCGCGGCCTGGCTCGCCGCCGGCTCCTGGGCGAATGCCAGATCGGCCGACGTGAAAGACCACGCCGCCGCCACGGTCAGCAATATCCCTACGAGCCACGCCCGCATGGCGTCACATCCTTGTGCGAAATGCCAGCAGCCAGTGCTAGCTGCCTGCTGTGGACGGGCGGCGTACGCAGTCGGCACTCCGCCATATCCGTCTCATCGGCCCGCCGCGAGCCGCGCAAGAGAAAGCCAACGGCCGCAGATAGAGTCTGCCCAGTCGGTGCGGTTTGCGTATACGCACCCTAGGCCGAATGAAGGTATAATTCACCCATCAGGAGGCCACCGGATGACTGTTGTAATACGTCTTACCAGCCGCGCGGAGGCGAAAGCCCTGCCAATTCTGCTGCGGCATTCGCCCGGGATGGTGCTCCCTGATCGGACATACGTGCTGCACCAGGGAACAGTCGATGCGCTGCGAGCCGCTGACGTGCGGTTTACGGAATTGAGCCGCGAGAGCAGCGTTCCTGACGTGGGAGCGGTCGCCGGTGAAAAAATATGACATCTTTGTGCCGCTCTTCTACAACGATGGCACACCGATCGAACCGGCCAGGTTTCAACGACTTCAGTCTGAATTGCTGACCGAGTTTGAGGGGCTGACCTTCTTTCCGCAGTCGAACGAAGGCTTTTGGAAAATGAGCGGCGTCACTTACCGTGACGAAATCGTGATCTATCGCGTGCTGACGAGCCGGCTGCGCGCCGCTCGCCGGTTTTTGTCGAAGCTCAAGGAGCGGCTCAAGCGGGAGCTGAAGTCGCTCGCGGAGCGAGTGGACCACATGAATTACTTCAGCTCCTTGATCTGGATATTCCGGAACTCCACGTGCGCCCCGTGGCCGCAGAAGGCGATGTAGCCTTTGTCGCGCTTCAGGCCGGGGTGCTCGCGGCCGTCGATCGTTCCCTTGTCGCGGGCCTCGGCAAAGTCGCCATCGACGATCGTCTCGCCGTTGAGGACTACTTTCACCTTCGTCCCATCCAGCGTGATCTCCTCGCTGTTCCACTCGCCCGTCGGCTTGAGGAAGCCGCGCTTGGCAGCAATCACACCGTAGACCGAGCCGTGATACTGGTACTCTTTTAGTTCCTTGTACCGCGGGTGTCCGTCGTCGAGAATCTGGATCTCCATGCCCACGAATGCCGGGTCCCCTTGCATCGGGGTGCGGAGGCCAACGCCGTTGTTCGCGCCCGGCGTGAGCTTGAATTCGAAGCGGAAGACGAAGTTGCCGTACTCCTTGTCCGTGTAGAGGTTGCCGCTCCCTTTGGGCTTGCAGATCAGCACGCCGTCCTTGACTTCATAGCCGTCGGTTCCACCCTGCCAGCCGTTGAGGGTCTTCCCGTCGAACAGCGGGTAGAAGCCTTCTTCGGCAGCGGGTTTTTCCTCGGCAATCACCGCAGTAGCCAGGGCCAGGATGAAGGCAGCAGCCAAAGTAAATGACCGACGCATGGGCGAGATCCTTGGGGATGGGTCGAGGTGGGAAAGCGTGGGTGAGCCAGTCGAAATATTGTAACTGCCCGGCAGCAGACGCTTCAATCTGGCGGGGCACTGGGATTTCTTTCCAACAGTTTGCAAGCCGCTGACAAAAGCGCTATCATGCGCCTGGTCAGGGGTCCCCTCGGAACAGCGAGGTCTGTCGAATTCTCGGCATTACGGGAGACTTTCCTCCCCAGGAGGTATGAATCATGGTACGCACGCTTGCGCCTGCGCGCGCCTTGGCACTGTTTGTCGCCGCCGGTTTGGGAGTTGTTCTCGTCTGGGGGGCCGTCAGTCGGGCTGAAACCCGGCACGCCGATCGGGCCGCGGCGGAGGAAGCGGTGCAGGAAGCGCTGCAGCGGGAGATTTATGGCCTGACGTCGCAGCGGGAAAGCCTGCTGCATGCGGCCATCGAGCGCTCGCCGCAGTATGCGCCGGCGCTGTGGCACCTGGGGCACGTGAAGGACGCCCGCAACCGCTGGATCACCAGCGGCGACTTCATCGAGCGATGGACCGCCTCGCGGGCGACGAAGCGTTATCTGGCCGAGCGGGAGAAAGCGGCCGACACCGCCAGCGGGCAACTGGCGCTGGCCGAGTATTGCCGCCGCGAGGGGCTGACCGAGCAGATGCGCAGCCACCTGACGCGGGTGCTGGAGCACAATCCGAATCACGAGGCGGCGCGGGCGGCACTCGGCTTTCGGCGGATGGGGCCGCTGTGGCTGAACCGCGAGGAGATCGAAGCGGAGGAAGCGATTTTAAGGGCGCAGGAGGAATCGGTCCGCAAGTGGCGGGGCGCCATGGAGGAGTTGGCCGCAGCGCTGAATAGCGACAGCCCGCGGCGGCGATCCAGCGCGGCACAGCGGCTGCGCGAGCTGCGCGACCCCTCGGCCATTGCCGCCCTGGAGCGGATCGTGTCGCCGACGAGCGACAATGCAGCGCGGGTCGTGATCGGGGCGCTGGCGGCAATGAGCGAGCCGGAAGCTTCGCTGTCGCTGGCGCGGCACGCCGTCTATTACCCGTCGCTGGTGGTGCGGGAAGAAGCCTCGTCGGCACTCGGCCGGCGCGACCTGCACAGCTATGTGCCGGGACTGTTGGAGATGATGGTCACGCCGGTGACGAGCCGCGTGGCCGCGGCCACCTTGCCCGGCGGCCGCATCGGCTACCGGCACGCGTTCGTGCGGGAAACGGCCGACCGCCAGGATGTGCTCGTGCTCGACACGGAGTTCGTGCGCGTGGCTCAGGGGGGCAGCCGTGCGGATGCGACCCGCCGGGCCGTATTCAATGTTGTGTCTACCGCGCGGCAGCGCGAGCTCGGTGCCGAGCAGCAGAACCAGACGACGATTCGGCTGAATGAACGCCTCGCCTGGGTCCTCAACCGGGCCACGCAGCAAGACCTCCCCGCCTCGCCGGAGACGTGGTGGAAGTGGTGGAACGACCAGAACGAGATTCTGCCGGCCAGTCAAAAGACGCGGGCGGTGAGCCAGGTGTTCCGCCGCGTGCAGATCGCCGATCCCGTGCCGATCACCGGCGGCGGCATTCAAACCGGCGGCGGCGGCGGGGAATGCCTCGTGGCCGGCACGCTGGTCTGGACCGCCAGCGGGCCTCTCGCCGTAGAGAAGGTGCAGCGCGGCGACCTCGTGCTCTCGCAGGACGTGGAAAGCGGCGAGCTGTCGTTCAAGCCCGTGCTGCGGACCACGACGCGGCCGCGGGGGAAGACCGTCAAGTTCACCGCCGGGCTGGAGACGTTTGAGTGCAGCGGCGGGCACGTGTTCTGGGTTTCCGGCGAAGGATGGATGAAGGCCAGCCAGCTTGAATCGGGCATGCTGCTGCACACCGCCAGCGGCCCGGCGACGATCGTGTCGGTCGATCGCGGCAGCGATGCGGAGACTTTCAATCTGGTCGTGGCTGATTTTTCCACCTACTTCGTCGGCCAGCAGAAGATCCTGTCGCACGATTTCACGCTCCGCCGCGCGACCAGCGCCGTCGTGCCGGGGCTCAAGCCGGAATAAAGCGGAGGATCATCTTTCGCCGCGGATGGACGCGGGTGATGCGGATCAGTCCTGATAATCCGTGTCATTCGCGTTTATCCGCGGCTTTTTCGTCGGCTGCTCGGCTGCGCATTTGCCGCAGCGTCTGCTCCCGCGAAACTGCTCGCCGCTCGCTTGTCAAGAGGCAATCCGCATTCGGATTTCCTCGGCGAGATTCCGTCTTTGTGCGCCGCGCACCGCGAGCGTATAATCCGGGCATCGTTATTCATCTCGCCGCCCATTGGCAGCGAACCCTCGCGCGAAGGAACTGACTCCCGTGCTCTCCGTCAGGCCGAAAGTCGCCGAACTGGCGTTCCAACTCTTCGGACGCGCTCTGCATCCCGAGTTGTTCGAGGTCTACAAGGCACGCGGCATTTCTCGCGGCGACTACGCGGCCCACGTCGGCATCACCAGTGCCGGCCACATTGTCACCTGGCGCTATCGCGGGCTGACCCTCACCGAAGTGGCCTGCTCCGCCCAGCACCCGCTCCCGGAACGCCGGCGCCTGTTGTCGTACCGCCTCAAGGGGCAGCGAAGCGACAAGGTCGAATGCCGCGGCGGCATCACCTACCAGATGAGCTTCCAGCTCGAGACGGTGACGCCGGACGTCTTCTGGACCTTTCAAGAAGAAATCACCCGCGAGGGGGAGCGCGAAGGGTTACTACACACCTTCGATTCCAGCGGCCGGATGGCGATCGGTGCGCTGAGCTACATCAGCGTCGAAACGCGGCAGCGGAGCCTGCTCGTCCAGGCGTTCCACACGTTTCCCGACGACTACGCCATCGTCAAGACGCAGTCGGTGTTTGAACTGCCGTAGAACGGAATTAATTCCGTTCAAAAGATGCGTAGAACGGAATTTATTCCGTTCATCTCGCCGTCGTTGTTCGCCCCGAACGGAATGCATTCCGTTCTACGCGCCCGCTGCCGCGATCGCGCCCAGCATGTATAGGGCGCAGAATGGACCCACGCAGAAAAGGTTCAGCGCCACGGCAATGCCGACGGCAATCATCAGCCACAATTTGGCGCTGTTGGACGCTTCGATCGCCGCCTGGTAGTTTCCCTGCCGCAAGTGGCCGTCCACCTGGGCCGCGAAGACGATCGCCGGAATCGCCAGCACCCCGCCGCAGCAGATCAGCGCCAAAACCGACTCCATGAGCCAGTTCTTGACCGTCCCCGGCGGCAACGGCTGGCCGTACAGCGGGGGACCTTGCGGCGCGTACGGTCCCGGCGCTCCATAAGACGGGGGATAATTCGGCGGGGGTTCAAAGGGATTGCTCATGCGGGGCACCGGGGGCTAATTCGCCACAAACGCTCCGATCTTGGAATTCACCGCTGAGGGCTGTTCGAGCGGCGACATGTGGCCAGCGCCGGCGATCTGGACGAATGTCGCCCCAGGAATTGCCGCGGCAATTTGCTCCATCTCCTGCGGCGTGGAAATCGGGTCGTGCTGGCCGCCAAGGACGAGCGTCGGCACATCGATCTGCGGCAGACGCGGCGTGAAATCAGGCCGCTCGGCCATGCCGCGGAGGGCGGCGGCCATGCCGTCGGGATGGGTCTTGAGCATCACGCTGCGCGTGGCTTCGACGAACGGCTTTTGCTGCTCGATGCTCTCGGGCGCGAAGAGTTTGGGAAGCATCGACTCGGCCACGACCTGCGGGCCTTCGGCCAGCACTTTCTCGGCTGTCTGTAGTCGCGCCGCTGCCCCTTCCGCCGTGTCGGCGACCGCCCGCGTGTCGCACAGGATCAGCTTCGCCAGCCGCTGGCGGTGGCGGTCCCAAAACTGCCAGCCGACGTAGCCTCCCATCGACAGCCCGCAGAACACCACCGGCTCGCGGACCTGCATCGCATCGAGCAATTGCGCCAGATCGTCGGCATACTGCGCCATCGTCACCGTACCGGGCGTCACGTCGCTGTTGCCAAAGCCCCGCAGGTCCGGTGCGATCACGCGGTTCTGGCGGGACAGCGCGTCGATCTGGGCGGACCACATCGTGTGATCGAGAGGAAAGCCGTGGACCAACAGGAGCGGCACTCCCGCGCCACGTTCGGTCACGTTCAAGGAAATGTCAGCGAAGGTGATGCGCGCCATCGTGGAGCCTCATATTCCAAAAACCCGCCCCCAGAGGCGGAAGATCCAGACACCCAGGAGGAGGATTGCCAGCACGTAATACACGCCGTTGGCCGAACTTCCCAGCCGCAGCTCGCCCCAGCCGCGCGACAGCCGCCACAGTTGCACGCCACGCCAGGGAATCTGAAACGCGGCAATTGCGTACAAGAGCAGCCCCGCCGGATGATATTGCCAGGCATCGGCCAGCCGGCCGTGGCCGATGGAGATGAACGAGCGCGTCAGCCCGCAACCGGCACATTCGAGGCCCGTCATCCGACGAAACGAGCAGAGCTCCGGCAGCGGCTGATTGATCACCGGCACAAGCACTTCCCGCGCATCGCGAATCGTCAGCACCAGCGACAGGCCGAGGGCGAGCGCCGGCAGCACGAGCCAGATGCTGTGAAAGAGCCACAAGGACGAACGCCGCTCCGTGGGAAGAGCGCTGGGGGCGTCGCAGCGATGTTGGATTTGGGTCATCGACATGGGAACGTCGAATGACCAATGACCAGGTCCCAATGACCAGTGCAACCTCTTTCCGTCTTGGTCATTGGGACTTGGTCATTGGTCATTTCTCTTTCTTTGCGTCGCGCTCTTTCACGAACAGTGCCAATTGCCGCTGCATCTGGCCCGAGTGCGGCTCTTCCTGGAGCGCGAGCAATTGATACTTGACGGCGTTGTCGAAATCCTCCTTGGCGAAATAGCAGCGGCCGAGGGTGTCCAGATACGCGGCATACTTGGGCATCAACTCGTTGGACTTGAGGCTGCACTGGAGGGCCTCGTCGTAATCGCCGGTCGTGTTGCTGACGAGCCAGGCGAGCTGGTTGCAGTGGTTGGCCACCATCCCGGCATAGGCCGAGCGGAGCGATTCTTCCGTCTGCTGGTCCAGACGCACCTTGTAGGCGTTGATTTCTTCGCGGAACTGCTCGGTCGCCTTGGTGATGTAGTTGAGGGTCTGCTTGCGGCGCTCCTCGTTTTGATTGGGGAGGCGATACAAGGCGATCAGCACGTCGGCATCGGTGGGATCCGACTGCACCCCGCGGTCGAGCTGCTCGCTCGCCTTCTGGACGTCCCCCTTCTCCAGCAGGTCGAGGGCATAGAAGTAGTGCAGCCGCGAGCGCACTCCTTCCAGATTGCGAAACTGGGCCGCCCGGTCGCGAGCGGCCATGTCCTTGTCGATCGCATCCACGAAGCCCTGCAAGGCCTCCGCCGCCGCCAGCTCCTTGCCGATGTCGTGCAGCATTTCCGCCAGCGCGGCGCGGGCCCGCAGATCCTCGTCCGAACCGGCAGCAGCCCGGCTGATGATCGCCAGGAATTCGCGCTGGGCCCAGTCGAACATCCCCCGCTTCTGCAGCTCGAGCGCCGCCAGGCGATGATCCTCCAGCTTGTCGGCACTCGCCTCCAGGGCCTGCTGGGCCAGCTCCTCGGCCCGCTCAGTTTTCTTCTGCTTCAGGAACGCTTCCGCCCGCAGGTATTGCAGCTTCGGACTTTCGGCAAACCCCTGCGGGAACCGCGCGGCGACCTCCTCCACGACGCTCCACACCTCCCGGTGGATCAGCCAGTCCACGATCTCCGCCAGTTGCTCCTGCGTCCCTTCCATCAGCACCAGCGACTGGCGGATCACCTCCACCGCCCGCTGGGGATGCTGCGATTGCTGGAGCAGGGCCACTTGATAGCGATACAGGTCGCGCACGATCTCGCGGCTCGTCCGCTCGGGGAACTGCGTGAGCACGTCGTGCTCCGCCTTGGCGTGGGCATCCCACTCCGCCAATGCCGATTCGGGATCGGCCAGCGTCTTGGCGAACGTCCGCAGCCACGCAGCCGCCGATCGCTTGCCGGTGCCGGCAATGGCGGCAATCCGCTTGGCCGCGGCGGCGCGCGCCTCGCCATCTTCGATCGCCGGCTGACTCATCACGTTGAGTGCCGCCTGCTTGGAAAGCTCGTCGCTCCCCTCGTAACGCGCCAGCCGGCACAAGGCGTACACCCCCTCGCGATTGGGGAGCGTGCGCAACAGGTCGATGCGGCTCTTGCGGTCCAGCTCGCTCAGGTCGCCATAGCCACGGAGGATCTGAATGACGTGCGGTGAATCGGTTTCGTCGTGCCACTTGACCTGCATCGAACGGACTAGAAAGCGGGCCCTTAGCGCGATCTCGATGTCTTCGTGATGCTGGGCATCGTTCAAGGCGTCGAATGCCGCCAGGCCAAAGTCCCCCAGTTCCGTTTGCGCCTTTTCACGCACCGAGAAGTCCGCGGCACCGAGCTGGTCGATCAGCCGCGCAATGCGATCCTGCTCATCCGGGGGCGGAGTTGCCGGCTGGTTCTGGCACCAGGCAGGGGCTGCCAATGCCGCGAGGAGAAGCAACACGAACAAAAGGCGTACGATGACGGTGGACATGGAATCGACCCTGCGAGTCGCAAGCGGGCGGTCAGGTCTGGCCGCCCTTTAAGCAGGATACCCCACCGGGGGAAAACGGGGCAAGTTGACAAACGACTGGTGCAACGGGCTTTTGAGCAATTTTTGACTCGTTTGCGGTTCCAAACCGCTTAGTTCCCGCGACTTGTATCCCCTCTCGCCGCGCGCCATGATTGATTTGGCTGCTGGCTGCTGAACCCTGAACCCTGAACCCTGAACCTGACCCTGATGAAAATCCTCCTGGCCGCGCCGCGCGGCTTTTGTGCCGGCGTCAACATGGCGATCGAGAGCCTCGACCTGGTTCTCGCGGCCTATGGCACGCCGGTCTACGTCTATCACGAGATCGTCCATAACAAATACGTCGTCGATACGTTCTGCGAGAAGGGGGCCGTGTTTGTCGAGGACCTGGCTGACGTTCCCGTGGGGGCGACGCTCCTCTTCTCCGCCCACGGTGTCTCGCCGGAGGTTCGCCGCATCGCCCGCGAGCGCAAGCTGCGGGCCATCGACGCCACCTGTCCGCTGGTGACCAAAGTGCATCTGGAAGCGGTGCGCTTTGCCCGCGACGGCTACACCATCCTGCTCATCGGCCACGAAGGGCACGACGAGGTGATCGGCACGATGGGAGAGGCGCCGCAGGCGATCGTGCTGGTTGAATCCGTGGAGCATGCCGACCGGCTGGAATTTCCTCCCGGCACGAGGCTCGCGTACCTGACGCAGACGACCCTTTCGGTCGATGACGCTAACCGAATCATCGACCGGCTTAAGGCACGCTTTCCGCAGATCGTCGGCCCGCCGAAGGAGGACATCTGCTACGCCACGCAGAACCGCCAGGAGGCGGTTCACCTGCTCGCTGCGGAGTCCAACCTGGTTCTGGTTCTCGGCAGTCAGAACAGCTCCAACTCGCAGCGGCTCAAGGAATTGGCCAAGGAGCGGGGGGTCCCGGCCTACCTGATCGACGGGGCTAAGGACATCGACCCGGCCTGGTTCACCGGGACGGAGACGGTCGTCATCACCGCCGGCGCCAGCGCGCCGGAATCGGTCGTGCAGGAGTGCGTCGAATACCTGCGGCAGCGCTTTGAGGCCCAGGTCGAGCCGCGCACGATCCGCGAAGAGAACGTTCACTTTCCATTGCCGCGGGAGCTGCGGGGTTTGGCGATTTCCAAGTAATCGGCGGGCTGGCGAGGACGGACGATCCGCAGATTTCGCAGATGACCGTTCACGCAGCCTGCGGTTGCTTTACGCCGATCTCCCAACTCTCGGCGCTGTACAAGTTCAAATCCACCAAGTCGATGTCTGCTTGCCTGGTGACTTCACCCAGCGGGGCTAGGATACATCCCAGGCTGAAGATGACGTTCATCTCCTGGGAAATCTTGGCGGCGAAGGCGGCCATCTTTTTTTCGCTGGAGAAAGCGGGAAGCCGTCTTTTGCCGTTGACGACCAGGATCCAGGGTTCAAACTGGTCGCGGGCCAAATCCTCGGCGTCCTTTTGCCGCTGCTCCAGCAACTCCGCTGTCGTCAATTTCGACGCATCGAGCAAGCGATGTGGCCGCTGCGGAATATAGAGTGGACGCGCCTTGAGATAGGCATCCAGACGGCGTGCATCCCCCAGGCAGGCCACTCGCTCCACATCGTCCTTTCCCGTAATCCATTCGAGCAACTTGTGGAGCATGGTCGCGCAAAGTCATTGAAAGTCCCAAAAGTCCAACACCGCGGACGCAAAAGAACCTGCATCGTCTGCGCAATCTGCGGATTTATCGCCCTACCCCAAGATATAACTCTTGAGATAGTGATTCTCCCGGCACAGCTCGTCGTGCTGGGCTTTCACCAAGTCGCCGATCGAGATGATGCCGGCGAGCTTCCCCCCTTCCACCACCGGCAGGTGGCGGATGCGGTGCTCGGTCATCGCCCCCATCGCGTCGGCCACGTCGTCATCCGGCGTTGCCGTCACCGGGCAGCGCGTCATCCGCTCCGCGACCCGCAGCGGCTCCAGCGTCCCGCGGGTGGCGGCACTGGCTCGCAGGATGTCCCGCTCGGTGATGATCCCCACCATCTCGTCTCGCTCGCACACCACGAGCGATCCGCAGTTGTAACCGACCAGCAGGTCCACCACGTCCGCCAGCGTATCTTGCGGGCTGCACGTGTGTACGCCGCGCCCCTTCCCTTCCAAAATCTCACGCACCAGCATGATCGACCCCTCCGCCTTTTCGGGAACCGACAGAAATCTCAATGCGGCTCTCTTCCGTTCGTGCCGCGGCGACGCGAACGCTCGCCAGGACCACGCGGCAACTCTTTAAGGTAGGTGCCTGGCACCCTGCAGGTCAATCAGCCGTTGGAGGAAAATCGACAACTTTTTCGCTTGTGAAATCTATCACAAGGCGTGCCCCATCTTCCTGTCCTTCATCTTCCTGTCTGCTGCCGAAAAACGCCGCCGAAAGTCCCCTGGTTTGGGCCGGCCGGGGGCGGGTGCATTTCAGCTTTTGCAGGATTCGCCAGTTGAATTGGGTGGTTTGGGGCGACGTGTGAAGGGGTTGCCGGGGCGCCTGTGAATGTGTTTCGACAGGCGGTCGTCATCACTCAGTGTGGCGGCTCGGACCTGGAGG
>DATKDU010000225.1:0-6335 GCA_035512595.1 Pirellulaceae bacterium
TGCGTATCGACGTCGCTGATCGGCTGCGTCCGGTCGGCAATGCAGTCGAAGAAATTGGCCATGTGATTGCCGGGCTTCTTCCCCTTGTAGAGCTTGGCGATCGTTCCTTCCGGCAGCGGATTGTCCTTCATCATCTCGGCCACGGCCGTCCCCTTCTCGTCTCGCAGGTCGCCGCGGCTGACGAAGATCGTCCCCTCGGTCCCCTCGATCGTGATGCCGTTCTCGCCGTCGCTGAGAACGTGCAGGGCGACGCCATTGGGAAATGCAGCCTCGATGTGGAACTTCGTCGCCGCGTTGTAGCGATTCGTCACCGTCGGCCAGCCGTCCTGATACGGCACTGGGTGCTCGGCAGTGCCGCCGATGCTCGTCGGGCCGCTCTTGTCCATGCCGATGGCCCACTGGGCGATGTCGATGTGATGGGCCCCCCAGTCGGTCATCTTGCCGCCGGAGTATTCGTACCACCAGCGAAACTCGTAGTGCGTCCGCGACTCGCGGTAGCGTTTGTTGTTGCCGAACTCCCCTTCGACGTAATCGACGAGAGGGGCCTGCCCGAGCCACATGTCCCAGTTGAGCTGGCTGGGGACTGGGGCCTTGGGAATCTCGCCGCTGCCGGGTGCGCCGCCGATCACGCAGCGGACCGTTTTGATCTCGCCCAGGCGGCCGAGCTGCGCCAGCGCGATGGCGTGCAGGAACTGCTGCTGGACGCGCTGCTCCTTCTCTTGCCCCTCTTTCTTGTTGACGCGGGCGCTCATCTCGCTCCGCTGTTGCGTGCCAACCTGGAAAACGCGGCCGGTCTCCTTGAGGACTTTGAGGATTTGCTTCCCTTCGTCGATGGTCAGCGTCAGCGGCTTCTCGCAGTAGACGTCCTTGCCCGCCCGCATGGCGTCGATGGCAATCTTCGTGTGCCAGTGATCCGGCGTGACGATTGTCACGACATCGATGTCTTTCCGATCGAGCAGCTTGCGATAATCTTCAAAGACCTCCACTTCTCGCTCGCGTCCCGGCTGGCTCTGCCGCTTGAGACCAGTTTCCTTCCCCTTGGCGGCATGTTCGGCATCGACGTCGCAGACCGCCACGCAATCGGCAAAGTTCATCGCTTGCGGTCCGACGGCATCCCAGCGATCGCCGGTGCCGATGCAGCCCAGGATCCGCCGGTCGTTTTTGCTCTTCGTGGCCGCATCCTGGCCGCTGACCGGCGACTGCCAGAAGAAATAGGGAGTCGTGGCAGCAACTCCGGCGATAGCAGAGGCCGACTTCAAAAAGCGACGACGCGAAACAGACTGGCGGCTCATAGTAATCTCGGCAGAAAAGGGAGAGGGATCGGCACCTGAAAGGACGCCGGTAGTTTACTCTCCGCATGGCACGGATTCCAGCAGCGCGCACCTGCGGAAGGGGTCGGGAGCTCCCGACCCCTTGATACGGCCACATTCGCGAAATTGGGCACTCGCGGAGCGCGTGCCCTACGCTATGGCGTCCCAACCGCCTTGGGCGTGCCGTCAATTCCCGCTGCTGTCCAGAGCGTGTCGAGCGCGGCAGCCGCCTTCTTGATCAGTTCCTCGCGCTTCAGATCCTTGTACGGCGTCGGATGGGCGGCAACCGAGACCGGCCCTTCGTAAGCCATCTCTTCGAGCAAGCTCAGGTAGGCGGCGCAATCGATCTGGCCGCCGTCACCGGGAATCAGGCGCTGCTCTTCCTTCGCCGCGGAGATTTCCACGTCACTCGGCAGGTCCGATAGCCGCACGCCGACAATCTGCTCGCCGCGCAGCGCCCGCAGCTTGTCCACCGTGCCGCCGCCGACGTGCCAGTTCCAGACGTCGAGGATCAGGCCGACGTTGTCGGCGCCGATCGACTGGATTAACATCAGCAGCGGATCGGCCTGGCAGATGAACTGATAACCGCCGTTGTTGCGGCGCTCCTCGGCGGCATAGAAATCGAGCCCCAGCATAACTCCCCGCTCGGCCAGGGCGCCAGCCAACTCGCGGAGGCGTTCGACCATGAACTTGAAATTATCGTGGAAAGGGAGCTCGTCGCTGGTCGGCAGGACGGTCGTGTAGCAGCGATTGGCCCCTAATGCGGTCGCCACGTTGAGCATCTTGGGAAGCTCGGCCAGATCGGCCTTGAAGTCGGCATCCGAGCCGGCCCAGCGGACCGGAAGCTCGAATCCACCGAGCTTGATCGGTGCGCTAAGAATGTACCGGGTGGCGGCCTCAATGCCGCTGATATCCGCCCGCTTGACCGCCTCCTTGATGTCGATGTCCATGCCCTTGAAGCGATAGGTCATGGTGATCTCAAGCAGCTCGCCCTGTCTTCCAGAAATCCCTAGTGTGAAAGGACTTAGGTTCTTATACATGCGCTCTCCTCCCCGATCGGTTCGGTGATGAACTTCCCTCCATTCAGGCGGTCCGGACGCCTGATCCGCGAAGGATCGATTATGCCGCAGAGGGGCAGGCGGCAAAAGGGGACCCCGTGGGTGCTGACTTCCAGTCCCCGACGATCGATCGCCCCTAACCTGCGCGGCTGCGGCCTGTTAGGGTAGACTTGCCGGCCCCCGCGGCGGGCCATTTTACTGCAAATCGCACTCCATTTTCCCAAATTCCCATGGATTCGGCCTGGCAGGTGTTCGTGCTGGCGGTGGTGCAAGGGATCACCGAGTTCCTGCCGATCAGTTCCTCTGGCCACTTGCTGCTCTTGGCGACGTGGATGCAGGGGGGAAAGACACCCGCGGAAACGCCCGACCTGACGATTGTCCTGCACGTGGGGACGCTGCTGTCGATCGTCGTCTATTACCGGCGGCAGATTGTCGGCCTGGTGATGCACGATTGGCGGACCATCGGCCTGATCGTCGTGGGGACGCTGCCGGCCGTCGTGATCGGCCTGCCGATGAAGATGACCGAGTGGGGGGAAGCGATCCTCAACAGCACGCTGCTGGCGGCAGTCTGTTTGTCAGTTACCGGATTGATTTTACTGGCGGTGGGCCGCATGAATCCGGGGGAAATGACCTACGCCAAGATGCCCTGGTCGAGTGCCATTTGGATCGGCATTGCGCAGTCATTGGCCCTGCTGCCGGGCCTGTCTCGCAGCGGCACGACGATTGCCGCCGGGCTGGGGCTGGGTCTGGCTCGGCCGCAGTCGGCGACCTTTTCATTTCTGCTGGCGATCCCGGCACTGTCCGGAGCCGGAGTGCTCGGGGGACTGCTCCTCTTAAAAAGCCCAACGATTTCCACGCCGCCGTGGCAACTGGCGATGGGGGCCGGCGTGTCGTTCGTGGTTGGTTTGGCAGCCCTGTGGTGGCTCAATCACTGGCTGGCCAAGGGGCGGATCCACCTGTTTGGGTGGTATTGCATCGCACTAGGGCTGGTGGTGCTGGGACTGGAGTTGTTCCGGTAGCGCTAACCGGTTGTCACGTCGGACGTTAGCGCGGGGTAAGCGCGCACTCCACAAGCCTGATGCGCAAGCGAAGGAAAGGCCCTTTTGGCAAGTGGCGAGCGATCCTCGCTTGCGCGTCGAGCTTGTGAGTCCGCGGCTTTACACGTTCCAAACGGGCCGATAAACTCTAGGTTTCCCCAGGAGCCAGCAATGTACGCGGTTATCGCTGCCGACGGTCGCCAGTATAAGGTCGAAGAGGGTCAGATCGTGCAGATCGACTTCCGCGACGATGCGAAGGACGGCGACTCGATCACGTTCGACCAGATCCTGTGTCTCTCCGGCAACGGCAGCGTGAAAATCGGCAAGCCGACGGTCGCCGGGGCGAGCGTCACGGCGGAAGTGCAGCAATCGGAGCTCAAAGGGGAGAAGCTCTACATCCAGAAGTTCCGCCGCCGCAAGAATTACCGCCGCCGCACGGGCCACCGCCAGAAATACACCAAGGTCAAGATCACCGGTATTGCCGGGCTGTAGCCGAACTCGCCCGTAGAGCACTCGCTCCGCGAGTGCTCACACGTCTTCGATTCACGCAAATTCATTGCGGATGCGTGCCGCTCGTCTTTTGCGCCCGTCCATGCCCTCTTGGGCACTCGCGGAGCGAGTGCCCTACAATAAATCGTATTGGCCGCTTTCTAGGGCTGCGGGTATCGTTCAGGCTGCTGGCGGGCTGAATTGCCGCCGGCAATGAGTCCCTGTCCGCATGGAGGCTGCCATGACCCTGCCGGTCGCTTCGTGGAGCGTCGTTACGTCCGCCCTTCCCGTCATCATCCCGCCGCGCATGTCATCCCATCGCATCGATCTGCTGGAGTACGGCATCTTTCCCAAGGGGGTCCTGCGAAATCCGTCGCGGGCATTGATGTACGAGCACGCGGTGCAGTTCGACGACGGGATGATTGCCTCCAGCGGGGCGATCGTCGCTCACTCCAAGGCCAAGACCGGCCGCAGCCCCAAGGACAAGCGGATCGTCGATGAGCCGAGCGTCAGCGGCGACGTTTGGTGGGGGAACGTCAACATCAAGCTGCCGCCGCAGTCGTACCGCATCAACCGCAAGCGGGCGACCGACTACTTGAGCAAATGCGAGCGGATGTACGTCATCGACGGCTATGCTGGCTGGGACCAAGAGCACCGCATCAAGGTCCGCATTATCTGCTCTCGGCCGTACCACGCTCTGTTCATGCGGAACATGCTCATCCATCCAACCGAAGCGGAGTTGGCCCAGTTCGGCAAACCCGACTGGGTGATCTTCAACGCTGGTCCCTTCCCGGCGGACGATGCCGTCGATGGCATCAGCAGCGACACGAGCATCTGCCTCAGCTTTGAGTCGCAGGAGATGGTGATCCTCGGCTCGGAATATGCCGGCGAGATGAAGAAGGGGGTGTTCACGATCATGCATTACTTGATGCCCAAGCGCGGCGTCTTGTCGATGCACTGCTCGGCCAATGAAGGGGCCGCCGGCGACGCGACCCTGTTCTTCGGCCTCTCCGGCACCGGCAAGACGACGCTCTCCGCCGATCCGCGCCGCAAACTGATCGGCGACGACGAGCACTGCTGGACCGACCGCGGCATTTTCAACATCGAAGGGGGTTGCTATGCCAAGTGCATCCATCTGTCGCGCGACCGCGAGCCGGAGATCTTTGGCGCGATCCAGTTCGGCACCGTGCTGGAGAACGTCGTCCTCGATCCGGACACCCGCATCGTCGATTTCTCGGACGCGCGGCTGACGGAGAACACGCGGGCTAGCTATCCGATCGAATACATTCCCAACGCCAAGATTCCCTGCCTCGGCGGGCATCCGAAGAACATCATCCTGCTGACGTGCGATGCGTTCGGCGTCCTGCCGCCGGTCAGCAAGCTTTCGCCGGCGCAGCTCATGTACCACTTCATCAGCGGTTACACGGCCAAAGTTGCCGGCACTGAGGTCGGCGTGAAAGAACCGGAGGCGACGTTCAGCGCCTGCTATGGGGCGGCATTCCTGGTCTGGCATCCGCTGAAATATGCCGAGCTGTTGGCGGCCAAGATGCAGGCGCATGCGGCCGATGCCTGGCTGGTGAACACGGGCTGGACCGGCGGGCCGTACGGCACGGGAAGTCGCATCTGCCTGAGGCACACGCGGGCGATCATCGACGCCATTCATGACGGCTCGCTGGCCAAAGCGCCGACTGTGGTTGAGCCGCGGTTCGGACTAACGGTGCCGACCGCTTGCCAGCGCGTGCCCGACGAGATCCTGCTGCCGCGAAACACGTGGTCCGACCCGGCCGAATACGAGGCCACTGCGTCCAAGCTGGCGACGCTCTTTCGCGAACATTTTGCGGAATACGCCGATCAGGCGACAGCGGAAGTGCGCGCCGCCGGGCCCGAATAACTACGGGAGAAAGCCCATCGTTTTCAGCCACACTGCGCAGGGCTTTGGCCACTGCGTGACCGGATGTTCCGCGACTGGACGCAGGCCGTAGCCGTGCCCTCCGGTCGCGTAGAGGTGCAGCTCGGCGGGAACACCCACCTTCTTTAGCTCCGCCGCCACCAGCAATGAATTCAGAGCCGTCACTCCGTCGTCGTAGGCATGGACGAAGAACATCGGCGGGCAGTCCTTGGTGATCTTCACGTGGTCGTGCAGCCGCGACGTGGTCTTGTCCACCAGATTGCCCGGATAGACGAGCACGGCAAAATCGGGCCGCATCGGCGACTGATCCGCCTCATCGACCGATGCGTACTGGCGATCGTCGCCGAAAATCGAAACGAGCCCGGCCACTTCTCCGCCGGCGGAGAAGCCCAGAATGCCGATGCGGCTGGGGTCGATGCGCCACTCGTCTGCCCGCGAGCGGACGAGGCTCATCGCCCGCTGCGCATCTTGCACGGCAGCCAGCCACCGCCTCTCGGGATCGCGAAACGGCACGCGATACTTCAGCACAACG
>DATKDU010000226.1:0-18807 GCA_035512595.1 Pirellulaceae bacterium
GCTGCCGGCTCGTGCGCCGCTGAAGGTCGATGCCGACTGGATCGTCATTTTCCAGGACGGGACCGTGAGCCGCCTGTCAGCCGATAGCGGCCAGGAGTTGGCCGCGGCCACGATTGGCGAACATGCCGGCTCGGCGGCGGCTGTTATCGGGGAACAGATGGTTGTCGCCGGGGCCGACGGAACGCTTCATACGCTGCCTCTCCCGAAATAACCATGTTCACCAAATCCAAGACCTTCCGCTTGTTTGACTCCCGCGCTGTGCGGTGCGCCGCCGGCACTTCGCTGCTCGCTGCGGTGGCGATTTGCCTGGCGCTGCCTGCGTCGGCCCAGGAGCCGGCGACCCCAATGCCGCCAGCCGCTCCGGCAGCGCCGGCCGGTCCGATGACCTATGCGGAGCTGTTCGCGCGTAGACCCTACGACGTGATTACGACGACCAAGGCAGCGGGGGGCGAAGTGCGCCAAGTTGCGCTGATTCCGCGGCCGCTTCCCGAGATGCCCAAGCCGAGCGACAAGCTCGTGGTCGAAATGCTGACCGGAGGGGATGAAAAGTTCGAGATCCGCTGGTTTGACATCGAGCGTATCGACCTGTTCGAGCAAATTGTCCTGTCCGAAGCAAACCAGCTCGTCGCCGCCGGGAAGCTTGATGAAGCCTTCGATTACTTCCGCTTCCTGCTCGAGTACTATCCAAACACCAGCGGGCTCTCGGCGTCGCATCAAGACTACCTCTATCAATGCGTCGCCGACGCCCGGACGCGCGACGAATATCACGAAGCGCTGGCGATTGCCGAAGTGCTGTATCAGAAGAACAACGCGTTCAAGGGGGGGGAGAACGCGCCCCCGATTCTCGATGAGATCGGGCAAATTGCCGATCGCATCATCGACGGTTACGTCAAGCAAGACGACTTCCGCTCGGCGAAAACGCTGCTCAAACGGCTGGAGTCCAGGTACGGCATTGGCACAGCCTTCGTCCGCACGTGGCGGCTGCGATTGTCTGAAATCGCAGCGGGACATCGCAATCAAGCAGTGCAGCATCTGGCGGCCGACCGCTTCGTCGAAGCCTACGATGCGTGTGCGGCGATGATCAACGTCTGGCCCGACGTGGAAGGGGGCGCAGCGCTGGCGGCGGAAATTGCTCGCCGCTACCCGCTGGTGATCGTGGGAGTTGCCCAGCCGGCACTCACGCACGACCCGCGGAACCTTGCTGACCCCGCCGCGCGGCGCACCGGCCTGCTGCTCGAGCGGCGGCTGATGGAATTCGCGGGCATGGGGCCGGAAGGGGGAAACTACAAGAGCGCCCTGGGCACCTTCGAGCAGAGCGACGACCGGCTGGAGCTGACCTTCCAGCTCAAGGCCGCGGCCGATTCTGGCGCGCCTGTTGACTACACGGGCTTCGATGTTGCCCAGCATCTGCTGGAGCTGGCCGATCCGGCCAGCTCGCAGTTTCAGCCGCAATGGGCGCGGCTGCTGGGGCAGGTGGAGGTGCGCCGCGTCGGCCGCGTCGATGCGCGGCTCAAAGTCCCGCACGTGCTGCCGCAGGCCTTTTTGCAAACGAGCTACGACCCGACCGACAACCTGGGTGCGCCTGGCGTGGAAGGGAGCGGACCGTACTTCGTGCTCAGCAAGACCGACAAGCTCGCTAGGTTCACGCGCAACGACCGCTACGCCATGTTCACCCAGGCGCAGCCGGCCGAAATCATGGAGCGCTACTACGATGACTCCAAACGGGGCCTGCTCGCCCTGCAGCGGGCCGAGGTGGACGTGCTCGATCAGGTCTTTCCGGGGGACGTGCCGGAGTTGGAGCGCGACAAAGAGATCGCCATCGGCCGCTATTCGTTGCCGACGGTTCATTTTCTCACCATCTCCCGCCGCCATCCTTACCTGGCCAATCGAACCTTTCGCCGCGCGCTGGTCTACGCCATCAACCGCAAGGCGATCCTGGAAACCAGCCTGCTGAAGCTCCCCGCCGATGCGAAGCCCCCGCCGGGCTACCGCGAGATCAGTGCGCCGTTTCCGGCGCCGATCAATGCCTCAGACGCTTCCGCCTACGGCTACGACAACGGGATCGAGCCGCGCCCGTTCAATCCCTGGCTGGCGTATGTTCTCAAAACCGTTGCCGGCAACGAGCTCAAAAGCCAATACGAAGCGCAGCAAAAGCAGGCGCCCAAGTTTACCCCGCTCATCCTCGGTCACCCGGCCGACGAGATCAGCCGGATTGCGTGCCGCGCCATGGTGCGGCAGTGGAAGGTCATCGGCATCGAGGTCAAGCCGATCGAGTTTCCGCCGGGAGTCGTCGCCGATCTCAAAGACGAGTGCGATCTGGTGTACACGCACGGCGCGACGTGGGAGCCGGTCGTGGATGCAGGGCGGCTGCTCGCACCAGGGGGCTTGGCTCCCGCGGACAATACGTACGTCAGCTTAATGCTGCGGCGCGTCGAGTCGGCCCGCGACTGGGTCGAGGCCCGCCAGGCGCTCCGCGATTTGCACCGTCAGTTGCACGAGGACGTGGCGGTGATTCCGCTGTGGCAGACGTTCGACTACTACGCCTGGCGGCGGAGCGTGCAGGGGATCAAGGATGGGCAGGCATCGCTGTACGAGACCGTGGACCAGTGGCGGGTAGCGCCGCGGCTGGAGGCGAAATGATGCGCGACGTTTGCGGTAATGAATTCGAGGTGTCGGGGTATGAGGGTGCGAGGGTGCGCGGGTGTCGCCTGCACTCCGTCACTCGCACACCTTCACACCCGCGCACACCCGCACGCTGCTGGTGGATACCCCGACTGCTGGCGTGCGCTCTGCTGCTGACAGCCAACACCGCATGGGGTCAAGCCGCCTGGGAGTTTTCCCCTTACCAGGTTCAGGTGTGGCTGGTGTTCGAGAATCGGCCAGAGCTCAGCGGGGAATTTATGCAGCGGCTCGACGACCTGCTCACCGGCCGGGCCGAGGTGGTGTTCGGCGGCGCTTGGGCCATGACCGCCGCCCAGGCCCCGCCGGCAATTGCCGCCGAACTGCTGGAGCGGCTGGCGGAAGTAACTCCCGAGGAGATCCATGCCGCTCAGCCCCAGGCTCTGGAAAACGACAAGCTGTTTCTGGCGGTGGTTGCTTTCGAGCGTGGGGACTATCGTGTCGCCGTGCGCGAAGTGGATGGCAGGACGCGCGTGGCCGGCCCGGTCATCGAGCGGCGGGTAGGCCAGCGGGAAGCCATCGGCCTGGCCGCCTGGGACGCCATCCTCGACAGCTTCACGCCGGTGGCCAAGGTCGAATCGGTGGAAGACAAAAGCGTCCGCTTGCGGGTCCGGGCCGGCGGCCTCTTGATCGATCCCGCTTCCCCCGCCTTGATTCAGCCCGGCCACGTCCTCAAGCCCGTCCTCCGCCGCAACGACAAAAGCGGCCAACCAACCAGGAACGGCATTCAACCTCTCGACTGGACTCTGCTCACCGTCGAGGACCGGACCGATTCGCTCCTTCGTTCCACTCTGCACTCGGGTTTTCGCGCCCCGATTCCGACGCGCGGCAGTGCCCGCCTGGAGCGGCTGGCCTATCTGACCAAACCGCGCTACGGCTCGACGCGAATTATCCTCGCGGCTCGCAAGGATCCCGAGCGCCGTTTGTCCGGGTACGAAGTCTTCGTCAAAGGGCAGGGGGACGACGAGACGTACCTGCTGGGCACGACCGATTGGCAAGGAGCCGTGGAGATCGAGCGAGCCGACGTCAACTTCCGCATGCTGTACGTCCGCAACGGCGGGCAACTCCTGGCCCGCTTGCCGCTCTCTCCCGGCTTTGAGCGGGAGCTCCTGGCCAAAACGGTCGAGGACGATGCGCGGCTGCAGGCGGAAGGCTTTGTGATCGCCTTGCAAGGGAGAACGGTCGATCTCGTCGGCCAGCGCGAAATTCTGGTGAACCAGTTCCGCGGCCTGCTCAAGAAAGGGGAGCACAGCCAGGCCCGCGAGCTGCTCGAGCGGTTTCGCACCCTCGAGACGCGGGAGGATCTGGTCGCCGATCTGAACGCTCAGCAGCAATTAGTCACGTCGAACGATCCGCTCACCCAAAAGCGGATCGATAAGCTGTTCGGCGACGCCCGCAGAATGCTGCAAAACAAATTGCTCGACCCCGAGATGATCAACGTCCTGCAGCGTGAGCTGAACACGGCGGTTCCTGCCACCGCGGGCAGCGGCAGCTAAGTGGCCGCGGCGGAGCTCGCAACGCCGCGGGCCGATGTTCGTACCGGTGAAGCAGGCTCCGCTTGACTGTTTGACCCGCAGCCCGGAGGTGGTCACAATGGGTCCGCTGTACGTCTGGCGGATCGGTTTCGTGTGAGCGGGGCGGCGAGGCGTCTCGCTAGCGAGGAAATGCGATGTTCCGACGGTTTTTCATTGCCGCGGTGTTCATGTCGGTTGTGTCCCTGAATGTTTTTGCCGCCGAGCGGCCGAATATCGTGTGGATCGTTGTGGAGGATATGTCGCCGCAGTTTGGGTGCTATGGCGAGACGACGATAAAAACGCCGAATGTCGATCGGCTGGCGGCGGAGGGGACGCAACTCAGCCGGGCGTTCGTTACGGCACCAATCTGCTCGACCTGCCGCTCGGCACTGATCACCGGCATGTACCAGACGAGCATCGGGGCGCATCACCACCGCAGCGGCCGGGGGACGCGGAAGATTCACCTGCCGGCCGGCGTCGAGCCGCTGCCGGTGCTGTTTCAGCGGGCGGGGTATTACACGACCAACGGCGCATGGCAGCCGCGCGGCAACCAGATCGGCAAGACCGATTACAACTTCGAGTGGGATCCGAAGATTTACGACGGCAACGACTGGTCGGGGCGCAAAGAGGGGCAGCCGTTCTTCGCCCAAATTCAGCTCGTCGGCGGCAAGTATCGCGACGGGGCCAACTGGCGCCAGCGGGCGGCGCAACTCTTGCCGAGCGTGACTGATCCTGCGGACGTGAAACTGCCGCCGTATTATCCCGACGTGCCGGGGCTGCGCGACGATTGGGCCAAGGCGCTCGACGCCGTGCGGTACACCGACGTGCAGGTGGGCGAAATCATCCAGCGGTTGAACGACGAGAAGCTGCTCGACTCGACCGTGATTTTCTTCATCACCGACCACGGCATCAGCACGGCCCGTGGCAAGCAGTTCTTGTACGACGAGGGGACGCACATTCCGTTCATCGTCCGCGGGCCCGGCATCGAGGCCGGCAAGGTCCGCGACGATCCTGTTGAGCACATCGACATGGCTGCGGCGTCGCTGGCGCTGGCCCGCATCGAGGTTCCCCCCTCGATACAGGGGCGAAACATCCTGGCCAAAAACTATCGGCCGCGGGAAGTCGTCTTCGCCGCCCGCGACCGGGCCGACGAGACGGTCGAACGGATTCGCAGCGCTCGCTCGGAGCGGTACAAGTACATCCGCAACTATTATCCGCAGCGGCCCCATTTGCAGCCCAACAACTACAAGGACCACAAGCCGTGCCTGATCGCGCTGCGGCAGGCGCGGGCCGACGGCAAGCTGAGCGAGCTCCAGGAGCGGCTCCTCTTTTCGCCGACGCGGCCGGCGGAGGAACTGTACGACCTGAATGCCGACAGGTGGGAGATGAACAATCTGGCGAATGACCCAGCGCATGCTTCGGCGCTGGCCGACATGCGGAAGCGCCTCGACCGCTGGATCGAAGAAACCAACGATCACGGCCGCCAGCCAGAGCCGGCCAAGATGTACGACAGCGACATGGCCCAGTACCTGGGCACTGCCGGCAAGAAAGGGCGGAACGAGCAGCTTGAGAAGAACATCACCCTGATGATGCAGTGGGCGGCGGAGGGGAAGTAGCAGGACGGCCCCTTCCGGGCCGTCGTGGTCGGCCCGGAAGGGCCAAGCTACAATCGGCAGCATGAACACCAATCTTCCCATCGCACAGCAGCGGCAGCTCGACACGCCGCACGGCCCGGCCATCGGCGCCAGCTACCGCTGGAATGGCGGCCAGTACTGCGCCATCCACACGGCCCACGGCGTCGTCGGCTGCGGCATTTTTGATCTTGGGAGTGCCGATACGTTCAACATGCCTTTTGCCATCGCCCGCGGCACTCCTGAAAAACCGCTGAGCGTTCCCGAAGACTTGTACGACGCCCGCATCGTGGGTGTCAGTGCGGCAGCGCGGAAGCTTGGCATTGCCGAGGGAATGACGGGGCTGGAGGCGGTGGGGAAGATGCTGAGTGCATCGTCGTGATCGGACGTAACTGAATTCGCCACAATTCAGGGGAGTTCGGCAGGCAATGGCGACGCCCCCGAACTCCGGCGAGTTCGGCTACGTCTTGACTCCCAGCGCAATCAATTCCCGATCCCACGGCGAGCGGTAAGGGCGGACGAGGTGCGAGTTGGCCTCTTCGTCGCCAAGGATGGCCTCCTGCGCGGCATCCCAGCGGATCTGCCGCGAGAGGCGCATCGCCAGGCCGGCCAGATGGCACGTCGTAGCCGTGCGATGGGCGCTTTCCAGCGCGGAGACCGGCTGCCGGCGCGATTTCACGCAGTCGAGAAAGTTCCGCACGTGGCCGCGGAACTGTTGGTCGCTGTCGCCCGACGTGTCGTCAATCGGCTCAGTCCGCAGCTTCTTCGGGCCGCTCGCCTGGGCCGTCTTGGGTCCGCCGACCGGATGCCCTTCGAATCCGGGAATCAAACTTTCGGGGGGAACGTCCGCATCGGCGGTCACCTGAAAGCCGGTGCGCGAGACAGCAAGGCTCCCCTTCGCTCCAAAGAATTCCAGCCCCGAGGTGTTGCCGCCGCCGCGCGAACACTCCCGCAGCGACCACGCGGCCGCGAACGTGCCGCAGTCGAAAATGGCCTCCTGTGTGTCGGGCGTTTCGCCGCCGTCCTGATTGACATAGCGGCCGCCGGTACTCGACACCGATTTGAGTTGATCGAGACCGAGCACCCAATCAACGATGTCGAGGTGATGCGCGCCAAGGTTCGTCATCTGGCCGCCCGAATAATCCCAGAACCAGCGGAAGTGGTAAATGGCCCGCAGCGGGTTGTACGGCCGCTTCGGTGCCGGGCCGAGCCACAGGTCCCAGTCGAGCTCCGGCGGCGGCTGGCTGTCAGGCGGATTGCCAAAGCCGCTGCCGATGTTCCGCACCGCCTGCATCCGCACGGAATGAATCTTGCCGAGCTCGCCGCTTTGCATCAGCTCCCGCGCCCGCTGGTAATGAACTCCCGACCGCTGCTGCGTACCGACCTGCACCACACGCTTCGTCCGCGCGGCGACGTCGATCATCCAGCGCCCTTCGCGCACAAAGAGGGTCAGCGGCTTTTCGACGTACACGTCCTTGCCGGCGGCACAGGCGAGCATCGTCATCAGCGCGTGCCAATGGTCGGGCGTCGAGACAACGACGGCAGTCACCCGCTTGTCGTCGAGCAGGTTGCGAAAGTCGCCGTAGCTCGTCGCGCCGCCGCCGAGTGACGCCGTTCCTTCTTCCAGCCGGCCACGGTGTACTTCCGCCAAAGCGACCAGATCGACGTCCTTCTCGCGGCGGAAATCGGCCACATGCCGCTTGCCGATCAGCCCGTAGCCGATGAACCCGACGCCGATCCGTTCATTCGCGCCGTGTACACGGCGATAGGTCAGCGCGGAAAGACCCATCGCCCCGGCAGCGGCCAGACCGCGGGAGAGAAGCGAGCGACGAGAGAGGGTTGGCATGGCAGGTCTCCAGAGCTTGCACGGATACGTTCGCCGCCTGATTCTTGCCATGCTCGGCCGATTGTGCCAGCCTTGGAGCCGCCGATTTTCGCTGCGGTGGAGCGCAATCAAATCCCGCCGGCGATGGCACCGCGGATCACGCGGATTTTCGTGCCGCTATATGCGCGCCTTTCGCAGTTCCATTTTCCCACCTTTTATTGATTGCGCTCAGCCGCACCGCGATAATCCGCGCTCAAATCTTGCGTCGGAGGCCTTACTTGCCGATAATGCTCGGGAGCATAAACCGCCGCCGATGCAACTTGGAGTCCCTATGCCGAGCGATGGAAACCACAGCCGCGGGCCAGCTTTGGGATTGGCAGGCCTCCTCGGCCGCCGGGATGTGCTGCGCGTCGGGTCGCTGAGCATTGCCGCTACGGCCGTGCCGGCCATGTTTTTGGACCAGGCGGCGGCAGCCGAGCAGAAACCGGCGGTTGATCAGGGCAAGGCCAAGAGCGTCATCTTTCTGTGGATGGCCGGCGGCGTCACGCACATCGACTCGTTCGATCCCAAGCCCGACGCGCCGGTCGAATACCGCGGCATTCTGGGGGACATCGCCACGAGCATGGCCGGCGTGCGGTTCTGCGAGACGATTCCGAATCTGGCGAAGATCGCCCACGAGCTGTGCCTGGTGCGCAGCTTTTCGCACGACAGCGACGACCACCTGCTGAGCCAGGTCTACACGCTGTCGGGGCGGAAGGTGAACATGACGCAGCTCTTTTCCGAGCCCAACATCGGCTCGATCATCTGGCACCTCCAGGGGTCGCGGAACGGATTGCCGGGGTACATCGCGGTCCCCGGCATCACGCGTCCCGGCCCGCCGCCGCACAACCTGTTCGTCGGCGGCTGGATGGGGAGCCAGTATGCGCCGTACTGCCTCGGCGGCTTGCCCGAGCAGCCTGATTTTGCGGTTGGCGAGAAGCTCTACGATCCACCCGCCCAAATGGAAGAGGATCTCAAGCCCAAGTCGCTGACCCTTGGCAAGGAAGTGCCGCTGGCCCGCTTCGAGGGGCGCGCGAACCTGCGGCAATCGCTCGATACGGCCCTCAAGACGCTGGAAGAAAGCGACCTGATGCGGGCGGCCGATGGGCAATTTCACAATGCGGTGCGCCTCCTCACCACGCCGGACGTGCGGCGGGCGTTCGAGGTCGATGACGAGCCGGCGAGCGTGCGGGAGAACTATGGCCGGACAAAAATTGGCGGCCGCTGCCTGCAGTCGCGGCGGCTGGTCGAAGCGGGCGCGCGGTTCGTGATGGTCGATTACGGCTACGATCCCGACTACGGCAACGTGTGGGACAATCACAACGCCCCGGTGCAGAACCATCCGCCGATTCAGGAAATGTGCCGCCGGGGGTATCACCTGGCGGGGATGGACAAGGCGTTCGCCGCACTGATCACCGACCTGGGCGACCGAGGGCTTCTCGAAACGACGCTGGTCGTATTCCTCACCGAGTTTGGCCGGACGCCGAAGATCAACGCCAACGGCGGCCGCGACCACTGGGGGAAATGCGGCTCGATCTTCTTCACTGGCGGCGGCATCAAAACCGGCCAGGTCATCGGTGAGACCGACCGGATCGCCTCGCGGCCGACGACGCACCCTTACGGCCCGGCCGACCTGGCGGCGACGATCTACCACTCCCTCGGCATCAACCCGGAAGGCTTTGTTTACGACATTCAGAACCGCCCCCGCCCGATTCTGGATCATGGCGAGGTGATGAAGGAAGTGCTGGGGTAGCATGTACGACTGCCATTACGGGCCGTCGTTAGCGGGTCGGCCGGAAAGTCCGTCCTACCGAATTGCTTCCAATTCCCCGCCGTTTGGCCAATAATGGGCACTGGCTGTCGAACACTGGAAGTGGCACCGCTCGTCGCGTCAAATCTTTTGGCGGAGATCCGTTGATGTTCAAGGTCTGCCCCATCTGCCAGCAGCAAGTGGCCGTCTACGAATGGGCCGTTCACGAAATGCAGCATCGGGGGCAGCCGCAAATGCTCACGGCCGGGCATGGCCGAGCCGGGCCGTCTGCGGCCATTGGCCAGGCGGCGGGTAAAGCACCGCGGATTTATCATCACCCCCGCTGCGGGCACGCGACCGCCCTTCCCGACGCGGCCGTCTACGCCCATTTGCAGGACCCGTTTTGTTCCAGCGACCAGGCGTACTGCTCCGGCTGCAAGGGTTACGTCTCGACCGGCGAACTGTTCTGGGAAGGGACGAGCGAATCGCTCCTGTCGTACGATCGGCGGCAGAAGGCGGAGTACATCCGGGCCCACGCGCTCAATCCGAACGACTTCGTGTGGGATTCGACCGGTCCCGTGCGCCGCAAGTCGCAATCGAACTGGGGGGCGATCGTCGGCCTTGGCATTGGCGGGCTGGCGCTCGTGTGTTTATTGGGAGTTGGACTGGTAATCGCGCTGGCGGTTCGCTCGCATCGCAATGCGGCCGCTGCCGCTCGCCCAGTCTTCCCGGTGGTTCAGCCGGCCGCTGCCCCGATGGGGCCGCAGCCGGCTCGCGGCGTGCCCATCGCTCGGCCGAATCCGCTCGACGACATTCGCGTGCAGCAGGATGATATTTTTGCCGAAATGCGCAAGCATCAAGAGGAAGCGCGGCGGATCATGGAGCAGGCGCAGCCGCAGTTCGCGCCGCCGCCCTCTTTTGATCCTCCCGACTCTCCGTTTGGCGATGCGGATCCGGCCGCCGAAGCCCGCCGCAGCATGGAAGAGGCGCGGCAGCGATCGCAGAAGATGCGCGACGACCTGATGGAGCGCAGCCGGCAGCGGCGCGAGGAATCCCGGAAGCGGATGGAAGAGATGCGATCGCGGCAATTTCCGTAAGATTCACTGGAGCACAGGTCATGGCAACGAATCGACGGCGCTGGTTGCCGCTGGTGTGCCTGACCGCGGCTTCATTGGTGCTGCCCGGTTGCAAGCCGGAAATCCCGACCGCGGGGGGATTGGTGGCGACCGATCGGCCGGTGGAGTCAGCGGCAGCCGATGGGGTGGCTGCGGACCCCGGCGAGGTGGCGGCGGCTTCCTTGTCGTGGGAGCCAGTCCCGGCAATTGTTCCAGCACCTGCCTCCGACCAAACGCCTCCTCCGCCCAGCATTCCGATCGTCGCCAACCCGGGACTGATCCCGGTCGATGAGGCCAGTAGCCGCGGCTCGCAAGGGGACGCGTCGCAGCCCGCCGGCAGCCAATCGCCCCCCGCCGCAGTTCGCGGCACTGCGTCCATTCGCTTGTCCGCCGGCGTTGCCGTGCCGCAGAGCCTGCCGATGGGGACGGTGATGGGGATGAGCGTCGATTACGCGATTGACGGCCCGCTCAACAACTCGTCGCGGTATGTGTGGGTGGTGTCGTCGCAAGCGGGTGAGAATGTGGAAGTCGCCATGCAGCCCAAAGTCACGGGGACGCTGCAATTGTTCTTTCTGAAGCTGCGGCCGGAGAATGGGCCCTTCAACTGCCACATCGACGAAATTTCCCCCGGCGGCCGGCGGACACGGGTCAGCAACGTGGCGACGATGCAGACGAATTACTGATTCATACGACGGCCCTTCCGGACCGTCGCCGCCAGACGGCCCGGAAGGGCCGTCTTACGTGTCACTTCACGCGCGTCATCTCAAACAGGTTCGTCGCCTGCGGGCCCAAAAAACCTTCGAACCGCACTCGTTTGCCGGTTTGAGGATCGACGCACTCATCGCGCTGGGCCAGCTCAAAATACGCGTAGCTCCAGGGCATCTTCTGCGGCGCGCCGCTATCGAGCACATCGACCTCGATGTTCACCGCTTCGGTCGCGCTCTGCCGCAGCTTGCTGCCGCGCTCCCCTTCGATTTCCTTCTTCATCGGCACGCCGGCAGCCGACAGGGCGGCGATCGTCGTCTCGATATCGTCGAGTGCCGGCACACCGTGCGAGTTGATCAACGACGTGAAGTGGTTGACGTTGTAGCCGTGGACGAGAACCCAGGCCGCATACTGGCTTGTGGCGTTGAGTGCGGCCACGTCCAGTCGCGGCGGCACTTGCCACGGCAGATCGTGAAAGATGCTGACCGCCTGGCGCATCAACTCGCCGCGGCCGCTGTCGGCCTGGTCGAGCCGGTGCAGTGCCGCCAGCACCTCCGCGGAGACTGCCGCGCGATGGCTGGCCACCGCGCGGGTGACGATCTCTGCCGCGGGGGCCGGCAATTCCCAGACTTTCAATTCGGAGATGAAGATCTTGGGAAACTGCGGGTGCGCGTGCTGGAAGTGGATGGCCGAGAGCTGCTTGTCCTCGAAGTAGTAATTGCCGGCGGCGCGGTAGCCGAGGGCCTCGAAGATTCGCGACACGCTGGCAATGCCGGTGTGCGGCTGCTGGCAGGCGAAGGTGCGGAAGGCGATGTGGTCGTTGAAGAACGTCGCGCCCGCTTTCTGGATCACCTGCTCGTAGGTTTGCACGTAAGAGACCCGCTGGCGATAGCGGTCCCAGAGCGTGTCGAACAGCTCGGCCAGAAACTCCTCGCGCGGCGTGGTGACGGCAATCGATCCGTGCGGGCCGGTGGACATGACGGGCTCCTTTCGCGGCTGCGGTGGCAATTTGCGGCGCCTTACTCCAGCGCGTAGAATCCAGGTAGTGAGCTTGTTTCAGTATACGACTTTCCTTGCCGGTCGCGTCCCGCCGCGACGCCAAGGACCGAGGGAATCGATCATGTCTACGGTCCCCACGAACTTGCCCAGCGCCAGTGCCGACTTCACTGTCACCTATCCCACCTCCGACGGGCGTCCCATGGGCGAAACCGATCTGCACCGCGAGATCATGTTCGAGCTGATCGAGACCCTCAAGGAGTTTTATCGCGGGCGGCAGGTTTACGTGTCTGGAAAAATCCTGTTGTATTACGAGGAAGGGAACAAGCGGCGCCACGTCTCTCCCGACGTGTTGATTACCAAGGGGTTGGAGATGCGGCTGCGGGAGTATTACTTGCTGTGGGTCGAAGGACTGCCGCCAAGCATGGTGATCGAGGTCACGTCGGCATCGACCCGCAAGGAAGATCTCCGCGACAAGATGAACCTTTACCGCGACGTCATCAAGGTGAACGAGTACTTTCTCTTCGATCCCAGAAGCGAGTACCTGAAGCCGCCGCTGCAAGGGTACCGGCTGGTGCAGGGGGAGTACGTGCCGATCGAGCCGGTGGATGGAAGGTTGCCGAGCCAGGAGATGGGGCTGCACCTGGAGTGGGCGGGACAGCATTTACGGCTCTACAATCCGGCCACGAGACGGTGGATACCGACTTTCGCGGAGATGCGGCAGGAAATCGAAGCGGAAGTGGCTCGCTTACGCGCCGAATTGGCGGAAAAAGAGAGGGACAAGCCCGGCGGTACGGCGTAGATCTCATTTCAATTGCGCTGGTCGGCGCATTCGATTCAAGCGTGCTTACCTGCGGCGCCATGCTACTGCCAACCCAGTGCTCGCCATTTTCAAACGCAGGGTGCATAGAAGCAACCTACACTTTCCCGGCCCCGCGCAAGGGCCGCTCCCAGCGGCAGTTGCGCAATCGGCGTTGGCCGGGGCGGATTGTCAGCGAGAATAGGCCCCAACGGGCGAATACCAGGAAAATGGCTCGCATCGCGGCATTAAACGCGAATAGCGGTCTATAGCGGCGGTTTCGTTGCCCCTAGCGAATGCACGGGAGAGAGCATCATGTTACCTTTGGCACAATTCCTCGGCGTTCCCACCTACGGCTGGGTGGTGGTCATCCTCGTCCTGATCGTCATGTTCTTGATGACGATCTTGATCACGGTGCTCAAGCAGTTCAAACGCTGTCCAAGCAACCGGGTGCTCGTCATCTTTGGCAAGACAGGCAGGTCGCAGCCAGCCCGGACGATTCACGGCGGCGCGGCCTTCGTCGTGCCGCTGATCCAGGACTACGCCTATCTCAGCCTGGAGCCCATCCAGATCGAAGTGCCGCTCCGCGGCGCGCTGTCGTCGGAGAATATCCGCGTCAACGTGCCGAGCGTCTTCACCGTCGCCATCGACACCAAGCCCGAGGTGATGCAGAACGCGGCGGTACGTTTGCTCGGTCTATCAGTCCAGGACATTCGCAAGCAGGCCGAGGAAATGATCTTCGGCCAGTTGCGGCAGGTGATCGCGTCGATGGGGATCGAGGAAATCAACCGCGACCGCGACAAGTTCCTGGAGCACGTGCAGCACTCGCTCGAGCCGGAGCTCGCCAAGATCGGTTTGCAACTGATCAACGTCAACATCACCGACATCACCGACGAGTCGGGCTACATCGACGCCATCGGCCAGAAAGCCGCCTCGCTGGCCATCCAGCAGGCCCGCGGCGACGTCGCCGACAACGTGAAGATGGGCGAGACCCGCGTCGCCGGCGCCGACCGCGACAAGGCGATTCAGGTCGCCAACGCCCAAAAGGAAATGTCCATCGGCACCCGCCAGGCGGAGCGGGATCAGGCGGTCCGGGTCGCCACGATGGATAAGGAGCAGGTCGTCGCCGAAAAGCAGGCCTCGTTCGAGCGTGAAGCGCAGGTGAAAGACGCCGAGCGGCAAATGCGCATCCAGGTTTCCGAAGCCGACGCCACGGCCATCGACGGCGAGAACCAGGCGGCAGCCCGCGTGGCCGCCTCCAAGGCGCAGCTCGCCATCAAGCAAGCCGAGGCTTACGAAGTGGGCGAAGGCCGCCGCAAGCAGGCCGAGGCGGCGGTCATGGAAGTGCAGAACAAGGCGCTGGCCAAGGCGGCGCTGGCGGAGGCCGACCGCGTCGAAGCCGAGCAGCGAGCCAAGCTGGAAGCTCCGGCCAAAGCCCAGAAGGCCAAGGCCATCGTCGAAGCCGAAGCAGTCGCCGAGCGCCGCAAGATCGAAGCCGAAGCCGACGCCAAGGCGATCTATGTGAAGCTGGAAGCTGAAGCCCGCGGCCAGTACGAAATCCTGGCCAAGAAGGGGGAAGGCCTCCAGCGGATTGTCGAAGCGTGCGGCGGTTCGACGCAAGCCTTCCAGATGCTGATGCTCGAGCACCTCGACAACCTGGCAGACGCCTCGGCCCGCGCGATCTCGAACATCAAGTTCGACAAGATCGTCGTCTGGGAAGGGGGGGCCAATGCCAGCGGGCGCTCGGGCGTAGGCGACTTCCTCAGCGGCATGGCCCGCACGCTGCCGCCGATGATGCAGGTCATGAAGGACATCGGCGGCGTGGAGCTGCCGGAGTCGCTGGTCAAGCTCGGCGGCGACAAAGACGATTCGGCGGTCGCCAAGGCCCAGCCGCCGGCTGATGAAGGCAAGCGGCCTTCCACCGGCAAAGCGTAAGCGGACCGGGGCCGATCAAGATTCTTCCGGCGGTCGGGACTCGTCCCGGCCGCTGTCTGTCGTCTCCCCGCCTGGCTTGGACTTAGAACCTCCTGAGGCGCGCGGCGGCGCGCCTTTGACGTCGCCCTGCGGCGACCCGAAGCCGCGCCCGGGGTCGCCAAATCCTTCGGACCCGCGGCCGCGGCCACCCCGCGGCCGGCGAAATTGGTACATCCGCGTCAGCTCCCGCTTCATCTGCTGCGGATCCATCTTCTCCAGCCGCTCGACGTCCGCCGCGTCGAGCGTTGCAAAGTACCTGCGCAATTCCTCGTCGCTCGGCAGCGGCGGCGCGTGGCGGGACCAAAACGCCACCCGCGCGCAGGTGATGATCAAGTCGCGCCGCTCCTCGTCGGTCTTCTGCGCGGACAATTGCAATTGCAGGCTTGCCGGCAGTCGAGCCGCGAGCTGCGCGAAGTCTTCCGCCGCCGCCGCTGGCAACAGCTCGCTGGCCTGCGTGCCGCGCTGACCGAACACGTACAACAAGAGCAGGCCGCGCTGCGCACCAGGATCGATCGTCCTATAGAAGCGCGCGGTCGAGTTCGAATCCAGCCGTGCCAGGATCGCGAGCTGATGCCGCCACACCAGATCCTCCATCCAGGCATAGATCATCTCCAGGTCGTCTCGTTCCAGTTGCCAGGCAAGCTGCCAGAAATGCGCTTTCACCTGGTCCTGCTGGATCTCCCTGATCTTGGCCAACCGCTCGTCGATCGACAGCCCGACCAGCTCCGCCTGCTGCTGGGGCGTGAGCGTCTTGAGCCACTGGCTGTAGCGGCCGAGTGCCGTCACAAGCTGCTGGGACTCGCTGGCGCTCGAGATCTTCTCATGAAACTTCCGCAACCGATCCTGCTCCGCGGGAGACAGGGCCAGAAACCGCTCGTTTCGTTGAATCAGTTTCGCTTTTTCCTCCGGCCTCAGCTTCGCGACTTGTCCGGCACGGTCCGGCACGATCTCGTTCGCAGCAGGAGCACCCGTCGCGGGCAACTCGCTTTCCAGCTCCGCGGCAAACAGGCCGCTTTCTTCGACGGCCTGCACGAACTCGAAGCTGTCTGCGTTACGGTATTCATCCACCCGCTGGATCACCGCCAGATCGCGCAGAAGCTGCTGGTTCGGACGGTCGAGAACATTTGCCAGCACGAGCCAGCCCGCTGCCGCGGCAATGACGGCTGAGGCAGCCCATCCAATCCAGCTCCACGTCCGTTTTTGGTTTCGTCGCGATTGCTCCTGCACCACGTCTTCGGCCGCTTTCACGGCCACGAATTCGACCGTGGTGCGAGTGAACTTCTCGCCGACGTCGGCCCGGCCGAGCACGTCCAGCGCGTCCCACGTCCGCTGGAGCAGCCGCAGCCGCGTGCGAAAGGCGGCATCGTCCGCCAGCCGCCGCTCGACCTGCGCCCGATTGCCGGCCTCCAGCTCGCCGTCGAGATAGGCGACGAGCTCTTCGTCCGCCGAGTCCACGTCAGGAGTAATCGGTTGTTGGCTCATGGTACGGCCCCGGAAGACATTTGACCCGATTCATCCGGCGCGGCGGCAGGAGCGACGGATTGGTCGGGACGGACTCCTTCCTCGACATACGGCGTGAGGATTTTTTCCAGGTTCACGCGGGCCCGCGACAACAGGGACTTGATCGCTTGCACGCTCAGATCCATCGTCTTGGCAATGTCTTGATAACTCATTCCTTCAAACTTCGACAGCAGGAGTGCCAGTCGCTGGCGGTCGTTGAGCGATTCCATCGCCATCCGCACGATCTCCGCCGACTCCGCCTTGTCCAGCGCCCGCGTCGGCATCAGCGCGCTGGCCGCCTTGGCCATCTGGTCGAGGCCGAACGGGCTCGTGTCCGAACCGTTCGACTTTTCCGGCACTCCCACTTCGCGCCGCCGCGACTTGCTCCGCAGCGCGTTGCTGGCGACGTTATTGGCGATCGTAAACAGCCAGGTGGAAAAGCGAGCTTCGGGCGCATACCGCTGGCGCGCGCGAAATACCCGCAAAAACACCTCCTGCGCCAGATCCTCGGCCAGCTCCCGATTGCTGACGAGGTGCTCGAGCACCGTCAGCAAGCGAGACTGGTATCTGAGCACCAGCTCTTCGAAGGCCGCCGACGAAACTTCGCTGGCCCCGTCGCGCACCTGAAGCATCAGGCGCACATCGGGATCTTGCTGCTCGTAGTTCGGCTGCTCTCGCGGCGCGGCGGACAAGGGTCTCGTCCCGGAAGGAGCGCTGGGTTGGCTGGGTAGCCAACAAACTTAAGTCTAAATCATGCCGGCCTTTACGGCCAGGGAAGGCCCGGAGCTCTTGTCGCATCCACGCTATTAAAAACCCCGGGAACGCGCCAGAGTTCCGCAATGTAGTGCACTCGCTCCGCGAGTGCACAGGACGGCAGGTGGCTGTGACGGAGCGGAGGGCGCCACGGCCGGGGCTTCGCGGACTCAGCCCCAGCCACCGAGCATGAGTTACTTGGTTGACCGATTCGGTTCAATACGGGGTCTTGTCGGCTTTGGCACGCCATTCGTCGAACAGGGCCAGCGCTTCGCCGCGGCCGAGGGGAATCAGCGGCACTTTCCGCGCACTTATGGGTAGCGACAGCTCGTCGCGAATCAGAGAATCGGAGAAATCGATCGCATCTGCGTCGGCACACGAGCAGCCGTAATAGACCCGCTCGATGCGCGCCCAGTAGATGGCCGCCAGGCACATGGGGCACGGCTCGCAACTGGCGTAGATTTCGCAGCTAGCGAGCGAGAAAGTCTTCAGCGTCCGGCACGCATCGCGAATCGCGACGATTTCCGCGTGGGCTGTCGGATCGTTCGTCGAAGTAACCTGATTGCACCCGCGGCCGACGATGACTCCCTCCTTGACCACCACGGCGCCGAACGGCCCGCCGAAGTTGGCCCGCATCCCGTCGCGGGCAAGGTCGATGGCGGCGGAGAGGAAGCCATTGCGGATTTCAGATTGCGGATTGCAGATTTGGTCGGACATGCGTTTGACCTCGGCTTAAGTAATCCGCAATCCGCAATCCACAATCCGCAATTACAGCGTCGGTCCCACCTGCCACGGCACAAATTCCTCGTCCCCAATGCCGTGCAGCTCGCTCTTGGTCTTCTCCCCGCTGGCGACGGCGAGGATTTTTTCGAAGATTTCCCGGCCGGCGTCCTCGATGCTGCGGCCGTGGAGGATTTCGCCGGAGTTGAGGTCCATGTCATCGATCATCCGCTCGTACATCGGCGTGTTGCTGGCGACTTTGATACTCGGCGTCGGCTTGAGGCCGATGCAACTGCCGCGGCCGCTCGTGAAGACGATCACGTTGCAGCCGCCGGCCATCAGCCCCGTCACGCTCGGCGGGTCGAAGCCCGGAGTGTCCATCACCACGAAGCCCTTGGCGGTCACCGGCTCAGCATATTGATAGACTTCGGTCATGGCTGTGCTGCCGGCCTTGGCGACCGCCCCCAGCGACTTCTCGGCAATCGTCGTCAGCCCCCCTTCCTTGTTGCCGACCGACGGGTTGCTGTCGATCTCGACGCCGTAGAGGCCGGTGTGCCACAGCCACCACTTGATCCGCTCCAAAAGCTTGTCGGCAATGGCCGGCGTTTTCGCTCGCCGCGTAAGCAAGTGCTCCGCGCCGTAAATCTCCGTCGTCTCGGCCAATACCGTCGTACCGCCACAGGCGACGATCATGTCGCTGGCCACGCCCAGCGCGGGATTGCAGGTAATGCCGCTGTTGCCGTCGCTCCCGCCGCAATTGGTGCCGAGGATGATCTCGCTGGCGGGGATCGGCACGCGCTTGACGTC
>DATKDU010000227.1:0-25208 GCA_035512595.1 Pirellulaceae bacterium
GCCACCGGCGTCGCCATCCTGCTGGCCGGCATTCCGTGGGCCTACGGCATTCACGGCCGGCTGACCACCATCGAGACCACGCTCAAGGAGAATCTGCCGCGACGCGATGCCTGGATCGAGTTGGAGCGCCGCGTTGAAAGACTGGAGATAAATACCAGGCAGGCCGAGCCAGTGGAATGAGAGAAAGCGACCAGCTCCCCCGAGCTTGCCTCGGGGGGATGCCGACTTTGCACTACCCGCACTACCGCGTTACCGAAACGTCCCCACCGAGCTTGCTCGGTGAACGCATGATGCGCCGCCGGGTGATTTGCCGGCGCAGCGGTAGTGCAGAGTCAATAACCCTCCGAGGCGAGCTCGGAGGGGAAGATCAACTCAAAGCGCGAAACCGACAATTCAATGAAACCAAATTCCCCAACACAACCACCGCGGCCACGTGAAACCAAACTGACCCGACCCATGCCGGCGATCCACCAGGTCGTCGTCGAATGCAAGGGCGAGCGCGACCAGGAAGAGGTCTACCGCCGCATGAAAGCGGAGGGGCGCAAATGCCGCGTGCTGACTCTCTGACAGTCCAAAGTCCCAAGTCCAAGGTCCAAAGTCGAATCTGACTGACTTTGGACTTTGGACCTTGGACTTTGGACTTGACCCCGAAAGCCGAGGAAACCCATGAAGCTTCCCATCACCTCAAAAACGAAAGTGCCGCCTCCGCGCGGCGGCCAGGGTCCATTCACCGCCGAGTCATTCCGAACCCTGGCGAGGCAGAGCCTCGCGTTATTGCGTTCCCAGGCAGAGCCTGAGGAACGAGGAAACACCAAACACTCCCCATTACGAGCTTCCCATGTTCATCACCCTCGAAACCAAAATCCCCGACAGCTTCCGCGTCCAGCAGGTCCTCGGCATGTTCGACCTGCCCGAGCGCAGCGCCGGCCGCGTCGAGCTGGCGGTGGAACTGCCGCCGAAGGAGGAGCGGTGGACGATCGGCGCGATCGTCGGCCCCAGCGGATCGGGGAAGACGACGGCGGCCCGCGCTGGCTTTGGAATGCCCTCGCCTGCGCCGCACTGGCCGGCCGATCGGCCGGTGATCGACGCGTTTGGCGGGCTGTCGCTGCGGCAAACGCTGGCGCTGCTCTCAGCCGTCGGTTTCAATTCGCCGCCGGCGTGGCTGCGGCCGCACAACGTTCTCAGTAGCGGCGAGCAGTTTCGCTGCGATCTGGCGCGGCGGCTGGATGAATGTGGTCCACTCGCTCCGCGAGTGGGTGGGCACTCGCAAAGCGAGTCCCCTACTTTGGTCCTCGACGAATTCACCGCTCACCTCGACCGCGACACGGCCCGCTCGTGCAGCTTTGCCTTGCAGCGGTTCCTGCGTGGGGCGGGCGTCGCGCCTGCCAACGGTTTGGACAGGTTGGAAACCTGTCCTACGAGGTTCGTCGCCGTCACCGGTCACGACGATGTCATTCCCTGGCTGGCGCCCGACTGGGTGTTGCGAATGCCGGCGGGGAAGCTCGACCGGGGACCGTTTGTCACGCCGCCGCTGCCGCTGCGCTTGACCCGCGCCGATCGCAGCGTCTGGGCGCACTTTCGGCCGCATCATTACCTTTCCGGCCAGCTTGCCCGCGGCGCCACTTGCTACGTGGCCCTTTGGTCGGGCCGTCCGGCTGCGTTCTGCGCCGTCCTCGGCCAGATCGGCCACGCCGGCCGCAAGCGAATCACGCGGCTCGTCACGCTGCCGCAGTTTCAAGGGCTCGGCATTGGGATGCGGCTGGCCGAGTACGTCTGCCGTCTGGAAGCGGAGCGCGGCTTCCGCGTCAGCATCGCCACCAGCCATCCGGCGGTGATCGCGTCCTGCCGCCGCTCGCCGCGGTGGAAATACCTCGGGATCAAGCGCTGCGGCGGGACGCCCCAGTGCATCCGCGGCCGGCGGCTGGCGGGATCGACCGGGCGGATCGTGGCAGCGTTTGAGTTTAGTGCGGAATGCGGAGTGCGGAATGCGGAGTACGAATCAGTTGGCATCCAAGCACTCTCCGCTGCCGCAATCCGCAATCGCCGTTCCATTCCGCATTCCGCACTAACGCCATGATTCCCCACCCCTCATCGTCGCAAGAAAGTCGCCGCTTGAGCGTGCAGCGCCGCATGCCGACAGGCGCGCGGTCATGCGCGCCGGCGCCGGAGCGGCTCGACGACTATTGTCCCCTTCAGCCGACCGACAAACAGCGGAAGTTCCTGATCCTCAAGGCGCGCGAGGCCTTTTACGGCGGGGCAGCCGGCGGCGGCAAGAGCACCGCCCTGCTGATGGGGGCGCTGCAGCACGCCTACGTGCCGGGGTATGCCGCCCTCATCCTCCGCCGCGATACGCAGCGGCTGCACCTGGCCGGCGGATTGATTCCCAAATCGCACGAGTGGCTGGCCGGCAGCGGGGCGAAGTGGAATGCGGGCCGCTGCCAGTGGACGTTCCCTACGGACGGCCCGCCGGCGACGATCACGTTCGGCTATCTTCAGTCGCCGCTCGACAAATTCCGCTACGGCTCGTCGGAGTACCAGTACATCGCCTTCGACGAGCTGACCGAGTTTGCCGAGGAAGATTATTTGTTCCTCTTCAGCCGCTTGCGGCGGACGAGCCGCTTTTCGGCTCCGCTGCGGGTCCGCTCGGCGAGCAACCCCGGCGGCCCGGGGCACCTGTGGGTCAAGAGCCGCTTCATTGATGACAACTCGGTGTCCGACGCGGCAGGACACGCCGGCTCGCCGGCCATGCCGGACGGAGAGGCCTACTCCGCGGGGGACCTCGCCTACGTGCCGGCCCGCGTGGCGGACAATCCGCACCTGGACGCGGACGAATACCGCCAGTCGCTGATGCACCTGCCGCCGGTGACGCGGGAGCGGCTCTTGCACGGCGACTGGTCGATCCAGGCGGCCGGCCAGTTCCGCGCGGAGTGGCTGCGGTATTACGTCGCCCTGGGGGACGAGCTGCAGGTCCTCGATCCGCAGGGGAAAGCAGTGGTCGCGGCACAGGCGCGACTGTGCGACCGGTTCTGCACGATCGACCCCGCCGGCACGCCGGCCGAAGCGAGCCAGGCGACCGGCCGGCCGCACAGTTGGTCGGTGATTCAAATCTGGTATCAGCCCCGCGGCAAGCTGGCGCACTTCCTCTTCCTGCGGCATCAGTGGCGGGCGCAGGTCGATTTCCACGATTTGCTCACGGCGATCCGCCAGGTCCACGATGAATGGCAGCCGCGGGAGATTTTCGTGGAGAAGGAGCGGCTGGGGACCGCCATTTGTTCCATGCTGGTGCGCGAGGGGGTGCCGATCGTCGCCATTCCGCCGGAAGGGAAGGAGAAGGACGTGCGGGCCCGGCCGCTGATCCACAAGTACAGCCGCGGGGAGGTGCTCTTGCCCAAGCTGGACATTTCCTGGCGTCCCGACTTTGAAGCCGAGCTGCTCGCCTGGACCGGCGGCAAGCGCGAGCCGTGCGACCAGATTGACGCGGCGGCGTATGCGGCCATCATTGCCGAGCGCAGCCAGCCGCAGGAGGCGGTGGTGCTGGAGGGGTTGTCGATGTAGGACAGGTTTGCAACCTGTCCTGTAAGAGCAGAGGACGGTCAAGCCGGCGGGCATCGCCACTCGCAGAATTAATCTAGAAATGGGGCGCTGGCGAAGTGGCAATCACGTCGCAATCGGATGGTAGCAACGCTTCCAGTCGTTCGACGCTTTTCTCGTCGAAGTTGTGATCCGGCACGGAGAGGACGCAAAGCTGCTTTAGCCGCGCCAATGCCGGAATGATTTCTGGTTTAACATACGTGCGTGACAGGTCGAGTTCGCGCAGTTTGGGCAGGGCGGCAAGAAATTGTACGTCGCTTGCCACCGGACCCTCCAGAAAGGAGAGTTCCAATGTTTCGAGCTCTTGAAGCGTGCCGAGCGCGTGCAATGTTCCGCCGGGAAGCGTCTCGCCCGTCAGCTTCAACCGCTTGAGCTGCTTGAGACGTCGAACCTGTTGCAGCAGCTCGTCACGAACGTCGTGCAACGTCAATTCTTCCAGGCGACGCAGAAACGATAACTGAGGCACGCTGGCTTCATCCTCGGGGAAGTATGTGTTGAGCGCGCGCAGCCTGGGCAAGGCAGCGAGCTCGCGGACCATCGTGTCGTCGAGGTATGCCTCGATCGAAATCACCTCTTCCAGATTGGTCAACTGATCGAGTCCCGCCAAGGGAAAATCGCTGTTGTAGCTCAGCGCTCGCAACCGCCGCAGTGGCGGCATTCGCAGCCGCAAAGCGCTTCGCTGCGGCACGATCATGGGGGCATCGTCCGCCGGTCGCAATTGCTGGAGGTGCAGCTTTAGCAGATTGGGCAAGCGCGACAACGCAGCAAGCTGCGTGTCGGTCACTGAATCCTCAATCGCGACTACTTTGACGTCCGCAAGCGGCGGCAGGTTTTCGAGGTCCTGGACATCGAGCCGGAGGAACAAGACTGGATCCAGAAGCTCGAACGGAACATTTGGTAGCGCCAAGCGCAGCCAGGTGACGCCGCCCGACTCTTCCAAGAAATAGCGGATGTCTGCCTGCTGGAGCAGTTTGCGCTCGTGACTGTGGCGGCGAATGATTGCCGCATACCAGCCCACAACGACCGCGATGAAAGTAGTGAGGAGAGCGAGATCACGCAGATGAATCTGCCACAGATGTCGCCGTCCCCGACGCCACAATTCGAAGAGCGCGCCGACGAGGATTGCGGTCGCGACCACCAGCACGGCATTAGCGGCGATGGCCTGCCAGTGGAACTGCTCGACTTTGGACGATAGATTCCAGCACGAAACCTGGGTCGGACCCTCCAGTAACATTCCGACCGATGGTTCCCTCACGAGATAGGTAATTGGCCACCCATGCACAAGGCGCGGCACGTGACCGCTCTCAACTCCGAGGTACGTGGATCGTTCGAATACGAATGCATACTGCCCCGGCACATTGCAGAACACGAGGAATAACAGCACCAACACCGCCACCACCCAGCTCGACCGGTGCCAGCGGCCGGTCAAGAGCGACCGCCAGGTGCGGGGGACGGCGGGAGTCGTTGCTGGAGTTGAGGTGGCAACTTCCATCGTCATTTTGCGAGCACCTGGCAGTTCGCTAGCGTCCGTTGGAGCGTATCAATTTCGTCTTGCGGCAGCGTGGTCTTTCCGAGCGAAAGTACCCGCAATTGCTGCATCTGTTTCAGATCGCTCGCGGCCTGGGTGTCCAACCGCGACTTCCCGGGAGCGGTGGAAAAGAGGTTGGACCACCAGGTGGCGGAGCGCGCTTCATCGCTGCGCCAGTCCGATTTGTCGAGATACAACATTTCGAGGCGATCGAGTGCCGCCAGGCGCCCGATGCCATCGGCAGGTGCACGGGCGGATCGCAAGGACAATCGTTTGAGGCCAGTCATCCGCCCGATCTGGGCCATGTTGTCGAGGTCGAGCTCCTGACCGTCGAGGATCAACTCTTCCAGGGTGCGAAGCGATTCCAGCGGCACAAGTCCCCCAGGCGGCAGCTTTCGGCCGCCAAGATTAAGGCGTCTCAGCCGCGGCATGCGGGCAATGTCCCGCAGCATCTCATCGTCCACATAGGAACCTGACAGGTCCAGAGCGCGGAGCGACGTGAGTTGCTCGAAGCCTTCGCAGCGGGTACTCGTTCCTGAAATCGTCAGCGACAACAGCCGCGGCATGGCCGGCAGTTCCACGGTGTCGAACGGGCGAGTTCTGTCACGCCCCATGCCGTGCGACTCCAAGTGCAAAACCTCAAGTCGCGGCAGCGACCCAAGATGCCCTAGTTCGGTGTTGGTGGCTCGTCCATCGACCCACACCAGCTTCACATCTTGCAGGGTGGCGATGCCAGGCAATCCTTGTGGATCGACAATGACAAACGCCACTCGGTCGAGGAATTCGAGCGCTCGCTCGCCCGTCAACAGGCGAATCCAGGTAATGCCGCCGAGAGTCCGTGCATACACTCGATCGGGCGGCGACTCCTCGACAACGTACCGGCCGTCGAACTGTCTGTGTTTTGGCGCCAGGACAGCCTCCTCGCGCTGGTAGCGGTGCCGCTGTGCCACGTACCACGCTCCAATGAGTGAAATCCCCACCGTCACCACCATGACATCGCGGAGGTGAAGTTGCCAGACGTTCTGCCGCAGCCGCCGCCAGGCCTCGAAACCAGCGCCACCGACAGCCGCCAGTGCGAGCACGACCACCAAATTGATCGCCAGGGCCCGGCCGCGGACTTGCGGCCCATTCATCCACAGCGCCCAGCAATCCCAGACGGCCGGCGTATCAAAGGCGCGCGAGTGATCGCTCGACCGCACGAGAAAGGCCAGCGGCCAGCCATGCTCAAACCGGATCGATTCTTCGATGATACCAAGCAAACTGAACAAACCTGACTGGGGAGGGAATTCATCGCTGAGACCAATCGTCGTCACGAACTGCCCCGGTAGGTTGCAAAACACCAGAAACAACAGCACAGCCGCCGCCACCACCCAGCTCGACCGGTGCCAGCGGCCGGTCAGCAGCGACCGCCAGGTGTGGGGGACGGCGGGAGTCGTCGTGGGGGTTGAAGTGGGCACTTCCATCGCGGCCGTGTGGAGCGAGGACCTGGGCGGAACGGTCCATTATGGACGGCGACAACCGCCGGCCGCCAGACGAAACGACGGAGGGCCCTCCACGCCCCTTTTCCCGCGGCCGCAGTCCGCAACTTGCACGTGACCGCTGGGCCGCGTACAAAAGGGGCCTCGCGGGCACTTGGACACTCACGCTGCATGCACGACATGATCTTTCGGCGACCATCCCTCCGCTACTCCCTGGCGGGGGCCGCACTCTTCGCCATGTCGATCGCTTCCGCCGCCCTGGCACAACAGCCGCAGCCGGCAATGCCGCGGGTCAACGTGGGAACCGGGGGCGGCCCGTCGTTCGTCTCCGGCACGTGGGGAGGCCTCCAGCTCGCGCTCAGCAACCCGCGCAGCGAGCCGGCGGACCTCTTGTGCCTGACGTATCTCGGGGAAGATGCGAAGCTCCAATTCGGCCTCCGCGCTTGGGTGCCGCCGCACGCGCGGCTGCGAGTCTGGCAACCGATTCGCCTCCCCCCCGCCGGTGAATCGAAGGCCCCCAGCGTGGACTATCACACGCTCCTGTCGGAAGTGAGCTCGTCCTCCGAGGTCCTGCTCCCCGACAGTAGCGGACGACTGGTGCGGGACGGCGCCTTGCCCCTCGGCACGCGGGGGAAGGTCACCGGCTTCATCGACACCAGGGAGCTGACGCCGACGGGAGTATATCCGGCCGATGCAGTCAACGACCTCGTGTTGGCGGCGCGGAGCCAGACGGCATTGTCGCTGCGGACCTCCTATTTCTACGAATCGCCCCTCCCCTTTTATGGACCGGAGAGCCTGGAGGCGCTGGACTGCCTGGTGATTGCCGACAGCCGCATCCTGGAGGAGCCGGTGGCGCTGGCGGCCGTTCGCCGCTGGCTGCACTCGGGGGGCCGGTTGTGGGTTTTGCTCGATCAGGTCGATCCGCAGGTGCTAGAGGCTCTGGTCGGCGACCAGTTTGCCTGCCTGGTGGTCGATCGGGTGGGGCTGACGCAGGTGAAAATCGACGCCGGGCCGGCGGGCGCGATCGTGCCCGAGGAAGCGGCCGAGTTCGAGGAGCCGGTCGATCTGGTCCGCGTGGTGGCGCGGGACATCGACGTGCTGTACACGGTGCAAGGATGGCCGGCAGCGCTGCTCAAGCGATTCGGCGACGGGCAACTGCTGGTCACGACACTGGCGCCGGACGGCTGGCTGCGCACCGTTCGCCAGCGCGACCGGACCCTGCCCCCCGCCATGTCGGCGATGCTGGCCGCTCCTCTGCCGCCGCAAGGGCGCGAGGGGGTCGTCGCGCTGCGCAACGTCGCGGCCGACTTTTTCAGCGAGCCGCTGCCGCCTCTGTTGCCCCCCGAAGCGCTGCAGCCGATCGTTCGCGAGTACATCGGCTACCGCATTCCGCCCGCAGGGATCGTGGTCGGTTTGCTCGGTCTGTTCAACGGGGTGCTCATCGCCGCGGGGCTGGCGCTGTGGCGTGCGGGACGGCTCAACCGGATCGGGTATGTGATTCCGGCGGCCGCGCTTTCCGTCGCCCTGCTGCTGGTCCTCGTGGGCGGGAGCTATCGGCGGGGGATTTCCCCCACGGTCGCACAGCTCCAAATGGTCCAGATACTCCCGGGGACCGACGACCAGCGGGCCTGGGGGGTGGCCGGACTTTCGTCGGGGAGCACGCTGCCGGCCGAAATCGCCGGGTCGCACGGCGGCTGGGCCGAACTGAACTTGCCTCCAGGCGCGGCGGCAACGCGGCGGATGGTTTGGACCGATCACGAAACGTGGCGCTGGGAAAACCTCAGGCAGCCGGCCGGGCTGCAGCTTGCCACGTACCAAACGGCCACGACGGCAGTGCCGCGCGTCGAGGCGTCCGCCACCCTCTCGGCACAAGGAGTGACGGGCAGGCTCGAGCTGGGCGGCGGGCGGGGTGCGGAAGATTGCATGGTGGTGACCAACGGCGGCCGGATCGGCGTCAATCTTCGGGACGACGGAACGTTTCTCGCGCCTGCGGACGGAGTGATGAGCCACCGCCAGTTCCTGTCGGCCGGACTGCTCACCGACGAGCAGAACCGCCGCCAGCGCGTGCTGACGGAACTGCTCACCGGCCGGCGGCAGGCCGATTTTCCCGAGCGGCCGCATTTGTTCTTTTGGACCACGTCCTGGGATACCGGGATCGACTTCGGCCAGCAACTGCGTCCGATCGGCTCGACGCTGGTCGCTGTGCCGCTAAAGCTCGCGCGTCCCGCCGCCGGCACGGAGGTGGTGATCCCCGCTCCGCTCCTTTCCTTCCGCTCCGTGGGGGGGCCGGACGGAACGGCCGCCGGCGGCATGTACGACAACCGGCAGCGACAGTGGCTGGAGCGGTCGCGGCCGTCGCTGGTGTGGCTGGAGTTTCAGGTTCCCGAAGTGCTCTTGCCGCTGGAATCGACGGCGGCCCGCGTCGTCTTCGAGGTGAGCGGACCGGTCCAGCAGCTCGAGGTGTCCGCCTTTCATGACGGGCAGACCGTTCCGCTGGCCACGTGGACGAGCCCCGTGGGAACGCTCACGGCCAACCTGACCGAGCGGCAGCACCTGGCCCTGTCGCCGGAGGGAACGCTGCGGCTGCGCGTCGCCGGCGGAGGCGCCGTGACCGAGGGTTTCGACCCGGCCGTAACCGCCGAGGGGCGGGCCAGCTACTGGCGGATCGAGTCGCTGCGGCTGGAGCTGCGGGGGAGAGTGCTGGGGGACGAACGGGCATCGGCCACTTCGTCGGTTCCGAATGTGAATGACAAACCGTGAGCTGGCGCTTCCAATCTCGAAATCCGAAATCGGAAACTCGACACAAGCACGAATTCGAGAAATCGGAATGCTTCAAACGACAAGTACTTCTATTTCGAACATTTCGCATTTGAGTTTTGGATTTGTTTCGGATTTCGTGTTTCGAATTTCGGATTTATCCCCCAACCTCCCACGCCATTGACGATTCGACATGCTATGCCTGACACTCCGCTGGTAGAAATCGATCGGCTCACCAAAAAGTACGGCGCGTTCACGGCGCTCGATAACCTGACGCTGAACGTCCCCGCCGGCCAGATCCTGGGGCTGATCGGCCCCAACGGCGCGGGCAAGACCACGGCGATCAAAATCCTGGTCGGCCTGGCCCGCCCCACCAGCGGCAGCGCGCGGATCGCGGGGGCCGATTGCCTCTCCGATGCGCGGCGCATCAAGCGGATGGTGGGCTACATGCCCGACACCTTCGGCTCGTACGACAACATGCGCGTCCACGAGTACCTCGACTTCTTCGGCGCGACCTTCGGCATCCCGCCGCGGCAGCGGAAAACGAGAATCGACGACGTCATGGATACCACCGGCACCACCTACATGCGCGACAAGTTCGTGGAAAGCCTCAGCCACGGGATGGCGCAGCGCGTCGGCATTGCCCGCACGCTGCTGCACGATCCGCCCCTCTTGATTCTCGACGAGCCGGCCAACGGCCTCGATCCGCAGGCCCGCATCGAGATGCGCGACCTGTTGTTGTCGCTGGCCAGGCGGGGCAAGACGCTGATCGTCACCAGCCACATCCTCCCCGAGCTGTCCCGGATTTGCGACCGCATCGCCATCGTGGCGCACGGCAAGCTGCGGGCCCACGGCACGATCGACGAGATCGGCCGGCAGGTCAGTCAAAAGCGGACGATCGAGGCGCAGCTCGCCACGGCCGAGCAGGTCGCTGGCGCGGCCGAGCAGATTCGGCAGTTCGTCGAGCCAGGGGCGGAGGTCGTCGAGTCAACGACCGAAGCGGCCGTCCGGTTCCGCACGGCGCGGCCGGAAGCAGAGCTGGGCGACCTGCTGGCGGACCTGGTGGGGGCCGGCCTCCGCGTGACCCAATTTCGCGAGGTGCAGACCGACCTGGAAGAGGCCTTCATGTCGTTCCTCCGTCCGGAGGAAGCGGCCCCCAGTGCCGCCGTAGCCGCTGCCGGAGGACCGCAGAAGTGATCAACCCGGTCCTCGTCCGCGAGCTTTCGGGAACGCTGCAATTGCGCCGCGTCTGGCTATTGCAATGCGCTCTGGCGGTCCTGTTCTCGCTGCTGATCTGGCTGCGCTGGCCGACCGACGCGCTGGTCGCCGAATCGGGGGGCCGGGCGCAAGAGGTGCTGCGGCTGTTTGCTTACGGCTTGCTGGCGACCATGCTCCTGCTCCTGCCCGTGTTTCCTGCCATCAGCATCGTGCGGGAAAAAATCCGCGGCACTTTGGCGCTGCTCCTCAACACGCCGATGGGACCGTGGCGGATTTACCTCGGCAAGTTCGCCGGGGTCATGGCGCTGGCGGGGCTGGTCCTGCTACTCAGTCTGCCGGCGGCCGCCGCCTGTTACGCGATGGGAGGGGTCTCGCTCACCGGCGACCTGCTCCCCGTCTATGGAATCCTGGCCCTCACCGCGGTGCAGACGACGGCCATCGCCTTTCTGGTCAGCAGCTATTCCGGCAGCACCGACGCCGCCGTCCGCTGGACGTACGGGGTCGTGCTGATCCTGACCATCGTGACGCTAATGCCGCATTATTTCTTCGTCGGCACCGGCGGCCTGCGGGGAATTGCCGTCGAGTGGCTGCGGTGTGTCTCCCCGCTGGCCGCGCTGATGGCCCAACTGGGAGCGTCGGAGTTCGGCGGCCAAGGGGTCGTGACGACGATCAACATTCCCGGCCGGTTCGCATTCCTGTCCCTGGGGACGGCGCTGATTGCCGGCGTGTGGACGATCAGCCGGCTGAACCACACCATCTTCGACCGCTCCCGCGCCGCGGGCCTGGTCAGCGACGAGCTGGGCACAGGCGCGCGGCTGCTGCGGCGGCTGGTGTTTCTGGTCGATCCGCATCGCCGCTCGCGCCCCATCGGCCGGTTCACCAATCCGATGATGGTCAAGGAGTTCCGCTGCCGCAAATTCGGCCGTTTGCACTGGCTGCTGCGGCTGGTGGCCGCGTGCATCGTCCTGTCGCTGGCGCTGACCATTCTCACCACGACCCGCACCATCGAGTGGGACGTCCCCACGATCGGCGCGATCATGGTCGTGCTGCAAGTCGCGCTGCTGGTCGTCATTACCCCTAGCCTGGCGGCCGGCATCATCAGCGCCGAGCGCGAAAGCGGCGGCTGGGCGCTGTTGCAAATGACGCCGATCTCCGTGTGGCGAATCGCCTGGGGGAAGCTCTTGTCGGTGATTCTCACGCTGGGGTTGATTTTGTGCGCGACGCTGCCGGGCTACCTGGTGATGGTCTACATCGATCCGGGGCAAGGCCAGCAGATTCAGCGGGTGGTGATCTGCCTCGTCGCGACCGCCCTGTGTACCATGCTCCTGTGTGCCGCGATCGGCAGCCTGTTTTCGCAGACGGCGCCGGCAACCGCGACCGCTTACGCCGTCATTCTCTTCATTTGCATCGGACCGCTGCTAGTGTGGTGGTTTCGCGATGCGCCGTTCGGCCACCAGTTGGTCGAGGCGGCACTGACCATCAATCCGATTGCCGCGCCCTTGAGCGTCATTCGGCTGGAAGGCTTTCGCGATTATCAGCTCATTCCCGCGCATTGGTGGTTTCAGGGGATCGCGTCGCTCGTCAGCCTGGTGGTGCTCGTCGTGCAGATTCACCGCTTGTCGCGGCCGCAGTAGGTTCTCCATGTTGCGCTTCATTTTCAGTGTTGTGTTACCGGCGGCCATGCTTGCCGCGCTGTTGCCGGCCGCGGCACAGGAAATTCGCCCGGACTATGCCATTGCGACCGATCCGGTGCTCGAGGCGCCCCCGCCGGTGCCGCCCGACACCAGGCGGCTGACCGACCTGTGGCTGGTGGCCCTGGCGCGTCCCGAATCGCAGATGCAGCGGCAAACGGCGGAAGCGATTGTCCGCGCGCACGCCGATGGAATCGGCGGCCTGGAAAAATCGTGTCCGGCGCTCGTGAAAATTGTGGCTGCCGAAAAATCGCATCCCGCGGCCCGCTATGCGGCCGCCCAGGCTTTGGTCGCGCTCGACCACAAGGCAGGAGCGGCGGCGCTCCGCGCGGCAGCAGAGCAGCACGGCTCGCTCGTCCGGCAGGTGGTCGAGCCGGCACTGGCCCGCTGGAACGACCAGCCGATCCGCGCCGTGTGGCTGGCCCGGCTGAAGGACCCCCACGCCCAGCGCCGCGACTTGCTCTTGGCGCTTGCCGGCCTGGGAACGGTCCGCGAGGAATCGGCCGCGCCCCTGTGCCTGGCGCTGGCCGCCGACGTGCATCGATCGGCCGACGTGCGGCTGGCGGCGGCCCGCGCCGCCGGCAGCATTGCCGACCGCGGCTGGGAGGAGCAGGCGGAAAAATGGGCCGGCGCCGCCAGCGCACCGCTGATCGACCGGCTGTGTGCCGCGGCACTCCTGATACGGCACCAGTCGGCCCAGGCGCAGGAGATTCTGGCCCGGCTGGCGAAGGATGCCGAGCCGGCGGTCGCGTCCGCGGCACTGGCCCACCTGCACACCATCGACGTGGAGCTGGTGCTGCCGCTGGCGGAGGACGCCATGCGCAGCGCGGACGCGAACGTTCGCAAAGAAGGGGCCGCCGCCTACGTGCTGCGTCCGACGCCGGAGCGGGTCCAGACGCTCGCTGCGTTGCTCGACGACCCTCATCCGGCGCTGCGCGGGCAAGTCCGCGACGATCTGTTTCGCCTGGCCAAGGCCGCGGAGCTGGACGAGAGCGTCCGCGCGGCGGCGACGGAAATGCTCGCCGGAGAAAGCTGGCGCGGGCAGGAGCAGGCGGCCCTGCTGCTGGCGGCACTCGACCACAAGCCGGCAGCGCCGCGGCTGGTGGAGCTGCTGGAGTCCAAGCGGCCGGAGGTGATGGTGGCTACGGCATGGGGGCTGCGAAAGCTGGCAATTCCTGAGACGCTGCCGGCCATCTTCGACAAGGCCCGCCGGCAGACGGAGGGTCGCAAACGGGGGGGCGATGTGCCCGGACTCGATGCCCAGGTCGCCCACTTGTGCGAAGCGCTCGGCCTGATGAAGTACGCCCCCGCCGATCCCGTGCTGCGGGAGTACATCCCCAAGCGGCAGGACTGGATGCTGTCGCGAATGGCCGGCATTTGGGCGCTGGGGCACTTGCACGCCGGCGAGCCCGACGAAGAGCTGGCGTTGCTGCTCATCGCGCGGCTGACGGATAGCGACCCCATGAACCCGGAAACCCAGGCCGCGCGGGTGTCGTCCGCCCTGTCGCTCGGCCGCATGTTGGCCGTTTCGCAGGAGCCCGCCATGCGTGCATGGATGGGGCCGGAGATCAATCCCGAACCGGTCGATATGTCCATCCGCTGGGCGCTGATCGAGATGACCGGCGAAGAACTGCCGCCGCCGCTAGCGCCGGCGGGCCGACTGCGGACCTGGTTTCTCGAGCCGCTGGCCGCTCCGGGAGAGGCGGGCCGCTGAAGCTCACACGCGGCACTGCCCCCAGCCAATGAGTCGAACTACGCTGTCCCATCGGGATTCTGCGGTGCTCCAACCGTGGACCGATGCCAGCCGTTTGGTTTTTTCACGGAGGCACAAAGGCGCAGAGGCACAGGGCAGCATGGATGAATGTCTGCTCTGTGACTCCGTGTCTCGGTGCCTCCGTGAAAAGTAGCGGACGCCATCTTGCTTCGCGGATCGGACTCGGCTGGATCGTTCCATTCGACTTAATTTCCTGTCCCGCGCCGGGTGAACCTCGCCGCGGCCCAGAATCTTTGTAGCGGGCAAAGATTTTGACCGTTTTTTCATTACCGATTGCCAAGGCAGTACAAAAACTCGTCGCGCTTGCCGCCGGTCCGAAACGCGACCCGCAAAAAGAGCCGATTGCCGCTGACGGCCGGGCTGGCGAACGCATCGGTGCCGAGCTGGTTGCTTGCGACGAGCTCGAATCGCTCGGGATTGGATTTGAACACGAACATCGTCCCTTTCTCATTGGCCCAGTAGATGTGTCCGCCGGCCAGGACCGGCGAAGCGCTCACCGATCCCCCGAGCTTCTTGTTCCACATCTCCTCGCCGTCGCTGGCCCGCCAGCAGTAGACGACGCCGTTATCGGTCAGGGCGTAGAGATGCCCGTCCGCAGCCAGCATCGACTGCTCGTAGCACTTCTGCGTATGGCTCCAGAGAACGTTGCCGCTGCCGTCGGCCGCGATGGCGATGGTCTCGCTTCCCGGATAGCCGCCGCTGGCAAAGACCGTGTCGCCGTCCCAGACGACGGTGCCGCAGGTGGCGGCCGTCGTCCCGTTCACCGACCACAGCAGCTTGCCGCCGTTGGGGTCGTAGCTGGCGACCTGGTCGGCCCCGCTGATCAGCAGTTGATCGCGGCCGGCGACGTGGGCAATCGACGGCGGCGAGTAGCTGATGTTCGCCGGCCGCCGCGTCCGCCAGACCTCGTTGCCGTCGGCCCGGTTGAACGCGGCTAGAAACGAGCTCCCGTCGTACTCGGCCGCGATGATCAGTGTCCCGCGGTAGAGGACCGGCGAGGGAGCATAGCCGTATTCATATCGCTGCGGGTTGAACGGGCCGGCAGTGATCTGCCACAGTTGCTTCCCTTCAGAATCGAGTGCCGTGGCCTGAATGGTCTCGTGATGAAAGAACGTGACGAACAGCCGCTCGCCGTCGCAGGCGATCGTCGGCGTGGCGTGGGTGTTCTTGGAATGGATGCTCTCCGGGAAGCCGCCGCGGCTGACTTCCGTGATCCATAACTGCTCTCCTGTGGTCAGGTCGTAGGCCACGACCGACTGAGTCTGCTGCGCGTCGTCGGCCGTCGAAACAAAGATGCGATTGCCCACGATGGTCGGCGAGCTATGCCCCCGGCCAGGGATGGGCGATTTCCAGACGACGTTTTCGGTCTCACTGAAGCGCGTGGGGGGCGATGCGGACGCCGGGGCAATGCCGTTGCGGCTCGGTCCCCGCCACCAGGGCCAGTCGGTCTCTGCCGAGAGCGCCGGAAACTCGGCAAGCCCCTGCTCCCTTTCATTCTCTGCCGCGGCGGTGACCGGCCTGGTCACCGGCTGCTGACCGGAGGAGGGGCCGCAGCCGAGGACGAGGAGGCCCAGCGGCGCGGCAACGAGAAAGTAGAATGAGGGGCGGCTCGCGACGGTGATTTGCATTCCGGCTCCTGAATTTGTCGAAGTCGTCTTGACCTGCGACCGATGCCGATCAAGCACGCTGTGGTATTTTCGCACGGAGGCACTGAGGCGCAAAGGCACAGAGCAGCCATTCTTTCAAGTCCGGCCATTGCGTGCGGCCAGCGTTTGAATGTACCTTGCCCTGAACGTGCGACACAACCTTGGCTTGGAGGACGTACCATGAACTGGCGAGTGTCTGCGACAGCATTTCTCACCGCGCTCGTCGGCCCGTGCGTCCTCGCGGCCGATGCCGCGCAGCCGCTTCCCAAGGCTCAACCCAACGTCATCTTCCTGTTCACCGACGACCAGCGGGCTGACACGATCGGGGCCCTCGGCAACGAGCACATCCACACGCCGCGGCTCGATGCGCTCGCTCGCCGGGGATTCGTTTTCAACAGCGCTTACTGCCTCGGCGGCAATTCGCCGGCGGTCTGCCTTCCCAGCCGCAACATGCTCCTGTCGGGCCGGGCCTACTTCCGCTGGCAAGGGCCGCAGGCGCCGGCCGACGAACGGACCTTTCCCGCCGCCATGAAAGCGGCCGGCTACGAAACGTACCACCACGGCAAGCGCGGCAACTCGGCACTCCAGATTCAGGCGACGTTCGATACGAACAAATACGTGAGCGACAACGAAGATCGCACCAATGGCGAGCCGTGCCGGACGATCGTCAACGAGGCGATCGACTTTCTCGGGGAGCGAAAGCGCGGCGATAAGCCGGTCTTCATGTACCTCGCCTTCAGCAACCCGCACGACCCGCGCGTCGCCGCCCAAGAATACCTCGACCTGTACGAGCGCGACAAGATTCCGCTGCCCAAGAACTTTAAGCCCCTGCACCCGTTCAACAACGGCGAACAGCTCGTCCGCGATGAAAGACTGGCCGGCTTTCCGCGAACCGAAGACGAAATCCGCCGGCACCTGCACGAGTACTACGCCGTCATCAGCGCCATGGATCACCACATCGGCCGGCTGCTCGACGCGGTCAAGCAGCTCGGCCAGGAAGAAAACACGCTCTACATCTTCTCGTCCGACCAGGGGCTGGCCGTCGGCAGTCACGGCCTGATGGGCAAGCAGAATCTATACGACGACGGCATGCGCGTCCCGCTCTTCTTTGCCGGCCCCGGCATTCCCCAGGGAGAGTCCTCCGCCCTGTGCTACCTGCACGACATCTTCCCGACGGTCTGCGACCTGGTCGGCGCGAAGATCCCGGAGGGACTCGACGGCGAAAGCCAGCGGGCGGTCATCGACGGCAAGACCGCCGGCATTCGCGACACGCTGTTCTTCGCCTACCGCGACGTGCAGCGGGCCGTCCGCGACCGCCGCTACAAGCTGATCCGCTATCCGCAGGTCAACGTCACGCAGCTCTTTGACCTGCAGACCGACCCGCACGAGCTGACCAACCTGGCCGACGATCCACGGCAGGCCGAGCGGATTACGTCGCTCACGGCGGAAATGCGGCGCTGGCAAAGCCAGTTCGGCGACAAAACGCCCCTCGTCGTGGACCAGCCTCAAGACCCGGCCTTTGTGCCGCCGAAGCCGTAGAACGGATTTCAATCCGTTCCTTCGGCTGCGACCCATGAGACGTTACCTTCCGATTCTGCTGATTGCCGCGGTCGTTCTGCTGGCTTCTGCCGCGACAGCCGACGCCCGCGGTCCCTGGGCACGCCAGCGTTCCTCGGGTCTGCGGCAGCGGGCGGAAATGCGCCAGCCCGCCACTGGGTACGAGCTCCGCCGCGCCCAGCTCAACGAGCGCTATCCCCGCTACATCGGCGGCATTCACGTCCGCGAGCTCGACCGCTTCGGCATTCCGCCGGGGGATCACGGCCCGCGCGGCAATGGTTTCTACGCGACGCCGTGGTAGTAGGCCACTCGCTCCGCGAGTGGCCAAATGCACTCGCGGAGCGAGTGCACCACTTTCGGCAGGTGGCTGGGGCTGAGTGCCGCCGAAGCCCCGGCCGTCGTGCAGACACGCATAATGGCCGTGGCGCCCTCCGCTCCGCCACAGCCACCGCTAGCCCCCTTTGATCGGCACACCTCCCAGCGCCAGATTCATTCGCACCAGCCACTGGCCGGCAGTCGGCCATAGGCCCATCTTGAGCAGGCTGATCAAAAACGCCAGCGCGACCACCGCCATCCCGCCGGTCAGCCACGGCAGGCCGCTGGACAACTCGGTTTGCGCGAGCAGCCAGTAGACACTCTGGGCGTGGGCCAACAGATTCCCGCCGAGCGTCAGCGACGCGGCCATCAGCGGCCCGACTTCCTTCTGCCGCCCCCATAGGGCCAGCGACGTCAACATGAGTAGCCCCAGGTAACACGCCAGGCCGCTGGCGCCGACCTCCGGCATCGTCCACGGATAGATGACTGCCGCGACGAGCGCCAGGCAAGGGACGATTCGCCACGCCAGTTCGCGCAGTTGCCGCGCCAGACCGTCGCGGAAAATGGTCGCCACCGCGAGCAGGGCCAAGAGCGGCGCGTGCCACTGCCAGAACCAGATCGGCCCGCTGACGGCCGTCTTCACCTCCCCCGCGGTCAGCCCCAGACCGACCAGCACCATCACGCTGGCGGCAATCGCCCGCCACGACGATTGCTGCCAGATCGCCAGCAGGAAGAGCCCGCCGACGACTGCCGCCAGCGGCAGTGGGTGCGGCTGGCCGAGAGTCGTCCAGTCGAACGTTTCGCGGCCGACAACCGACGACAACAGTCCCAGCCCAACCAGAAATCCTTCGGCTGCGGGGACGCTCCGCAGCCAGGCCCAGGCGTAATAGAGCAGCAGGCTCCAGACCGTGAGCTGCGCGGGAGTGCCGAGGGCTGACAGCCGCTCCAGGAAGGCGATCGTCTCCGGGCTGTTGCCCCAGCCCAAGAAGCCGAGCGCCAGCCCGACCGCCGGCAGCGACAAGCCGGCCGCCACGGCCCCCGGCGACTGCCGAGCCTTGCCGATTTCCAGCACCAGTGCCGACCAGGCGAGCACCAGCGGCAGCAGAAAGAACGGCTGGAAGTAGCCGTCCTCTCCCTTGGCCGGCTCGAACGAATACGCCAGCCACCAGGAGCGGATCGCCAGGCCGATCGTCAAATAAACGAACAGCGACCAGGGATAGTACGGCCACTTCCAGGGAGTCCCCGTCGCCGGCTCATACGCTCCCGGCGCACGAGCCGCCGGCAACAACGTCAGCAGCGCCAGTCCCGCCAGCGACGGGAACGCCAGCAGCGCCCACGAGCGGGCCGCATAGAAACCGAAATAGCCGAGCCACGCCGGCAACAGCGGAAACAAAAAGAGAATCGCCAGGATCAGGTAATACGGACCCCGGTAGCGAGCCGCCAGCCCGATCCGCAGCACTCGCAGCAGCCCCTCGCTGACTCCAATCGAAAACGCCAGCCCCGCCGCCAGAAAAAACGTGCCGGCCAGCGGCATATAAAGAAGGTGGACGTCGAGGCTGGCGGAAAGCATGAAGAAGAGCAGCACGATCACCAGCAGGATCGTGCGGGCGTCGTCCCACACCTGCCCGCAGCGGATGATGATCGTCGCCGCCCCGGCCAGCAGCAGGGTATATGCCGCCAGCAGGACCACGAGCATGCCGCTGGCCGACAGGCTGTCGCCGCGGCCGAAGCACTGCTGAAGGCCGAACAGGATCAGAAACGTGCCGATGAGGTAGAACGGATTCTGGATGTAGAGCAGACGAACGAGGGCGGAAAACGAATGGGATGAGGGCCTGGTCATGGCGACCGCTCCTATGTGGAAAACAACGGCCGAGGGAAGTGCTGCCTTGTCCCCGCGTAGGCGCGGGGGTTAACCGCCGCGCCCACGCGGCGTGGACGGGCTCGCGATCGTGGCAGGTACGCGCATGCGCGATTGTGCGCAATCACACACGCACGCATGCAATACCAGCCGTAACGGAGAGGGCAAGGCGCACTAACCGGCCGCAGAGAAGCTCGCCGGGACGCCAGGCCAATAGGAAGAGAATGAGGACGGATTCAAACTGTCGCTGCGTCACAGCGCGAAGGTAGCAAGCTGGAAGAGTCGCCTTGAGGGCGAGTGCTACATGTTCACCTCCCCGTGAGATGAGTTTTGGAATTGGGGAGATCGGCCAACGAACGTATTTTTAGCGGGGCGGGGGTGGAAAGTCAAACTTTTTTTGCGGGCGGTTCATCAATTTCCTAAGACCCACAAGCCTGAAGCGCAAGCGAAGGAAACCTGTCCACGAGCCAAACGGCCTTTCCTTCGCTGCCGGCACAAGCCTGAAGCGCAAGCGAAGGAAACCTGCCCACGCGCCAAACGGCCTTTCCTTCGCTGCCGGCACAAGCCTGAAGCGCAAGTTTTGATGTTGCGCTATTTTTTGCTCGTTTTCTCCGAGGATTTCGCGTTTTTTCACTCCCGGACGCACACGAAAATGGTGCCGTCGGGGTAGCTATGCGCAAAATCCTCGGGAAAAACGTGATTTTGAAGTCGAAAATAGCGCAACATCAAAAAGCGCAAGCGAAGGAAACCTGTCCACGCGCCAAACGGCCTTTCCTTCGCTGCCGGCACAAGCCTGAAGCGCAAGCGAAGGAAACCTGCCCACGCGCCAAAAGGCCTTTCCTTCGCTTGCGCTTCAGGCTTGTGGTGGTCGTCCGCTAATACAGCGCCGACGACAGCTTGCGGCGATACGTGAGCGTCAGGTCCGACGCGTCCCCCAGCACCCGGAACGCATCGACCATCATCGTCCGCCCCCGCTCCCGCAACTTCCCCCCGTCCCGCTCGATTACCGTCAGGCACAAGTCAAACCCCTCGGCATATTGCCCCGCGGCCAACAGGGCCTCGGCAAGCTCTAGCGCCAGCGCAAGGTCCGCCGGCCGCTCGCGGACCTGCGCTCGCAGCGCGTCGAGCTGCCCGCCGCTGACCGCGTGTGCCGACAGGTGCAGTTGCGAAAGTAACTGCTGCGCCTCGGGCTCCAAGAACCCCCGCGACTCGAGCTCGGCCAGCACCCCGCGGCATTCATCCTGCTTGCCTTGCGCCAGCAGCACCCGCGCCAGGCCGATCTTGGCCGGGACATAGTTGGCCGCCGACGCCAGCGCTGAGCGATACTTCTGCTCCGCGCCGGCCGCGTCGGATGCCGCCAGTTGATCCGCCTCCTTGGTCAGCAGCTCGGCGGCACTCGGCAAAAAGCGGTCCAGCCACTGCGCAAGCTCCCGCTCCGAGAGCAGCCCCACGAAGCCATCCACCACCTCGCCATCCTTGAGGGCGAATACCGCGGGAATCCCCTGCACCCCGAAGGCTGCCGCGTGCTGCTGAAGCTCGTCGGAGTTCGCCTTGACGACGACGAACTGGCCGGCACGCTCGTCGGCCGCCTTTTCCAGGATCGGCCCCAGTTGCCGGCACGGGCCGCACCAGGGCGCCCAGAAGTCGAGGACGACCGGCGTCTGTTTCGATCGCTCGATGACATCCTGCTCAAACGTCTCGGCCGTCGTTTCGACGACCCACTGCGACTTTGCCATGCTCACGCTCCGCTCTTTCGCTGGGGCAGATTCACAACCAACCGCCAGCCTAAGCGAATCAGTGCCGCAATACACCCTGGCCGCCCTGCGATTCGAGGTGTGTTAGGGGCAAGGCGGTAGTTATGCAGCACGGAACGTGCGACCGGACGATAGCCCAGGCTAGCGGCCTGGGTAACCGGGCGCAAAACAACATCCAGCCATGTAAGGGCGTCCGGAATCCGCCAGAATGTGGTCCGCCGCCTCGCGCCAGGACAAGTTCCCTCCAGACCCCCCGGGTTGCCGATGATCACTTCTCTGCCGGCGGAGTTTTGGGCTGGGCCGTGAAATGGGCGTGGTGCAAAGGGCGACGTCTTGTCAAAATACCCACTTGATCGACGTCTGGCGTGATGGCTGGATCACTCGCGCGTCCGCACGTGCAAGATGCACGTGCCACACTTCAAGCCGTGCCACCCGCCCGCCAAGATGGCCGCGGCGCACCTTGCGATTCGGTTGCGCTTGCCGCCCGCCCGGCTATCGGCGAACGAACGAGTACGCGCGGCGCAGAAACGCCAGCGCCAGCCAGCCTAAGGAGTAGATCGTGCAGCCTAACGCAAAGATCAGCGGCCACCTCACCGGGCGTCGCAGGTCGTACCAGTTGATCAGCCACGACGACCGGACGCCTACCCAAGGCAACCCGAAATCGATGTTGCCGCCGGCAAGGCCAGCAAGGCATGCAGCAATGGCGGTCACTACAAGCAGCGAACGCAGCGATAGCTGCATGTGATTTGGGCTCCGTAGCCGCAACTCCATTACATGGACCGTCGAAACGCTCAACAGGAGGCAAAACACCACATTGAAAACAAGCTGGGGATAGTGCCAGCGGTACTCAAATCTCAGCTGTTGGCCGGGACGGCGAAGCAAGGAGCCCGACTCGACGACCGTCAAGTGATCGACCGGCCAGCCATAAAGAGTGTCACTTATATAGGAGAAGCTCAATGACAATCCGACTAGCCTGGCTTCGAGCTCACGGTTGATTAGCGTCCATACCAAGATCACCACGACCACCCACGTCACCCAGTGCAGCCGATACCACGGACGTTTCACAGCGGAATCCATTCCCCCAGTGTAGCCATGATCTACCTCGGCGGGTGGCATCGCTTGAACAGTGCGCTATGTGCATCTTGCATATGTGGACCCACGGTGAGCCCGCGAGCACCCCGGACGGGCTGGGAGGATTGGTTGCTCACGTTCGCCTGACCGGCGTCAAACGGCGGGTGGCACCGTCCGTGTGCCACTGGCTCTGCCAGTGCGGAATCGGGTACACGCCGTCCATTACCGATGAGCCGCAAGCGGCCTTTTGACAAGACGCGGCCCCGCGAAAACACGTACCATCGCCTTCAACTCCGGGTCAAAAGGGTCGTGACGACCCTCAAGAGCGCGCGATATTGCGTTCGGCGCTTGAGCGTCCGGCGCGGTAAACTGTTGGGCAAGGAGCCCGGCCCATGTTCAAGTTCACCATCCGCGAGCTGTTGCTATTTACCGTCATTGCAGGGCTGGCCGTGGCGTGGGGGGTGGACCACGCAAAACAGCAACAGGTTGCAGAGCGATTCAAGCAAGCCCTTTGCTGCACCATCGAAGCCATTGAAAAAAGTGGCTATAGGATCGAAAGTGCGGGCTTTGATGACGAACTCGACGAAGCCCGAGGCTCGATCATCTTCATGGGGCGAGGTCCCCGTCTATTGAAGTCGAATTGACCATGTTCAAGTTCACCATCCGCGACCTTCTCTGGCTAACCTTGCTCGCCGCCGTGCTGGTCGCGTGGTGGGTGGATCGGAGTACTGTGTAGTCAGGGTGGGCCCGGCCCCCGGAACGCGAACCAAATCCATGCAAGCCCGGACAGCCCACAGCAACACGCGATAGCGATGGCAACGACAATCACGGTCACCACTGTCACCGTCAGGTTGGCGCGCTCTTGATCGTCCATGCCGCTCATTCTAACCGCGCTCGCCGCCAAATGCCCCCGCGCGGTACACTGGCCGCGAGAGGATCCTAGCCATGTTCCGTTGGACAGCCGCCTGCATGTTTGCGATTGTTGCTGGCGGCTGCGCGCTGACGCCGGAGGAATTTCCGGCTGACCAGACATTTGACCGCCGCGGCGTACCAGTGAGCTGGGATTCGGTGCCGGACAAGGTGCGCGATAGCTTTCGAGCGAAATACCCCGCTGTCGCCAACCCGCCGGTGGAAAAGTGCAACAACGGCTCAAACTACCGCTTTGAATTGCCTACTGGCGAAGCGCTCTTTTTGGATTCCAATGGGAATTACAGTGGTGGGGTGATATAGGGCCTAGCGATGCTCCGCTTCACCATCCGCGACCTGCTCTGGCTAACCTTGCTCGCCGCCGTGCTGGTTGCGTGGTGGGTGGATCGGGGGCGGCTGAACAAAGGGATTTCACGGCTGCAAGACCCTTATCTCCAGCCATTCGGACGTTCTAGTTGGATTCGTGACATCGCGCTGCCTAAACGTGCGGCCCCAGCCAAGAATTTGCGCAGCGAGTAGGCCGAAAATCAATCGGTATCCGTACCCCCTTTCCTTAATCCTTGCCCTCGGTATGGAATATTTGTATACTATACAATATCCTACCTATGGCGGATTGCCTGGCCTCGGCCGCTGGATTGCCGCGGCGGGAGGGGCAAGCTGGGCAGGTCGCCCCGGACGGACGAGTGCCGTCTGCGATGGTCTTTGAAAATTTGGTGAGCGGGTGAGTGGTCCGAGCGAACCCCCCCGGTTGAGGGAGTTTTTTGACAGAACCCCCCTTTGGCTGTCAATAAACCCTAGCGGAGCCGGGAGCCGGGGTCAGGAGCCGGGGGCCGGGGGTCAGGAGCCAGGGGTCAGGAGCCAGGGGTCAGGAGCCAGGGGCCAGGGGGGGCCAGGGGCCAGGGGGGGCCATGGGGCTGATAAGGAACGGAGTGGAATCGGGCTTATTCAAGGAAAATCGGTTTGTTTATCTAAGTGATTTTCTGGTAATGGGTTACGTGATGTTTTCGGCGGTTGGGAAGAACGAGGCCGCTTATTAAAGGAAAATCCACTGGTTTCGCTAATGGATTGACTGGTAAGGAGTTAGTGGCAGTTTTCTGGCGTAGAAAAAGCCCGAAATCGCTTATCACTTTGCACCCCACCCTATCGACGCGACAAGGTCACAAACGCGCTAGCGCCGACCAGGAAAAAACGGCTGCAAGGTGCAGCCGAGAAAGGATTTGCGTCACGCACCAGGGCGGAGTATTCGCGCTATCAGCCGGCGGGCAGTCGAGGCAGAGCCTCGGGAGGGAACAATCAGGGGGCTAACGCCCCCCGCTCGCCGGTGATCGCGCTATCAGCCGGCGGGCAGACGAGGCAGAGCCTCAGCGGAAACCCGGAGGCAGGTTTGCCTCCGGCTAGGACCTGTACCCCTGGCTCCTGGCTCCTGACCCCTGGCTCCTGGCTCCTGGCTCCTGGCTCCTGGCTCCTGGCCCCTGACCCCTGGGCTCCTGGCTCCTGGCTCCTGGCTCCTGGCTCCTGGCTCCTGGCCCCTGGCCCCTGGCTCCTGTCCCCTGGCTCCTGGCCTACACCGTCCATGCCCGCCGCTCGGGGGACATCTGAAAGCGACGCCCCGCTTCCGACAGCGGCAGCGTCTGCTCCTCCACGTCCAGCGGCACCAGGCACCACAGCGTCCAACCCAGCCAGCCGACGTGGCACACCAGACGCGACCAGGCCCACGGCAATTCGCCGTAGGTGCCGCCGAATTCAAAGAGTGAGGCGAACTGCACGCTGTGCGGCAGGAGGGCCATCAACAGGAAGAAGATCGTCACCTGTGCCGCCCGGCGGAGGACCGGCTGGAGCATGGCAAAACCGGCCGCCAGGCGGAGCCAGCCGCTGAGCCACGAGACCCATTCCTTCTCCGGGACCCAGGCCGGCAGGATGGCGGAGTAAAAGTCGGCATAGGCCAGATGGGCGATGCCGGTCATCACGAAGCCGACTCCGAGTGCCGCGGCAGCCGCCGGGACGAACGACGGATCTTGCGTGACGGCGGCCGGGCGGCCCTTC
>DATKDU010000228.1:0-24139 GCA_035512595.1 Pirellulaceae bacterium
ACGACGTTCACCTTCGGGCTGATCCTGGCGGTCGCCCTGGCGGGGATTGGCATCGGCGGGGCGATGTATCCGTGGCTCTTCGGCCGCCGCCGGCCGACGCTCTACGACCTGGCGTTGTCCTGTGCCGGCGAGGGGCTGGCGCTGGCGATTCCCTTTGCTCTGGGGGACCGGTTGGCGGTTCTCGCCGTCGTCCTCTCGGACATGTCGTCGTTCGGCTTTTATGGACAGGTGCTCGCCTGGACCATCGTCACCGCCATCATCGTCTTCCCGGCGGCCGTCATCAGCGGCATTCAATTCCCGCTGCTGATCGCGCTGCTAGGTGAAGGGGAGCGCGACGTCGGCAAACAAGTCGGCTATGCATTTGCCTGGAATACGGTCGGGGCGGTAAGCGGTTCGCTGGCCGGCGGATTCGGACTGCTCCCGTTGCTGTCGGCCATTGGGGCCTGGAGCGTGGCAGTGGTCTTGCTGGCGGCACTGGCAGGAGTGGTCGCAGCCGCGGCCTACCGGCAAACGCCGTGGCTGTGGCGGCTGTCCGGCGCTGTGGCCGTATCGCTGGCGGCGATCGCCTGCCTGATTGCCGTGGGACCGACGGCGGTCTGGCGGCACAGCGGGATCGGCGTTCGGCGTGCGGCGCTGTCAGCGGGGACTCCCAACGCGCTGCGCGACTGGCAGCACAAGGTGCGCCGCGTGACGGTGTGGGAGGCAGACGGGCGTGAGTCGAGCGTGGCCTTGCTGGCGGCGGACAGCTATTCGTTCTACGTCAATGGCAAGAGCGACGGCAACGCCCGCCAGGACGCCAACACGCAGATCATGCTGGGCATGCTGGGCGCGATTCTGCACCCCGACCCGAAGACGGCGGCAGTCGTCGGACTGGGCTCGGGGGAATCGGCCGGCTGGCTGGCGGCCACGCCGGGCGTGGAGCGGGTGGACGTAATTGAGCTGGAGCCGGTCATGGACGAGGTGGCCCGCCGTTGCGGGCCGCTGAACTTCAACATGCTCGACCTGCCCAACGTCCGCCGCATTTACAACGACGCGCGGGAAGTGCTGCTGACGACGCCCGACCGCTACGACCTGATTGTGTCCGAGCCGTCGAATCCGTATCGAGCGGGGATCGCCAGCTTGTACACGCGGGAGTTTTACGCGGCGGTCGCGGCCCGGCTGCGGCCGGGGGGACTGTTCGTGCAATGGCTGCAATCGTATGAGGTGGACGGCCGGACGATCCGGACGGTGCTGGGGACGCTCCATGACTCCTTTCCGCACGTGGAAGTGTGGCGCAGCGCCGGCACCGACATGCTGTTGATTTGTTCGCCGCAGCCCCTGGTGCACGACGTGGCGCGGCTGCGGGCGCGGATCGCCCAGTCGCACGTTCGCGCGGCCATCAAGCTGGCCTGGCATACCGACTCGCTGGAGGGCGTGCTGGGATTCTTCGTGGCCCATCATCTGGCCGTGAAGGCGGTAGCGCAGCACGAGAAGCGCCGCAACACCGACGACCACAATCTGCTGGAATACGGTTTTGCCCGCAGCGTCGGCCACGCCGCGGGAGTTCCCATTGATTCGGTGCTGGCGGCGGCCGCAACGATGAATTGGGACCGACCCGATTTGACGGGGGGCGAAGTGGATTGGGATCGAGCCGATGCCGAACGTCGCACCTTCCTGGTCCTTTCCGGCGAGCATCAGTTCTTGCAGCAGTCTCCCCCGCGCACGGAAGGCCAAAAGCGGCGGTCGGAGCCGATCGAGATGGTGGTCGTCGGCGCTACGGCCGGGGCCGCTGCGAAATGGAAGGAGTTTTCGCCGGAAAGTCTGTCGGCGGGAGAAGTGCTCTTGTACGCCATCGCCTGCGTCGATTGCCTGAGCGAGGACGCACCGGCACTGATCGATCGCGTGCGGGCGTTTCACCCGCTGGAGGCCGACGCCCTCCAGGCAGCGCATTTGCACCGCCAGGGGAAATTGGATGAGTCGGTCGAGGCGCTGCACAAGCTGCTCGTGGCGCTGCGCAGCGACCCGACGCCGCACCCGTTTGTGATCCGCCCCGCCCTGACCATGATTCCTGCGCTCGCGATGGCGCAGCCGCTGGCGGCGCCGGTCCTGCTCGACGGACTCCACCGGCCGTTTTCCCTCATGGGCTACGAGGAGCAGCGGCTGACTGTCTCGGCACAACTGGCGCAGTATCTTGTGCCGCAGGCCGCGGTCGGCGCAGTGGCCGCTTCGGAACCTTACCCTTTCTGGACGCTTGAGCACTTAACGCTGCGGGCGCGGATCTACCGCCAGGCCGGCGACGGGCGGGCCGCGCTGGCCGAAGCGGACCTGGCGGAGTTCCTGTCGCACGAGCCCGATCGAGTGGTTCTGCCGACGCGCGGCCAGTAACCGGATGGTCACCAGCCAAACCGCCGCCGGCTGTTGAGCTCGGCGTCATCGGCCAGCTTGACCGGCGTGGTCCGCGGGCGGAAGCGGTGCAGCGAAGGATCTTTGTTGCTGGTGATCCGTCGGCCGTATTGCAGCGCTCGCCGCATCGCCGCTTCCACCTCGGGCGCGACGCCGACGAAGAACTCAATCCGGCCGGTGATCTTTGCGGCTACGCAGCGGCCCGATTGCAAGACAATGTAGTTCTTGTGCGTTGCTGGGATGCGATTGCCGGCGGTGAGTATGCCGCACAGGTTGACCGGATCGGCGGCAGAGACAATTGCCCAATTCTGGTCGGGGGGCTGATCGCGCAGCTCGCGAAGCTGCGAAACGACCGATTCCAGGGCGAACTGCTCGCCAGCGACCTGGGCGATAAACCGGCCGCCGCGGACTTCGCCGCGAAGCTCCAGGCGGCGGAGCACACGCACCAGTTCGTACCACGGCGGCGCGGCCGGCTCGCGGGTTAAGAGATCACGGAAGACGACGCCGTAACGTGCCAACAGTTGCCGACACCAGCGCTCCACCGCCGCTTCCCGCTGGGGCAGATCGATCGCCCCTGGGAACCGCGACCAGCGGCCGACGGGGGATGCAACCGAGTGCATCGAGCGCACGCCGTGGCGGCGAAGCGTCTTCTTCTGGCCGGCCGTGATGTGCCGCACGGCGGCGAACGTATCCGACGACACGAGGCCGAGTGCCGCCAGCTCGCGAAGTGCGTCCTCGAGCTGAGTCGGGAGTAGGCCGGTCAGCGAGGCGATCTCGCGGTAGAAAAGTGCGCCGCGCAGGTCGAGGACGTGCAGCACCTCGCGCGCGGCGGACGATGCAAACGACTCCAGGCTCTGCCGCTCCGCCGGCAAGAGCCACGGCAGATCGTCGCGGAGCGCCAGGGCGATCGGCATCGTTCGGTTGAGGGCCGCCATGCCGGGGCCGTTTTTTTCGTCGCGCTTCGGCGGCCGCAGCCGGCCCCAGGCCAGTTCCCCGGAGAGAAAGAGTGCGTCCAGCCACGGCGGATCGTAGTCGGCAATCCGCGGGGCGAGGACCTTGTCCTCCCACGCGCCGGCGGGCAGCTCGAAGCCCTGTAGCTGCGAAATGGCTTCACGCACGCCGAGGTTCTCGCGGCGCTCGTGGCCGGGCAACAGACCGTGGCGGCGGACCAGGAAGTCGAGATAAACCTCCGGCGGCACCGGCTCGATCTTCCGCCGCAGACCGTCGAGGGTCATGCGGTGGATGCGGGCCAGGAGCCGCCGGTCGCACCACTGGACGACATCCGTTTCGCTTTGCGCCTGGGGGGTGAAACGGCCGCGCATCACGCCGCCGCTGGCCTCGACCGCTTCGAGAGCCGCGAAGACCTGCGACTCGGTGAGCGACAGCTTCTCGGCCAAATCGGCGGCAGTCGTCGGGCCGCTGAACTGGATCCGGCCGCGAACGATCTCCACGCGGGCGTCGGCGCTTTCCCACGCCTTGTCGAGCGCTGCGGGGAGCACCGGCACCGGCGCGGCCTTCGCTTCTGGAAAGACCGCCTTGATCAGCGGCCAGCGCTCGGCGGCAATCCAGAGCCGCCTCCACAAGCCTGAAGCGCAAGCGAAGGAAACCCCGTTCGGCGAAGTGGCAGGACTTTCCTTCGCTTGCGCTTCAGGCTTGTGGTTGCCGCCAACTTCCACCAACGATGCGCGTCCATGACTTGCCAGCTCCATTAGCCAGTCGCTCCATGTGGAGGCTTCCTCCTCGCGCAGCACCACCATCGTATTCAAGGCGTCATGCAATTCTTCGGCGTCGCGAACTACCGGCCAGGCGTCCTCGCTCACCTGGGCGATGGCGTCGGGATCGAGCCGAGCCAGATCGCGGAAGTCGTCGATCGACAGGCTCCGCCGCGTGGTCACCGCCCGCGTGCGGCGTTCCTCGAGTGGCGCGTCGTCGAGGAAGGCATACGGGTTGGCGTTGATGAGCTGGTGCGAAAACGGCGATGGCTCGCGGGTCTCCACCGGGATCAGTTCGACCTTGCCCGATTGCACGTCCGCCAGCAGCTCGATCCAGCGCTCGACGTCCATCGCCTCCGTGAGGCAGTCGTGCATCGTCTGCTTGACGATCGGTTGGTGATAGGGAATCTCGATGTCGCCGTGATGGTTTTCCAGACAGCCGACCGTTTCAGGGAATGCCGCGGCCAGCAGATCCTCCGAACGGAATTTTTGCAAAAACGGCGGCACGCGGCGGCCGGCTTCCGCGCGGAGCACCGCCAGCGAGCGGGTGATGTTCCACCGCCAGCGGACGCCAAAGACGGGCGCGGCGACAACCGCCTGCTCCAAGAGATACCGGGCATTTCCCGGGTGGAGCATCTTGAACAAACTCTCAATCGCGAAGCTGTGCTGCGGGCCGATCGACAACAGTACGCCGTTGTCGTCGGCCGCCGCCTGAAGCTCAAAGTCGAAGCTGCGGCAAAACCGTTTTCGCAGGGCCAGTCCCCAGGCCCGATTGATTCGCGAACCAAGCGGCGCGTGGACGACGAGCTGCATGCCCCCCGACTCGTCGAAGAACCGCTCGAAGACGATCTGGTCTTTGGTCGGCACTATTCCAATCGCCGCCTTTTGAGCGGCAACGTAACGGGCGGCCTGCTCGGCGATGCGGGGCTCGGTGCCGCACTCGTGTATCAGCCAGGAGACGGCATCGGGCCAATGCGGATTGGGGATTGCGGATTGCGGATTGAAGTCGGCATCCGCAGTGATTTGCACTCGCTCGGCGATCCCACGGCGCAAGTCCGACAACTCCGCCGACAGCTCGACCGTCCGCCCCGGCGCCTCACCAAGCCAGAAGGGAATGCTCGGCGGAGCTCCTTTGGCGTCGGTCACCAAGACTTCGCCGGAGGTGACTTGCTGGATCCGCCACGAGGTATTGCCCAGGAGAAAGATGTCGCCGGCCAGGCTCTCGATCGCGAAGTCTTCGTTGACCGTGCCGACGAAGGTCCCTTCGCCGACTTCGATCACGCGATATTCCCCTTGCTCGGGGATCGCTCCCCCGGAAGTGAGTGCCGCGAGGCGTGCATGCCGCCGCGCGCGAAGCTTGCCGTAAATCTGGTCGCGATGAAGATAAGTCCCCGCCTTCGATCCGGGCTTGATGCCGTCGGAAAGCATCTTCAGGACGGCGTCGTAATCTTCTCGCTTCAAATTGCGGAACGGCCAGGCCCGACGGACCAGTTCGAGCAGTGCGTTCTCGTCCCATTCGTCACAGGCAACGGCGGCGACGACCTGTTGCGCCAGAATGTCCAGCGGCGTTTGCGGGATCTCAATCCGGTCCAACTCGCCGCGGCGGACGGCGCGGACCAGCGCCAGGCTCTCCAGCAGCTCGTCGCGGGTCAGCGGGAAGAGTCTCCCTTTGGGAAGGGCTCCTAGCGAGTGCCCCGAGCGGCCGACCCGCTGCAGGAACGTGGCGATCGACCGCGGCGAGCCGATCTGGCACACCAGGTCGATGTAGCCGATGTCGATCCCCATCTCCAGCGACGCCGTCGCCACGATTGCCTTGAGCTTTCCCTCCTTGAGCCGCTGTTCGGCATCGTGGCGGATTTGCCGCGACAGCGAGCCGTGGTGGCTGGCGACCGCTTCTTCGCCGAGCAGCTCGCGCAGCCGCAACGCGACCCGCTCCGCGAGCCGCCGCGTGTTCACGAACACCAGCGTGCTGCGGTGCGTCTGAACGAGCTGCACCAGCCGGTCGTAGATTTCCCCCCACTGTTCCGCCGAACAAACCGCCTCCAACTCGCTCGGCGGCACTTCGAGCGCCAGATCGACCTGCCGGCTATGGCCGATGTTGACGATCTGCGCGTGGGATAGGTTTTCAACCTGTCCAGCAGCTTGATTGGACAGGTTGGAAACCTGTCCTACGAGGAATTGTGCAATCTCCTCGATGGGCTTCTGCGTTGCCGACAGGCCGATCCGCGTGGGCGACTGGTCGCAGAGCGCTTCCAGGCGCTCGAGCGTCAGCGTCAGATGCGAGCCCCGCTTGTCGCGCGCCAGGGCGTGAATCTCATCGACGATCACCGTCCGCACCGTCCGCAGCTTGGCGCGGCTCTTGACGCTGGTCAGAAGCAGGTACAGCGACTCCGGAGTCGTGACTAGAATGTGCGGCGGCTTTCGCAGCATCGACTGCCGCTGGCTGGCCGGCGTATCCCCCGTGCGGACAGCAACGCGGATCGGCAGCCCCGGCAGGCCGCTATCGGCAGCAAGCTGGCAAATCTCTTCCAGCGGCACGCGCAGGTTGCGCTCGATGTCGTTGCTCAGCGCCTTCAGCGGCGACACATAAACCACGTCGATTCCGTCGGGGAGCGTCCCTTCGATCCATTGGCGAAAGAGGCGGTCCAAGCAGACCAGAAACGCCGCTAGGGTTTTGCCGGAACCGGTCGGCGCGGCAATGAGCGTGTGCTCTCCGGCGGCAATGTGCGGCCAGCCTTGGGCTTGCGGCTCGGTCGGCGCGCCGAAACGCCCCAGGAACCACTGCCAGATGAGCGGATGAAAATGGTCCATTATGAACTTAATGATAGCAGATTGTCCGCAGGCGCTGCGTCGGCAGCGAGGATCGTGTCGATGGCTGCTAGCGAACCGGCAATCTCGGGTTTGAGGCTGGCCCTTGCCCGACTATCATTCCCACCTGCCGCCATCGGCGGCGGATCGGAAAAACTCGCGGAAGGGATTTCGCATGAGCCGCACGTCGCTCGTTTTGCGGTCGCTGTTTCTGCTCGGGTTTATCTTGGCGATGCCGGTGTTGGCGCTGCCGAGCGTGGCCCGCTGGGCGGACGAGTTTCTCTATGGCGATTCGTCGCCCACGTCGGCCGAGCAGCAGCCACTGACTCAGGACGACGATGCGTCGGCCGACGCGCAGCGGGAAGTCGTGCAGGCGGTCTTGGAGACGCCGCTGTCGGAGGCAGCCCGCCGGCAGACGGAAGGTGGCCGCGGACTGGACGCCGTCGCCACGCACCCGCCGGAGATGCCCCCCAGCCCTGACTTTCCCGTCGGTCCCTTTGTCGCCTCTCCGGGTGACGACCCCAAGAACGCCGTGCTCCTGGACCGCCTGGGTGAAATCCGCCAGCGGCTCGAGGATTTGGGGGCCGAATACATCCGCGTGGAGACGCTCCCCGGGACAGGACAGTACCATTGCGAGTGCCGCATGGTGGTGGCTCCGGGCTCGGCAGATACCGAAACCTTCGAGGCCAGCGGCACGGACGCGACCGGTGTGGCCGAGCAGGTGCTCAAGACAATCGAGGCGTGGCGCTCGAATCGGGCTTCCCGCTCCCCCTAGAATTAGATTGCGGCACGTATGGAGGCTTGACCGTGGCATTCCCATCCCGATTAACGAAATACCCGATGCGTACCTTCTGGCGGAGGCTGCTGTACTTCGCGATCGCCATTTTGGTGGTGATCGGGGGTTTCGTTGGCTGGGCCTATCGGGCCACACAGGACGTGCCCGAGTTCTATGTCCGGCAGCTCGAGCAGGAGGAATCGCTCCCCAAGCCTTCAGGGGACGCCTTGGAGCGCCAAGCTCTCCAGCTCAACAACCAGATTCGCAAGAGCGACCGCTGGCACGCCCGCTTTACCGCCGAAGAGATCAATGCCTGGCTGGCGGTCGATTTGCCGCGGAAGTTCCCCTCGGCATTGCCGGCGGACGTGCAATCGCCGCGAGTGGCCATCGACGCGGAGATGATGCAGGTCGCCTGCCGCGTGGAAAGCCCGCGGATTTCGTCGGTCGTCTCGCTGGGGGTGCAGCCGTTTGTGACAAGCGAGCCGAATGTCATCGCCCTGAAGATCACGCAACTACGAGCCGGCACGCTTCCTCTCCCGCTGGCACAGTATCTGGACAAGATCACCGAGCGCTGCGCCCGCGCGGGCGTAGCGCTGCGGTGGAGCGAAGAGGATGGGGATCCTTTGGCGCTGGTGACGCTGCCGCTGGAGCCGAAGGAGTTTCAGAACCGGCTGGTGCGCGTCGAGCAGATCGCGCTGGAAGAAGGGGCGCTGGTCGTGTCTGGCAGCTCGCAGCCGGCGGAATAGGCGGCTACGGCTCTTCGTCAACGACAAAACCGGTCTCCAAGAAATCCCCCAGCACCTTCAGGGCGTCTTCGACCGCGCGGCGCTGTCGCTCCTGACGAGAGATTGCTGCCGCGTATTGCGCCAGGAGGCCGGCGACGTTTTCAGGTGTCCCGTCCGTCTTGCGTAATGCGATCTGAAAAAAAACGACGCCATCCAGCCGCTTGGGGGCCTTGGGACCCAGGTGCCCTGTCACTGCCAGGGAGATACTGGCTTCCGGTGTGCGCCGCAAAATTTCTTCCGCCAGGAGCTTCGTCACCTTCTGGCTGACGGGGCCGGGGCGCTTGAGATCTTCCGCAGGAATTCCCAGCCATTGGGCCTTGGTCTCGCTGCGGTAGACGACCATTCCGCCGCAGTGGAAGCGCGAAATGCCGGGAATCTGAGTGAGCGCCCCGGAAACAAGCCCGCCGGTGCAGCTTTCCGCAAAGACGACTTTGAATTGGCGTCGCTTCAGCAGATCGGCGACGCGTTTGGCCTGACGGGAGATAGACATGCCCCGATGGTATCGCGACTTATTGTATTTAGGCACACGAGTGTGCCTACTACATTCCCCTAGCGTCCGAGCCCTTTGCGGATGGCAACGGGGGTGAAGTAGTGCCGCATCTGCAGCTCAAGCGTGGCAAACTGCTCCGTCATCCGGTGGTCAAATTCGCCCCAGGCGCTGGATGAAGTGTCATAGTCGCTGTCGCGGCTGATGAGTTCCCGCACGGCAACTGACGGGTGAACCTGCTCGCTGGGGAGTGTCGGATGGTGGCGGTTCATGGCTCGTCCCTCCTGTGACTGTTCTGGCAGTCGCCCGATGACCAGCCATCAGTGCAACTGACGTGCCTTCCGTGACAGCATTCCGAGGAATTGATTGCAATGCCCTATCTGGAAACAGGTTACGGGCCCTAAGTCGTCGTGCCTCCCCCCCTCGCGGCCCCGAAACCGGGGCTTCGTTTCATCAGGACGATGCGATTCGTCTCAATTTAGAACGGCTGGCAGCCGCCCCATTGATAAGGTCCAGTTTGGGTCATCGCCGATTTTCCCAGTTTTTCCAGATTAGCGCGGCCGCGGCAAGTCACACGACGATGGAGGCAAATCCTTCAAGTCCACGCCTCGACCACGGAATCTTGAAGAAAAAGTACCCTGCCCTCCCCAATACCGGCAATTTGGCGGCGAACTAGACCCTATGTACGCCGCACTGCGGCGAGTCCTGTTTCCATCCGGAAGTCCATATTCCGGCGTCGTCACTTCTCCCAAGGGAGGGCCGCACAATGCTCAAGAAAGGTTTGCTTATCGGAGGTGCCCTCGTGCTGCTTCTAGGCCTGTTTTTCGGCCGGGATGCCATGAGTTACACCAAGACCTCGCTCGGCTGGGTCCAACAGTCGGTTCGCGAGGCGGTGCCCGTTGAATTCGAGATCAATCGGGCCAACCAGATGATTCGCGATCTCGACCCTGAAATTCACCGGAACATGCACCTGATCGCCAAAGAAGAGGTGGATGTGAAGGGTCTTCGCGACCAGTTGGCGGAAGGCGAGAAGCAGTTGGCCAAGAACAAGGCCGACATCGAGAAGCTGACGGGCGATCTGCAGCGCGGCGACAGCACGTTCGTCTACTGCGGAAAGAACTACACCGCCAGGCAGGTCGAGCATGACCTGACCCGCCGTTTCGAGAGCTTCAAGGTCAAAGAAGCAACGCTGAGCAAGCTGCGTCAAATCCTGGCGGCTCGCGAGAACGGCTTGGTGGCCGGCCGCGAAAAGCTCAAGGAAATGCAGGCGGCCAAGAGCAAGCTCGAAATCGACGTCGCCAACCTGGAAGCGCGGCTGGAGATGGTGAAGGTCGCTCAATCGACGAGCGAGTTCAACTTCGACGACAGCCAGCTTTCCCGGACAAAGGACCTGGTCAAGGACATCAGCGCCCGAATCGACGTGGCGGAGAAGCTCGTCAATGCCGAGACGACCTACCCCGGTCAGATCGACCTGGAAGAAGCCCCGGCCAGCGACATTACCGAGCAGATCACGAACTACTTCCAGGAATCGAAGGACAGCGATGACAGCGTCGCCGTGAAGCTCGAGTAGTAACTGTCCCCGGAATTTTCGGGGACGCTGATGGATTCGGGACATTTCAAGTGACACGCCCGCCTCGGGGGCTTGGATTCGTCCAAGCCCCCGGCGGCGTATCCACCCTCTGTCGGTGTCTTTTGAAACTGGCTCACGGGGAGCAATCTCATGCGCGACGAAGAAGCAATCGTGGCCATTTCGGCAATTCTGCTCATTTTTGGGATGCCGATCGTTTGGTTGGTGCTGCACTACTGCCATGCCACCGCGAAGGTCTTCTTCGAGACCCGGCTGAAGCGGGATATGGTGGCCCGCGGCTTTTCCGCGCAAGAGATCGTCCAAGTGGTCCACTGTCGCCCGGCGAAAAAGGGGGACGTCTACCAGGCCCACGGCATTCCCCCTGCCAAGCCCATTCGGCAGCCGGAGCTGCAATCGAACTGAACGTCGCAAAATCTCGTCGATGCGTAGTGCCATTCCAAAGGATTCCTTTCACGCAGTGCGCAGGTTAAAACGGCAGTGGCCAAGCTCCTGACTCCCTGGTTTCTCGAGGCCTCGCCGATGTTCCAGCCGTGGCGATTCAAGCTCAAGGAGGCGGAAACGGCCGCCGAGCAGGGACGCCTGGCCGACGCGGCCAAGATCCTCACCACGGGCGATATGCCGACGTATCTTCCCGCCCAGCAACTGCTGAGCGACGTGGCTGGAAAGATGGCCCAGCGGGCTGCGGAGACGGCCAAGGGGGGGGACTTCGAAGCGGCCTGGAAGGAACTAGCGGAAGCCAAACGCCTGACTGGGCAAACGGCGACCTTCACCCTGGCCCAGCAAAAAGTGGCCGAAGCCGCCCTGGGACAGGTCGTTCTGCTGCTCAAAGCGGGGGACTACGAAGGAAGCCTCGTTTATCTCGACCGATTGAGCCGCCGCGATCTTCCGGCGGCATCGACGGCCCGCATGCGGGAAGTCATCCGCCGGTTGGATTCGGCTCGCAAGCTGGCCAGCCGCGGCAAATTCGGCGAAGCCGATGAGCAGCTCTCGGCCGCTTTGGCCCTCCGCCGCGATCTGGAATTCATCGAGACGCAGCGCGAGCAGGTTCGCTTTCGCGGCGAGCGCAGCCGGCAGTTGCAGGAGGCGCTCCACCGCGCTTTGGCGACCCCCGACTACAGCGAAGCCCTTAAGCTGGCCGATCAGTTGCTGGAGCTGGCTCCCGAAAACCGCGTCGCCCGCGATGCGCGACGCCGGGCTTGGGCTCAGGTCGGAGCCAAGGTTGGCGAATCGCACAACCTGAGTGAAACGCAGCATTGGCCAGCAGCAATCGCCAGCGGGAAAGCGGCCACAGAACAGCCGCACGATGAAAAACGTCGCCAACCCCGGTTCATGCTCTGGATCGATGCCGTCGGCGGCTATCTCGTCTGCTTGAACAGCCAGGTTGTGATTGGCCAGGCGCATCCCGGAACGCGGGTGGAAGTGCCCCTCCAGGCTGACATTTCGCGGCGGCACGCGATGATTCGCCGCGAGGGAGAAGGCTATGTCGTCCAGCCCCTTGGCGGAAGCGTCAAGATCGACGGCAAGCCGATCGATGGCCCGGCACTCCTCTCCGACGGCGATGAACTGGAACTCGGCGATGGCGTGCGGCTGCGATTCCGGCGGCCGCACGTCCTCAGCTCGTCCGCTCGCCTGGACATTCTCAGCCGCCATCGGACGCAGCCGTTTGTCGATGGCGTGATCCTGATGGCCGAATCGTGTGTCCTCGGCCCCAAGTGGCAGAACCATGTCGTCTGCCGCGACTGGACCGGGGATGTCGTCCTCTATCGGAACGACGACAAGTTGTTTTGCCGGGCGATGGAGTCGCTGGAGATTGACGGGAAGCTGCACGACGGCCGCGGAAAGCTGGGCCCTAATTCGCGGGTCGTGGGGAGCGATTTCTCGCTGAGCCTGGAGCTTTTGAGCTAGCAAAGGGTGAAACCGACGTAGCCAAATTCGTAAGAATTCGGATGAGGCGACCGACGCCTTACGACATCGGCTACGTAAAAACATCGACGGGGAGGCTTAGGGGCGTGTAGAATCACCTGAAAGTAGGGATTTTTCGAAAAAGGAGCCGCTAAGCGGGCTCTTGGAAACGTACTGGCCAGTTCCAGGAAGCCAGCCAAGATTGGCCGGGCTTGGGCGAACACCCTGTTAGCGCAGTCCCATTCTGCGCTGGTGGACAAACCGATGAGCGAACCTCTCGCTACCATAGACCTTATCGATCGCGCCAGCGAGGATGCGACGCAGGCCGCTCCCCTTCCGGCCCAGCGAGGCGGCGCTATGAAGTTTCAATATGCCACCGGCTCCACCCCCTTGGAGGGGTACACCATCAAACGCGGCATTGGCCGCGGCGGATTCGGTGAGGTCTACTTCGCCACCAGCGATGCCGGCAAGGAACTGGCGCTCAAACACATTGAGCGGAACATGGAGGTCGAGCTCCGCGGCGTGAAGCAGTGCCTCAACCTCAAGCATCCCAACCTGATCGACCTGTACGACATCCGCAACGACGACCAGGGAGAAGCCTGGGTCGTGATGGAGTACGTCGCCGGTTACAGCCTCAAGGATGCCCTCGACCGCAATCCCAGCGGACTGCCCCACGAAGAAGTCGATCAGTGGTTCCGCGGCATTGCCGCCGGCGTGCAATACCTGCACGACCACGGCATCGTTCACCGCGACCTCAAGCCGGGGAACATCTTCGACGACGGCGGGATCGTGAAGATCGGCGACTACGGCCTGTCGAAGTTCATTTCGTGCAGCCGCCGCAGCGGCCAAACCGAAAGCGTCGGCACGTTCCACTATATGGCGCCGGAGATCGGCAAGGGAATCTACGGCAAAGAGATCGACACCTACGCGCTGGGCATCGTGCTCTACGAGATGCTTACCGGCTGCGTCCCCTTCGAGGGGGAAAGCAGCCAGGAGATCATCATGAAGCACCTGACGGCAGACCCCGATCTGTCGCAGGTGCCGCAGCCCTATCGCAGCATCATCCAGAAGGCGATGCAGAAGGACCCGGAACAGCGGTTCCGGACCGTCAGCGAGATGGTGGCCATGCTGGACAGGGCGAAAGCAGGCAAGCACATGACAGGGCCGCAGGCCTCGCACCTTGCCGGTGTCGCGCCGCCGGTGCGCATGCCCCCTGCGGCGAAGCCCGCGCCGCGGCCGGAAGAGCCGTTCTACATCGGCGACGAGATGGAGGGGATTTCGTTCGGACCGGTCAAGGAGGTTCCCGCGAAAGAAAAAGCGAAGGGCCAACGCGCCGTTCCCGGCAGCTTTGCCGCACTCGCTGCCGCTCCCCGCGCGGAAGAACCAATCGCAGCTTCGGCCAAGAAGGCAGTCGGCTCGTTTGCCAACTGGTGGACCCACGGTCCGGGCGGCACGCCGCTGAAGATCGCGCTCCTCATCGGCGCAGCGTTCACGGCGATCTTTGCCGGCCCGTACCTGCTGCCGATCGTGGCCGTCCTGGCGGCGGTCTATGTCGTCTACCTGGGAATCTGGCTGCTGGCCCAAGCCAGCGGCACAAGAACCGGCGAGCAAGCCGCCAACCAGCCGCGCGGCCGCAGCACCATCCCGCGGCACGTCTCGTGGGAAAACGAATACCGCGGCGTGATGCGGATGAAGACTGCCGGCGATCGGGTCGGCGAGTTGGCCGGGTCGATGCTGGCCGCCGCCTTCATCAGCGGCATTGTCACCGTCCTGGCAGTCATGCTCGGTCAGGAAGCGATTGACAACGGCGGTCACCCCCTCAGCGGCGCTGCGTGGCTGTGGTCGGCGACGACGCTGGGAAGCTGGCTCGTGCTGGGGGCGGGCAAGCTGTGGGAGCCGCGGCAAGGGGAGATGGTCAAACGCCGCTTCGTGCAGCTTGTGATGGGGCTGGCGCTGGGCAGCGTCCTGTTTCTGTCACAGCAGTATTTGCTGGCTAGCGTCGCGCCCGATTGGCGGGCGACGGCTTATCCGGCGTATTTTGCCGCCGTGTTCGCCACAATCGGCTGGTGGAAGCAGACCGATCCGCTGCGCGAAAGCCGCTTGCGGGTCTTTGCCGTCATCGCCGCCGCGATCGTGGCGGGGTTGTGGCTTTTGCCAGGTGTTGGCCTGGAGTTGATGGAAGAACCGTTCGATGCGGGGCGTTTTCCCTGGCCGTTTGTCGTCCCGGCCATGATTTCGCTGGTGGTTCAATTGTCCGCACCCTGGATGAGTCCCCAGGAGCGGGCCGATATTCGTCAAAGAGTGTTGCAAGGGGGACGCGTGTAGTGGGATTTGCACGAGGTGATGCGATGTTGATTTCAAGTTTGCTGATTTTCGCCACGCTTACGGCAAGTGCCCTGGTGGCCGCCTGGCCGCTGGTGTTCTCGCGGATGCTTCGCCCTGCCATGCAGGGAACGTGCGGCATGCTGTGCGTGCTGGGGGGCGCAGGTGGTTTCTTTGCGCTGGCCAGTGGCCTGACAGGCGGAATCGTCGGCAATGTGGCGCTTGCTGCCGAGTCCGATGCGGCGGCGGAAACTGAATCGGCCTCCTTTGCTTCTGCGAAAGGGGAACCGGCCGCGACATCACCCGCTGTTTCGAGCACCGATTCGCATTCGACCTCGCTCAACTCGCTTCCGCTAGACCTGTCCGAGGATGTCGTGATCCCGCCAGGACGCCCTTCGTGGGTCGAAGCGAATGCAGTCCGCGAGGGATCCGTTCACAGCACGGCCGTGTGCTCCGGTCCCTTCAAGCGGGACAGCGATGCGCGGCGCGCGCTCGATGAGCAACTGGAAAGGGAAACAGCCGCCTACATCGCCGAGACGCTGGGGAGCAAGCTGGCTCCGCGGTTCATTCGGTACGACGCCAGTGCGATTCGCACCCAGCTCGTGAAGGGGAATACCTATCACGAGACGATTGAGTCGCCGACCGTGGGCTCGATGGAGCAATACCACGCGCTCCTCGAGTTTCCGCAGGGCTTTCAGGACCGCATTCGACACGATTGGGAACAAGTCATCGCCAAGTGGCGTCTGGCTCAATTGGGCCTCGTCGCCAGCGGCGCCATCCTGCTGCTGGGAACCGTATTCGGATACTTCCGCGTCGATAATGCGACGCGCGGCTACTACACGGGACGCTTGCAGTTCCTTTCGGCCGCGGCAATACTAGCAATTGTCGGTGCCGGCGTTGTACTTGGGCGGTGGATTCATTGGCTGTAGCGGAACTCATAATAGTTCCGGTCCAAACTCTTACGAGTTCGGCTATGGCAAATTCCCCGCCAGCGGCACGCGACGTTCATGCCGCTTTCGCTTGCCGCCGCCATGCCCGTTTCTTCGGATGCCGACTCGCTCCTGATCGAGCGCATTCGCCGCGGCGAAGGAGAGGCGTGGAGCGATCTGATCATGCGGTACGAAGGGCGGCTCTTGGCGTTCGTCGAAAGCCGCCTCGGCCGCCGCGGCCCCAGCGAAGACATCGTGCAAGAAGCGTTTCTTGGGTTCCTCAACAGCCTGCCCAATTACGACGGCAAACGGCCGCTGGAGAGTTATCTCTTTTCGATCTGCGCCTACAAACTGACTGACCACTTGCGGCGCGAGGGTCGCCGGCCGGCAGTGCCGCTGTCGGCTGGGGCCGATTCCACCGGCGACTGGCAACTCCAGGGGAGCGGCCGCCCGGCCAGCAGCATTGCCCGCAGCGGGGAGCGCAAGGAGCTCGAAGAAAAGGCGGTCAGCGAGGCCCTCGCGGACCAGATCGAGCGCTGGCGCGAGCGTGGCGAATGGACCAAGCTGATGTGTGCCGAGCTGCTCTTCGTCCGCGGCTGGGCCAACAAGGACGCGGCCGAGGAGCTGAAGATCACCGAGCAACAGGTCGCCAACTACAAGTTCGACTTCATCGCCCGCTTGCGAAGCCTGATTCGGCATCAGGAATTGTCCGAGGAAGTGTTCCCTGAACTCTACGAGGATTCCGCCAAGTAATCTGCAATCCGAAATCCGCAATCAAATGCCTCACCGCCTGACCAACGCCGACCTGGAAGCCTATCTCGATGAAGGGCTGACTGCCGAGGAAATGGCCCACATCGAGCAGGAGGTCCGCGCCCGGCCGGAGCTGCTCAAGCGTTTGGCCGCCATTCACGGCCGCCGCGATGCGGGGGTCCACAGCGTCGGCGAAATCTGGCGCAGGCAGCGGCTGAGTTGCCCGTCGCGCGAGCACCTCGGCTCGTTTTTGCTCGGAGCGCTGGACGAAACCCACATGGATTACGTCGAGTTCCATCTCAAGACGATCGGCTGCCGCTACTGCAGCTCTAACCTCGACGACCTCCGCCGGCAGCAGGAAGAGACGGTCGAGGTGATCGAAAGCCGCCGGACGAAGTATTTTCAATCGACGGCCGGGCACTTGCGGCGGAAGAGCTAATGTGGTGCACTCGCTCCGCGAGTGCGCTGATGTGCGCACTCGCGGAGCGAGTGCACCACATTCAATAAGCTGCTTCTAAAATCCCCCGCAAGTCCGCCTCGCTCGCCGGCCGCGGATTGACCGCCAGCAGCCGCTTGATCGCAAACGCCCTGGCGGCAAACGTCGGCAATTGCTCGCGCGTCCCGCCAATCTCGCGAATCCGCTGCGGAATGCCGATGGCGGCCCGCAGCTTCTCTACAGCGATTACCGCCCGCTCGGCAGCGTCCTCTGCGGGCAGTCCGCGAACGTCCTCCCCCAGCAATTCGGCAATCCGCGCGAATGCCGCCGTGCGCTGGGGCAGATTGAATCGCATGACGTAAGGCAAGAGCAAACCGTTTCCTGCTCCGTGCGAGCAGTGCAGTACGCCGCCGAGAGGATATTCGAGGGCATGGACGAGTGCTACCGCTGAATGCGAAAAGGCCAACCCCGCCAGCGTTGCCGCCAGGGCCATTCCTTCGCGTGCCGCCGGGTTGAGGCCGTCCTTGGCGGCTGTCACCAGGTGCTTTCCGACGAGTTCGAGGGCCTTCTCGGCCAGTGCCGCACCCAGCGGAGTGCATCCTTCGTAAGCGACCGGCTCGCCGTTCTTGGCGTCAAGCTGCGAGCATTCAACCGCCGTATACGCCTCGATGGCGTGCGTCAGGGCGTCAATGCCGCTGTCGGCAGTCACCTTCGGCGGGCAGGTCATCGTCAGCTCGGGATCGACGACGGCAATCGCCGGCCGCAGAAACTGGCTGAGCGTGCTGACCTTGATTTGATTGGCCGTGTCGGTGAGGACGGCCGCATGCGAGACTTCGCTGCCTGTGCCGGCGGTGGTCGGGACGCAGACCAGCGGCAGGACCGGCCCCGGTACGTTGTTGAAGCTGAAGAACTTCTCCGGCCGGCCGCCATGCGTCACGAGGACCGCCACGATCTTGGCAAGGTCCATGTTGCTGCCGCCGCCGAGCCCGAGTATGCAATCGGGGCGAAAGGCTTTGGCCACTTCGGCCGCCTGCACCGCCAGGTCCACCGACGGCTCGGGCTCACCCCCCGCAAAGATCTCGACGTCCCGCATCGCTTCGGCCAGCGAACGCGTCACGCGGCCGACGATCCCAGCGGCACTCAGCCGCTCGTCGGCGACGACGAACACCCGCTGCAAGTTGCGGCGCGACGCCAGCTCGCCCACCTGAGCGACGGCGCCGTTGCCAAAGACAATCTGGCCGGGGGCGAAGAAATTCCAGGTCGTGCGCACGTTCGTAACGCTGCGAAAGGCGGATGGCGGGAGGAAGATCCTCGCGTTTTAGCCTTTGGCCATCAGCTTTTCCACCAGTTTTGCCACCAGCTCCGGCTTGTCCTCGCGGACCAGGTGCTCGACGACCTCCGGCTTGACCCCCAGCTTGGGCAGGTGCAGCTTGAGGCTTTCCCAATGTTTCTGCCGCTTTTTGCCGGAGGACAGGTACAGCTCGGTGATGATCTCCTGCACCCGCTGCAGGGCGATCCCCTCGCGGTGCTCGTAGTAATTCTTGATGATTTTTTGCTGGTGCTTGGTGAATTCCGCCATAAAAGTCTTCCGTGAGCGGATCGACGCCGGGTGCAAGGTAGCCGCCATCAACAAGTATCGTGCGGCGGATGGTCCCAATTCAATCGGTGCGGCTGGAATTCCGCGATCGATCAAACCCGATGCTTGAGCCGCTCCGCCAGCCGCTGGAGGGCCTCGCTCGAGTCGCCGATCGGAATGTGGGCCTGGATCAGACTCATCCCCTTGCGGTCGGACCAGGCTTTGGTCAGCGCCGCGTCAAACTCCCCTTCGGTGCGGACCTCGTACCCCGAGCCGCCGCCGAGCAGCTCGGGGAGCTTGTGGTACTGCCAGGGGTGAATGTCGTTGAATTCCCAGTCCCCTTCGTGCAGGAACCGCTCGGTGCCGTACCCCTTGTTGTCGAGGACGATCACCACCGGGGCATATCCGCAGCGGACGATCGTGGACAGCTCCATCCCGGTCATTTGAAAGGCCCCGTCGCCGCAGATTACGACCACGCGGCTCTTGGGCCGGGCCGTCAGTGCGCCCAGTGCCGCCGGAACGGAAAATCCCATCGAGGTGTAATACGCCGGGCTGATGAACTCGGTCCGCTGGTGGATCGTCAACTCCGTGGCGGCAAACAGCGAATCGCCGATGTCGGCGATCACGATCGTCTCGTCGTCGATCTGCTCGTTGATCCGGGCGATCAGGCGGCGGACGGTCAGCGCGGCGGCGGGCGCCAGCTTGAACTTCGGCTTGGCGGTGCGGATCTCGGCCGGAATCACGCGGGCCGTGGTGGACGGCTTCCTGGCGGCCAGTTTGTCGAGAAAGTCGCCCAGTTCGACGCCGTGGTAATGATGGTGGCGGATGCGGAGCTGCTCGCTGGTGGCGTAAATGCACTTGGCCGGATCGAGGTTGGCCGTGAAAATGCCGAGGTTGATGTCGGTCATGAACGCACCCAAGAGGAGCACGCAGTCGCTTTCCTCGACAAACCGCGTCACCTCGGCCCGCCCCATGGCTCCCTCGTAGAGGCCCACGTACAGCGGGTGCATCTCGGGGACCACGCTCTTGCCCAGCAGCGTGGCGGCCATCGGAATTTTCAGCTTCTCGGCCAGGGCGATGACTTTGTCCTGCATGCCGAAGCGGTGAATCTCCACGCCGGCGATGATCATCGGCCGCTTCGCTTTCGCCAGGAGCTGGGCCGCTTCTTCGGCCGCCTCTTCGGTGGCCTGAGGGTCGCTGGCGCATTCCGGGGAGTGGAACGAGTGCGAGATGTGCGGCACGACCTCGACCATGTCGCGCGGAATTTCGATATATACCGGCCGCTTGAAGCGAGCCGCCGCATCGAGCACCCGGTCGATCTCGCGAAATGCGACTACCGGATCGGAAAGCTCCGTGCAGGCGACGCACAGCTTCTCGAAGACCTCGATCTGCGTGCGAAAATCCCGCACCTTGTGGTGCAACAGCGGGTTGTTGATTCGCTCTTCCAAGCCGGGCGAACCGGTGATCACGACGACCGGCGACTTCTCGGCATACGCGCCGGCGATCGAGTTGCAAACCGACAATCCGCCGACGCAGTACGTGACGCACACCGCCCCCATGCCGCTCACGCGGGCATAGGCATCCGCTGCAAAACCGGCACAGTCCTCGCGCGTGCAGCCGACGACCCGCACCGGGCTTTTTTCCAGCATGCCGTAGAAGGTCAGGACGTAATCGCCCGGAATGCCAAAGACGTCGGCGATGCCGTAGTCTTGCAGCCGGCGGATCAGATACTGACCGATCGACAGCCCTTTCGTCGGGCGCGGCGCTGCCGACACGATCTGTGGCGTCACCTCCGGCATCGATTCCAGCCGCGTCATGGAAGCCTCCTTCGAGCGATCACGAGCCAGCCTGATAGACTTTGCGTCCCTACCTAAAAGATACGCGATGAAGGGAGCGGCGGCACGCCCGGTTTAGAGCGCCGGTCCTGCGGCGCTGGTGGAGACGCCCTCAGCGCGGCAATGATTGCCGGCTGCGGCTATTTGACGCGGTGGGTCGCCGGATCCAGTCGATAGGGCTGACCGGTCAGCGGACTGACCAGATCCACGCGCTGCAAATGCGGCGAAGCGCCCGCCAGATCTTGCAAGTCGGCCTGCGGCCAGGTCCCATTTTCCAGGTACCAGCAGTCCACTGCGTCCGTGATGGCCAGCCGATTGCGCAGGTCAGCCTCCAGTTGAAGCTGCGTCCAGTACATCGGGCAGACGGTCGCAGCATAGGCCGTGCTGACGGTCAGGATCATGCCCGCCAGCAGGGCTTCTAAATTGGCAATTGTGCCGCTGGGTTTCTGTTGGCTCAAACGCACTTTCATGGATCCCCCAAGGACGAACGTCCGCAAGACCAGGGCTTCGATCAAAACCTACTACGAAAACGCCGCCAAGAACGTCATTTTTCCAACTTGACTTTTGAGCTTTTTGTCGTGCGGAGTACGATAGTCGCTCGGAGGACCCTCGTTTCATAGCATGGATGCCAGGCGAAATCATGTCCCACGTCCCCACTTCTGATGTTTGCGGCGCTGACTTTTTCGATCGCAGCCCTCGAATTCTAATCACCCGATTGTCGGCCATTGGCGACTGCATCCTGACGATGCCCCTGGCCGTGGCGCTACGCGACGCATTTCCGCAATCCTTCATCGCCTGGGCCGTAGAAGGAGTCGCCGGGACGGTGGTCGAGCGTCATGCGGCAGTGGATCTGGCGATACGACTGCCGCGGCGATTTTCCCGGTCGCCGGGCGCCTTGTTGCGGCTAAGTCAGCGACTACGCTCGCTTCGCTTCGATCTCGCCATCGACCCGCAGAGTCTGACCAAAAGTTCGCTGGTCGCCTGGCTTTCGGGCACCAAGCGGCGCATCGGTTTTTCGCGTCCGGTCGGTCGGGAGATTGCCCCGTGGCTCAATACCCAATTGGTGGATTGCCGCACTCGGCACGTCGTCGATCGCTACTTGGAATTGCTGCATCCACTGGGGAAGTCTGCGGGGCCCGTGCGTTTCGATTTCCCTCGCGACGAGCCCCTGGAAGCGCAAATCCGCACGGCACTTCAATCGTCGGGACTCCATCGCCCCTTCGCGGTGTTGAATCCCGGGGCCGGATGGGAGTCCAAACGCTGGCCAGCCGAGCGGTACGCCGAGGTTGCCCGCCAGCTACATATCCGCTGGCACGTGGCGACGCTTGCTGTCTGGGCCGGCCCGCAGGAACGAGCCTGGGCCGACCAAATTGCCGGCTTGGCCGGCGGGGCGGCCCTTGTCGCACCGTCCACCACGCTGCTGGAATTGGCCGCGGTCCTTCGCCAAGCCGCCCTGTTTGTGGGCTCGGATACGGGTCCCCTGCACATGGCCGCTGCCGTCGGCACTCCATGCGTAGGAATCTATGGCCCGACCAGGCCGGAAGATTGCGGACCCTATGGCCCCGGCCACCAGACGGTTCAGGCTTGGTACCAAGATGGCTCATCCCGCAAGCGGCGGAATGGGGCCAACGATGCCATGCGGGATGTCCCAGTGGAATGGGTCGTCAACGCCTGCGGACGCATTTTGGAGGCGCGGGGAGCCGAGTCGGCCGCTTAGCGTGCGAGACACGCAACAAACCGCCTATATCTCCAAAATTCTCCAGGTTGATTGCTTTCGCAATTCCGCGTAACTAAGATCAGGTTTGTCGGGAACTGCCGCTAAGGAGGGTGCTATGCGCGGCGAAGGGAGTGCCGCGAAGTTCCTGATTTTTAAGGGATTCAAGCACGTTCCCGTGTCATAATGGATGGCGGCGCGGGAGCGTCCGGAAAAATGTAGGGCACTCGCTCCGCGAGTGCCCATGAAAGTTCAACCGGTCGGCATTTCATCGGCCATTTGCAATTCTCGGTATGGACTCCTCGACAAAGGGGCCGGGGAGCGGAGTGAAAAACATGACGAGGCTCGTTTCGCGTGGAATCGCCGGCATCGCACTTCTCCTGGCGATGGTGCCGCTGGCGTCGGCCCAGCAAAACAACCAGAACAATGGCGGAGGAGGAGGAGGTCCAGGCGCGGCCGGCGTGGTGGTCAATGCCAGCGGCGTGCTGAGCGTGCGCCAATTCGGCGACCCTGGAAACCTGCTGAACAAGCGCTGGGCTGCCGACGCCAAGGCGCGGCTGCCGGGCGATCTCGCCAAGAGCAGCGAGCTGCGTAAGGTCTCGCTCAATCGGTTGGAAGCGGCGATCGCCGACAAGCTGGACAAGGGTGAGCCGATCACCGACGAAATCAAGTATCTGGCCGGCATCACGCGGCTTCAGTACGTCTTTTACTATCCCGAAACCAAGGACATCGTGATTGCCGGTCCGGCGGAAGCCTTTGCTCCCGATGCGTCGGGCCGCGTGATTGGCGTCGATTCGGGCCGCGCGGTGCTGGAGCTTCAGGATCTGGTGGTCGCCTTGCGGGCCTATCCGCCCGGCGGCGATCCGACCAAGGAACTCGGCGTTTCGATCGATCCCACCAAGGAAGGACTCCAGCGGATGCGAGAGTTCCTGGCCCGCATCAGCGGCAGCGTGCGACCCGGCGATGCCGGCCGCATCGTGGAAGGACTGAAAGAGACTCTTGGCCTGCAAACCGTCTCGGTCCGCGGAATCTCGCCCCAGACCCACTTCGCCCAGGTCATGGTCGAGGCCGACTACCGCATGAAGCTGATCGGCATCGGCATCGAAAAGCCGCCGATCAAGCTGGCCAGCTACGTGGACAAGGCCAGCCCGACCGATATTTCCCGCAATGCACTCACCCGCTGGTTCTTCACGCCGAATTATGACTGCGTCCGCGTCACCGAAGACAACCTGGCGATGGAGCTGGTCGGCGAAGGGGTCAAGCTGATCGGCGAGAACGAGCTGGTGCAGGCCGACGGCACTCGGGCCGCAACCGGCAATGGCAATCGGGCCAGCGAGCTCTTCTGCCAGGGCTTTACCGCCAACTACTCCAAGCTGTCGCAGAAGGTGGCCGTTTACGCCCAGCTTCGCAACCTGATCGACATGTCGATTGCCGCGGCCTACATCCAGCAGCAGGATTACTACGGCAGTGCCGACTGGCGGATGGAGCTGTTCGGCGACGAGAATCGCTTCGCGGTGGAAGTCTACGAGACGCCGAAACAAGTCGAGACCGCATGCACGGCCGTCTGGAAGGGGACTCGCCTGGTGACCCCCGTCGGCGGCGGCGTATCGGTGAACCCGCTCAAGGCCATCTCCAGCGAGAACCGCCAGAAGGAACAAGGGGAAGTGACCAAGGCCAGGCAGCAGGTCAAGCTCGACAATCTGGCCAAGGGTCAGTGGTGGTGGGATTAAAGTAGTACACTCGCTCCGTGAGTGTACAAAACCTGCCACCCGTGCTGAAATCCGGCCGCGATCCCATACCAACTCCCCGACCGAGTCCAATTGGGCACTCGCGGAGCGAGTGCCCTACGATTCACCCGCCGCGAGCCGAAGCTCGCGGCGGTTTTTTGTTGCGCCTACGGCCCGGGGGCAGGGGAAACGAATCCGCCCTTGAGCCTGGATTTTACGACTGCGGCTCCGCCACGGACGGATAACGCCAATGGCGCGCTTTCCCGCCGCACTGCCCAGGCCATAACCGCAGGCCAATACTGAACTTAACATCACTAATAGACCCGGTTGCGGCCAACCGCTGATAACGCCCCGAACGGGGGGGTGATTGCGGTCGAGGCAAAGAAGCGCAGCGGCGGACTATCTGCCCTT
>DATKDU010000229.1:0-10115 GCA_035512595.1 Pirellulaceae bacterium
CTGCCGACGATATATTGAACCCGGTTGATGACTGCCCCGCCCGGAATCCCTCCCCAAACACCCTGCCATCACAACATTTCCCTATGCTCACCCTCCTTGGACCTCGCGACACCGGTCGTCGCCACTGTGACGGCCTCTCCCGCCGCTCGTTCCTTCAAATCGGCGGCCTGGGACTGGGCGGGCTGTCGCTGGCCAACCTGCTGGCCCTCGAAGCGCGGGCGGAACAGAGAAAGCCGCACAAGTCGGTGATCATGATCTACATGTGCGGCGGGCCGCCCCACCAGGACATGTACGACATCAAGGTCGATGCGCCCACCGAGGTTCGCGGCGAGTTCGATCCGATCAAGACGGCCGTCCCTGGCATTGAGATCTGCCAGCTTCTGCCGAACCTGGCGCGGAATATGGACAAGCTGGTGCCGATCCGCACGGTCGTCGGCTGCCGCGACGATCACGCCGGTTACCAGTGCTTCACGGGCCACCTATCGCAGAACGAGCCGGCCGGCGGCTGGCCCCACCTGGGCTCGGCCGCGTCGCGATTGCAAGGGCCGACCGAGCCGGGAGTGCCGCCGTTTGTGTCGCTGTGCTACACGACGCAGCACAAGCCGTACAACGAACCGGGGGGCGGGTTCCTTGGCCTGGGCCATTCGTCGTTTCGGCCAATGGGCCCCGGCCGCGACGATCTGGTGCTGCAAGGAATCACGGCCGATCGGCTCGACGACCGCCGCAACCTCCTCACGAGCGTCGATAACTTCCGCCGCGAGTGGGATAGCCGCCACACGATGGACGGGATCGACACCTTCACGCAGCGGGCGATGGGGATTCTCACCAGTTCGCAGCTCTTCGACGCGCTGGACATTACCAAGGAGGACCAGAAGACCCGCGACCGCTACGGCACCGACGACGCCAAACGGCCGCAGGGGGACGGCGCTCCGCGAGTGCCGCAGAATTTTCTGCTCGCCCGGCGGCTGGTCGAAGCCGGCGTCCGCGTCGTCACCGTCAACTACAGCTTTTGGGATTTCCACGGCGGCAACTTCAAGAATTGCAAGAAGGAGCTGCCGATCTTCGACAAGGCATTGTCCGCTTTCGTCGAGGACCTGCACGAGCGGGGGCTCGACCAGGATTGCACGGTCATCGCTTGGGGGGAATTTGGCCGCACGCCGAAGATCAACAAAGACGCCGGCCGCGATCACTGGCCGCGCGTCTCTTGTGCGATTCTGGCCGGCGGCGGGATGAAGACCGGCCAGGTCCTGGGCGAAACCGACCGCCTCGGCGGCGAACCAATCAGCCGCCCGGTGACCTTCGAGGAAATCCACGCCACGCTGTACCACAACCTGGGGATCAACCTGGCCTCCGCGCCGCGCCTGTTCGACTTCCGCGGCCGGCCGCAGTATTTGGTTGATCCGGATGTGAATGCGATTCGGGAAGTGGTGTAACCGTCCCTCGGACCCCTGGGGGGGTGTCATGAGCCAGCTTGCCGCCACGCCTGCCGAGCCACCGCAGGACGTTGTGGCCCGGGCACGCTGGACGTGGCTGACGAACCTGCTGCTGGCGCTGGCCGCAGCTTTCCTCTTGATTGGGCTAGTGGCCGGTGCCATCTATTGGCGTTTTCAAGAGCAACACCAGCAGGCGCTGGCCGACGTGCAGGCTGAAGTGGACCGCATTCAGGCCGCGGGGGAGCCGATCACCATCGAAGATCTCGACGCGCTCAACCGCGTGCCCGATGGCGCCAACGATACGACTGAGCTTTGGCTCGCGGCAATTCGATTGGGGCCGCCCGAGACCGGCTTTCGTCACTCCAAACTGCCGTACGTCGGCAGCGGAAAGATCGAACAGCTAAAGGCGAGCGCCCCAAATACGCTCCTCGGCGAGGCGGAAGCATATCTCGCCCGCTACGAGGATGCCGTTGCCGCGGCCAGGCGCGCGGCGGCAGCGAATGGTGAGTGCCGTTACCCGATCGACTTCAGCCAGGGTCTTTACCCGGACCACGCGGAGGCAATTCAACCGCTCCGGCAGTTGTCCAGGTTGCTTGCCCTGCGAGCGCGCGTCGGTGCGAGTGGCCACAGTCACGAAGAGGCAATCGAGTCGATCGAGTTGCTGTTGGCTCTCGCCGGGTCGCTGGAGGACGAGTTGGATATGACTCGGCAGCTTGTGCGAATGCTTGTCGTGGATTTGGCGCTGCTGGAGTCGGAGTTTCTCATCGCTGAGCGAAGCTTGTCGGACGAACAGCTCGGCAGGCTACAGACAGCGCTACTGGCCATACCCACGCAAGAACCGGCAAGGCGGGGGCTCCTTGGCGAGCGGGGTATGGGCTATCAATCGTTTCGCATGAAGTCGTCTCAGCGTGGTGGCCCGGCCAGTGTGATTGGAGATGTCGATCGCCCCGCTGAATGCCTTCTCTACTTGCATATGATGCAGGAGATGCTTGACGCGGCCGACAGGCCTCGCGTTGATGCGATTCGGCAGTCCGAGGAGATCCACGGTCGGCTCGCTAAAATGGACCTTTCGCCCAAGCCGAGGGACCGATCCGACGCCATAGCCGCCTTGCAGTCACTCGCATCGCTGACGCAATTCTTTGCTGCATGGACACGTGTCGAAGCCGAGCGGGAGAGCGCGGTGGCCGGCGCGGCCTTTCGCCGCTTTCAATGGCGTCAGGGCCGGCCGCCAGCGAGCCTGGCGGCGATGACGCCCGAGTTTTTGGCGCAAGTGCCAACTGACCCATTCCAGCGCGGCGCGTCGCTAATCTTCCTCGTGAAGGGAAACCAGTTTGCCATCTACAGCGTGGGGATGAACGGCACGGACGATCAGGCGCTGTTGGCCGATCCGGACACGCAGGTCGATACGGGCCTGTCCGGACTCGTTGTGATCCCGGCCGTGCCGATGCGGGATTCGCCAATGCGCACGGAGGAGACTTCACACCCCTGAAAATCTTCGGTGCTTCAGCCAATGTCGGCACGCGATTGGTATTTCTCCCACAGCGCGGCCGCCGTTTCAGGGCCGAGCAATCTCACCAGCGCATAATACGGCCGCTGGCCGCGGACGCGGCGTTTTTTTGGAGTGGCGGGATGAGTCGATTGACGGCAGACGCGGCAGATGCCGTTGCCGGACCAAGGGGCCTGGCAATGGCCGCAGTGGGGGACGAGGTTCCACCAGGGGCCTGCGACTTGCCCCGGCGGATAGAGGCGAAAGTGCAGCGGGAACTGGCCGGCGGCGGCAAGCGCCAGGGCCAGGAGCAACTCGCCGCGGCCGGCCGCACTGGCGGCATCAGACAACTGCAATTCGCGGATCAGGACGGCGAGGGCGCTTGCAGTCTCAGGTGGCAGCGGTGAATGCAGCCACAGGCCATACCAGCGAGGCGTTGTGGAGCTGAGCGTGGCGATTTGCGGGTCGCGCGGGATGATCGATTCAACCTGCTCACAGAAGCCATCCAAGTCCTCCGGCAGCGGCCACATGCCAAAGCAGCCAACGACTTGCCGGCCCAGATGCCCCCGAAGCGCATTAGCCGGGCACTCGTCGCAAGCGGTGTGGAGCCCTGCGCAACCTCCGTAAAGCTCGAGCGCCGAGTCAACGCGAAAACCGAGCACCTGGGCCGCATCGACTTCCCGATCAGCACCGGCCGCTAAGGCAACGCCCTCGACAATCCGCCCGTCGGCCCGCGCTTCGTCATAGGCCCGCGCGGCCCGCAGCAGCCGCTCGGTCCGCTCGGCATCTTTCCAGTTGGCGATCTGCCGCAGCGAGCAATGCCGGGCCAGTGCCCAGACGATAAAGGGAGGCGTGCGCATTATGTACGACGGCCCTTCTGGGCCGTCGAGTCGATGGACGGCCCGGAAGGGCCGTCCTACTAATGTTTGAAATGCCGCCGGCCGGTGAAGATCATCGGAATCCCGTGATCGTTACACGCGGCAATCACGTCGTTGTCCTTCACGCTGCCACCCGGCTGGATCATTGCGACCACGCCGGCGGCCGCCGCCTTGTGGATCGAATCGGCGAAGGGAAAAAAGGCGTCGGAGGCGAGGACCGAGCCGCGAGCCCGGTCGCCGGCTTTCTCGATGGCGATCTTGACCGAATCGACGCGGCTCATCTGCCCCGCTCCGCAGCCGATCAGCGACTGCTCCTTGGCGAGCACGATGGCGTTGGACTTGACGTGGCGGACGATGGCCCAGCCGAAGCGCAGGTCGTTCATCAGCGACTGGGGCGGCTGAGCTTCGGTCACGACGCGCCACTCGCTTTCGGGATCGGGCAGCACGTCGGCCTCCTGCACGAGCATTCCCCCTTCGATCTGCCGGCAGTTGATGGATGCCGGCGGCGCTGTCAGGCTCCCCACATCGACCAACCGCACGTTGGCCTTCCACTTGGGCTTCGTGGTGAGAATCTGCTGTGCCGCCGCTTCAAACCCGGGGGCCACGATCGCTTCGATGAATAGCCCCGGGGCGGCCAGCACTTCCGCGGTGGCCGCATTGACGGGCCGGTTGAAGCCGAGGACTCCCCCAAAGGCACTGAGTGGATCGCCGGCAAGCGCCTTGGCGGCAGCCTGCGCGAGCGATTCGGCCGTCGCTGCACCGCACGGATTGTTGTGTTTGATCACACATGCGGCCGGCTGTGCGAAAGAGCGCACGATCGACAAGGCACTATCCAAATCAAGCAGATTGTTGTACGACAACTCTTTGCCGCTGACCTGTCTGGCGGTTACTAGACTGATGCCGCTGGCGCCTTCCAGTCGATAAACGGCCGCTTGTTGATGTGCGTTCTCACCATAGCGCAGCTTCAAATGATGCTTCAGCGACAGTGCCATTTGCGGCGCAAAACCTGCTTGCTGCGCCGAGGGTGTGCCGCGCTTGAAATACTCCACAATGGCGGCGTCATAAGCAGCGGTGCGCGCATAAGCGGCCAGCGCCAGTTTTTCGCGCAGGGCCTGCGTCGTGCCGCCATGATCCTTTAGCTGTGTGAGAACTTCTGGATATTGATCAGCACTGGTGACAATGGCGACGAACGCATGATTCTTGGCGGCCGCACGAATCAAACTCGGTCCCCCAATATCAATGTTTTCGATGGCTTCCGCGCGCGTCACATCCGCCCTGGCAACCGTCGCTTCGAACGGATACAGATTGACCACCACAAGCTCAAAGGTGGCAATCTCGTGCTCGGCGACCGATTGCATGTCGTCGGCATGATCGTGCCGGCAGAGAATGCCGCCGAAAATCTTGGGGTGCAGCGTCTTGACCCGCCCCTCCATCATCTCGGGAAAACCGGTGTAGCGAGCCACATCGCGGGCCTCGACGCCGGCATTCACCAGCGCCTGCCGCGTGCCGCCGGTGCTGAAAATCTCGACCCCGGATGCGGCCAGCGCGTGGGCGAATTCGACCAGCCCTGACTTATCGCTGACGCTGATCAGGGCGCGGCGGACTTGGATGGGTTGCATGTCGCGGCTATCGACAGTGGGATGTAAGATTTCCATGGCAGTCGGCAGGTTGACGCGCGATGTTGCGGCAGTCAAGCGGTGGAACGACTGCACACTGTCGAATGAAGGCGCGACGATTGCCATGAATGGGAGTGATTGGTCAGCATGTTCCCATTGTTGACAACTTGCAACTGGCAGACTACCGTTGACCTCCTGGTGATTCGGTTCCAATTTTCATTGAGGTGTTTTACATGGCGAAGCGTAGTCGGGGGGGCGTGAATGTATCGCAATTGGTTCGCGATTATAAATCGCAGCATAAGCGCTCCAAGCCGAAGGATATTGCCGAGGCGCTCAACGGTCAGGGTGTCAAGATCTCAGCAGGTTATGTGAGCACGATTCTCTCCAATGCGCGGCGCAAGAAAGGGCGGAAGCTGCGCGCGACAAAGGCAGGTGCATCCAACGGTGCTCGAGGCGGAATTGATGTCGCCCAGCTCGTCAAGGCGAAGAAGCTGGTCGATCAGCTCGGCGGGGTCGGGCCGGCGAAGACGATGATCGATGCGCTGGCGAAGCTGCTGGACTAACTTCCGCCCGCGATATTGTGCTGATCAGGACGGCGGCCTGGGAAGGCCGTCGTACGTCAGGCCGCATGACGATCCTGACGCAGTTCGCTCAGCACGTGTACGGCCGCGTCGAGCCCGCCCACTTCGACGACGAAGTTGGCGATCATCTGCGCCTGCTCCAGAGAGATGTCGTGTCCTTCGTCCGCCAGCAGCTCCTGGATCTCTTCCAGGTGGAATTCTTCCAGCCGAACTTCGAGCTTGTCGTCCATGTTTGGGCTCCCTGGAATGCTTTATCGACGTTCGCTGGGGGGATGCTGAAGCCGCGGCGGCATTCCGGTCGGGCAATTCGGGCAAGCTGTGCCGTTGCGACGGCTCGTCCGCACGCCAGAGGCGCTGGCCCGCCGATGCACGATACAGACGGTCGTCCCAGGCGGGAAATCTCGATCCTCTATCCATTCGCAATCTGCTAGCAGCTCCATGACTCACGCGCAAGCCACCGAGCGAGTGCGGCAGTTGGTCACCGACGTCTTTGCGTCGCTGGGCGTCGCCCATCCCGATCAATTCCGCGAGTTGATCCTGATGCACGCCGGCCATTACTGCGGCCGGCGTTTCGAAGCCGCCGGAGCTCACGCGGTGTGGTTTGTCGAAGAAAACCAGATCAAGGTTGTCGCCAACGACGGGCGGGCGCAGGTCCTATCGGCCGACGAACAGCGCTCGCTGCCGGCCCGGCGGGCCGCATAGCTATCGGGCCGCGGCGACCCGCATTGCGGCTCCGCCGCGCTGTGTAATCTGCGGATAACCTCTTCGCCGTCACTTCTGCTGCTGCTCCGCATTGATCTCATCAAGCAGCCTCTGCACCTGCTGCTCCATCAAATCGGTCCACTCCGCCACCGCATGGCGGCTGTCGCGCTCCTTCGGCACTTCCACCGGCGGGCCGAACTTGACGACCGCTCGCCGCCGGCCGCGAATGCCCGGATCGTCCGCTTTCAGCACATCTTCCTCGAACTTCGAGGCGCAAATGCAAATCGGCCTGACTACGAAACAGGAGCCCACTCGCGCGGCTTTTTTCGGGACAGGAGACGGATTCGACCGGATGACTGGCCTGATTGCCGGAAAGTCCGACACCCTGACGGCAGTTTGGCTCCCCACATTTTCAGCACTTACACGCCCAGCGCCCGTCGTTTCTCCCGGATGAACTCGATGTGATGCGGAATGTGTTTGGTGACGTTGGTTATGAGCTTTTCCAGCGTCTGCTCGCCCGCCTCGCTGTGGTTCCCCTTCCTCTGGAAGGCATTCTCCGGCAGCGAGCGGAGGATGCGGACCATATGCCGGCGGCACGCTTCGATGAGATTCAGCTCCTCTGCGACGTCCCGGGCCGCGTAGGCCAGGTTCGCAGCATACAGATCCGGATCGCCGCCGAAGTACGTCGGCTGCTCCTGGGCAATGACCCGCGTCATCCGGTCCAGGTACACCGGCTCGAAGTCGGCAATGTGGCAGAGGCACTCGTGCGTGCTCCACTTCCCCTCGATCGGCCGGGCCAAAAGCTGCTCCCGCGTCATTCCGGCGACCGCCTCACGGAGCAGCGCGGGGCCGGCGGCATAGTCGTCGATTAGTTGGGAAAGGGACATGGCGGCTAAATTGCGAGGAAGTGACCGACCAATTCCGCGGCCCAGGCAGCGTCCTCAGGAGGCAGCGGTGGATCGGGGGGCCGGGAATAATCGATGGCGCCACGCCAATACGGCCCACTATCGTACACACGGTTGAAGTGCCATTGCAGGTCGAGCGTCGGCTCCGCTTCTTCCCGGCGCAGCGGTATTGGAATGCAAGGGAGCGATTCGCGAATCGTCGTGGGGAAAAGCTGACAGTCCATGGCATCCCCCATTCGCTGCCACCACCGATTGACGGACACCAGGTAGTCGGGGTGCGGCGAAAGCTCGGCGACAATCTGAGCCAACGCTGGATAGGGACAGAGCCGCTCACCGCTGCGAAGCAAATCAAGCTCCACCAGACTGACATCCGAATCCAGATTCTCGCGCTGCTTGTGCTCGTAGGCTCGGCGATCCTGTCCCGGCCGCTTGTTCGTCGGACTGACGATCTCAATGACCGTAATCAAGTGGTGTTTGCGCGATGAATCGAGAATCTCCACGAAAGAGTGTCGAATCGGTTCCACGTTGACCGTCACGTCCACCGATTGGGAGACGACCGTCCGGGGACCATCCGCCAGCGCCACGGCCGATTCGCGCGCCGCACCGGCCCCTTTGACGACTGTCACGTCGGGAACGACGCGCCGCACTACCGGAGCCTCCTCCAGGAAGCCAATTTCCGGGCGCATCTCCAAACGCGCGTAATACGGCCGCGGCAGCACTCGATTCAGCTCATTGCGAAGATCTGCCGCCAGCGCATAGTGAAAATCGGGCCATATATCTGGTGCTTCCAGATACGGATCGAAGCCGGGAAATGGGGAGGGCATATTAGGGGCGGTACGGGCAATGGGAGAAATGCAGTCGCGAGCTTATTATACGACTAAACCCCTGACTCCCCAAGGAACGTTTCCTCATGCCCGAACCAGCCCCCCTCGTCGGCGTCATCATGGGGAGCAAGTCCGACTGGGAGACGATGCGCCACGCCGCCGACGTGCTCGCCCAGTTCGGCGTGCCGCATGAATGCCGCGTCGTTTCAGCCCATCGCACGCCTGACTGGATGAGCCAGTATGCCAAGGAAGCAGAGGGGCGCAAGCTCGAGGTGATCATCGCCGGGGCCGGCGGTGCGGCTCATTTGCCGGGGATGGTGGCGGCGCTGACCGTGCTGCCGGTGCTGGGCGTCCCCGTGCAGAGCAAGTCGCTCTCCGGGCTCGACTCGCTCCTCTCGATCGTGCAAATGCCCGGCGGCGTTCCGGTCGCCACGCTGGCGATCGGCGAAGCGGGGGCCAAGAACGCGGGGCTCTTGGCCGTGCGCATCCTGGCGACGACGCGGCCGGACCTGCGGCAGAAGCTGCACGACTTCATGGACGAGCAAGCCCAAAACGTGCTCGGGGAGACGCTGCCTTGAGCCAGGTGATCTCCCCCGGCAGCACGCTCGGCGTCCTCGGCAGCGGCCAGCTTGGGCGGATGTTCACGATCGCAGCGCGGCGGCTGGGCTATCGGGTCCATGTCTTTTCGCCCGACTACGACACGCCGACGGGCCAGGTCGCCGATCTGGAAATCCGGGCGGCCTATGACGATTTGGACGCCGTCGCCGACTTTGCCCGCGGCGTTTCGGTGGTCACCTTTGAGTTCGAGAACGTCCCGGCGCTGGCCACGGCGACCTGCGAAAAACACGCGCCGGTCCGTCCCGGCGGCCATGTGCTGCACACGACGCAGAACCGCCTGCGCGAAAAAACCTTTCTGAAAAACGCCGGTATTCCGGTAACGCCGTTCTGGCCGGTCGGATCGCACGAAGAGCTAACCGCGGCACTGGCGGAGTGCGGCAATAGCGGCGTGCTGAAAACGACCGCCTGGGGCTACGACGGCAAAGGACAAGCGCGGATCAAGTCGCGGGAGGATGCCGCTCGCGTAGGACAGGTTTTCAACCTGTCCAATCTGGACTCTGGCAGGCGGGACGCCTGCCCTACGATCCTGGAAGCCTTCATCGATTTCGCCTGCGAAGTCTCAGTCATCGGCGCTCGCGGCACCGACGGCTCGTTCGTCGCCTACGGCCCGGTGCAGAACGCCCACGCCAACCACATCCTCGACGTGACGAGCGCCCCTGCCGCGGTCAGCCCGCGCGTCGCAGCAGACGCCGTTGAAATCACACGCGAAATCTTCCAGCGGCTCGACGTCGTCGGCGTGCTGTGCGTCGAGTTCTTCGTGACCAGGGACGACCGGCTGCTCGTCAACGAACTGGCTCCGCGGCCGCACAACAGCGGCCACTATACGATTGACGCCTGCTTATCGTGTCAGTTCGAGCAGCAGGTGCGGGCCGTCTGTGGGCTGCCGCTGGGTTCGCCCGAGCAACTGCGGCCGGCGGCCATGGCCAATCTCCTCGGCGACCTGTGGCAAAACGGTTCGCCGAACTGGTCCGCGGCACTGGGTCATCGCGACGTCAAGCTGCACCTCTACGGCAAAGCCGACTCCCGCCCGGGCCGCAAGATGGGGCATCTGACGGCACTGGCTGACACGGCC
>DATKDU010000230.1:0-3211 GCA_035512595.1 Pirellulaceae bacterium
CTTCGTCGAAACCCTGTTGACCGTCGTTGAAACCTGCCGCCAGCAATCCCGCAACGCTTTCACCCTCATCACCACTGCCGTCGAAGCTCATCTTCGCCGTCACTCCGCGCCGTCACTCACCGAGGCGTGAACGGCTACGGCAGTTCCTTATAATAGCTAGGGATGAATGACGCAGCCGGGCAAGAGCACAAACGATGACGACCGACCAACTGAAAACCGCCCACGAAGCCAAGCCATTTCGGCCCTTCTCGATCCATCTCGCTGACGGATCGTCGGTCGATGTGTCGCACCCGGAAGCGCTCTTTCGCACAAAAGGGGGCCGCATCGCGATTGTGAATACATCCGGCGATCAGATCGAGATCATCGATTTGCTCCTCGTCACCAAGCTCTCGTTTCAGAACGGCGCACCAACCGCGAAGAAGCGGCGGTAGATCTATCGGCGTTCAGCCACATCGCACGGAGGCCCCATGCAATTCACCATCCGCTCGCTGCTCGTCGTCACGGCCCTGGTCTCGGTCCTGTGCGGCATTGTCTTTGCCGCGCCGCCGATCGTGGCGGTGCCGATCTTGTGTGCGATCCTGTGGGTCTGCCCGGCGTTCTGGGTCAACGGGATCATCTTTGGCCGCGGGGCCTGGCGAGCGTTTTTCGTCGGCGGGTTCATGGCGGGGCTCGTTCCGCACCTGGTGGCGCTCTATTTCAGCATCATGGCCATCGTCCTGGTGTTCTCGGGTGAGTCCATGGACTCCGTCATTGATGGGCTGGAACTACCCTGGCCGAACCTGCTCATCGCGGCCATCCTGCTGGCCCCCGGCTTGTTCGCCTTTGCCGGCGGCCTGACCGGCGTCTGCACCTGGTGGATGCTACAGCCCGCCAAGGCCAAGCCGGCCACCGACGCGCTCTCGCCGGACGAGTATCTGATCGTGTCCGGCCGGTTGACGACGACGCCCGTGGTGCGGGAGAAGGTTTAGAGCCTCCGGCCCATGCGATATGGTGGACTCGATCGGAGTTGGCCGCTTCCGATTCTGCGCTTCTACCCTTTTTCAGCGGGGAAGGGTCGGCCAGTGGCAGTGGAAGGGGAGCTTGTCCCTTGGGTACGCCGGGGTCGGGAATCAGGGGACTGACGCCTCCCGCTCGCCGCGATGGGAAGGACGGCCTTTCCAGGCCGTCCTTGTCTTTTGGACGGGCTGGGAAGCCCGTCCTACGGATTGCACGCCACTGCTGCCGAGGCGTCCGGCGCCCCGGGACTGAACCCTGAAGCCGCGGCTGCTAAGACTACTCCTCCAGCAGCTTGAACGCCTCGAGGACCTTCTCCCGGTGGCGGCTGCCGAAGACGAGGACCATGAGCTGGGTCATGATCTCCCGCTGGTTGCCGGGCGGCGAAGATCAGGTCCCAATTGGCAGCCCGGCTGTTCCTGGCAGGCCGGACAGCAGGCGGCTATCCTGACGTAGATGTCCGACGTCACCCGCATCCTGTCGCAGATCGAATCCGGCGACCCGCAAGCCGCCGAACAGTTACTGCCGCTGGTCTACGACGAGCTGCGAAAGCTGGCGGCCGCGAAGCTGGCCCAGGAGAAACCCGGCCAGACGCTGCAGGCGACGGCCCTGGTGCATGAAGCGTATTTGCGGCTGGTGGGGGGCGAAGCCCGCGGCTCGTACCGCGATCGGCATCACTTCTTTGCCACGGCCGCGACGGCGATGCGGCGGATTTTGGTCGATGCGGCACGCGGCAAGCAATCCAAAAAGCGCGGCGGCGATCACCTGCGCGAGCCCCTGCGGGACATTGCGGCCCCGGAGTCGGACGACGAAATCCTCGCCCTCCACGATGCGCTCGACAAGCTGGCGACTGAGGACCCGCTCAAGGCCCAACTCGTGGAACTGCGGTATTTTGCGGGACTGTCCGGTGACCAGGCGGCGGAGGTGCTGGGGATCTCGCCCAGCACGGCCGATCGCCATTGGGCCTTCGCGCGCGCCTGGCTGCAGGCCGAGGTCCGCGGCCGCGCCGACGAATAGTAAAAAGATTTCCTGAAATTCGTGGTGCTGGAGTGCCGCGAATCTCGCGTATCTGGATGAAGCCGTCTTTTGCCTTGGGAATTCGGCCATGAAAGAAGAACAAATCTTCCATCAGGCGCTGGAGCTATCCGGCGATCGCCGCGCGACCTATCTGGACGAAGCCTGCGGCCAGGATGCCGACTTGCGGCAGCGCGTCGAGGCCTTGCTACAAGCTCACGAAAACCCGGGCAGCTTTCTGGCTGCTCCCCCCCATGCCGTGGCGGTGGACGCTACTTGCGACCAATCGGCGCCACAGCGGCCCGGCACCCAGATCGGCCCCTACAAGCTGCTGCAGCAAATCGGCGAAGGGGGCATGGGGGTCGTCTACATGGCCGAGCAGTCCGAGCCGGTCGAGCGGCGGGTGGCGCTGAAGATCATCAAGCCGGGGATGGACACGCGGCAGGTCATTGCCCGGTTCGAAGCCGAGCGGCAGGCGCTGGCGATGATGGATCATCCGCACATCGCCAAGGTTTTTGATGCTGGGACGACGGATTCGGGCCGTCCCTACTTTGTGATGGAGCTCGTCAAGGGCATCCCGATCACGCAGTACTGCGACGAGCAGCGGCTGACGCTCAAAGAGCGGCTGGAGCTGTTCGTCCCCGTCTGCCAGGCGGTCCAGCACGCCCACCAGAAGGGAATCATCCACCGCGACCTCAAGCCGACGAACATTCTGGTTGCCGAATACGACAACCAGCCGGTCCCCAAGGTGATCGACTTTGGCGTGGCCAAGGCGACAGCCCAGAAGCTGACCGAGCGGACGATGTTCACCGAGTTCGGCCAGGTAGTCGGCACGCTGGAGTACATGAGCCCCGAGCAGGCCAAGCTCAACCAGCTCGACATCGACACACGCAGCGACGTCTATTCACTCGGCGTTCTGCTCTATGAGCTCCTCACCGGCGAAACGCCGTTCGACAAACAGCGCCTCCGCACGGCGGCATTCGACGAAATGCTGCGGATCATCCGCGAGGAAGAGCCAGAGCGGCCGAGCACGCAGCTGTCCGAAGGTGGTGCACTCGCTCCGCGAGTGGGTTCCGACTCGCGGAGCGAGTCGACCACATTAGCGTCGATTGCCGCCGCCCGCAGCACGGAGCCGGCACGGCTGACCAAACTCGTTCGCGGCGAGCTGGACTGGATCGTGATGAAGGCCCTGGAGAAGGACCGC
>DATKDU010000231.1:0-9236 GCA_035512595.1 Pirellulaceae bacterium
GCCAAAAACGACCCTTACACCAGAGACTCCGGCGGTTTCGTCACCTCCACCGCCGCTCCGGTTGCTACCGGCTGGAACGACCCTTGCCGGACAGGACTTGCACCTGCAAAACATCAAACACCTTTTCAAGGCGTACCCAAATCTCAAACAAGCACCAATTCGTGAAGGATCGAATGACCTTCATTTGCATTTGATCTTGAGATTTGTTTGATGCTTGGTGCTTGGGATTTCGATCAGCCGCCGTCACCGCGTTTTCGCCAATTCCAGAATCGCCTCAAACTCCACTTTCCGCACCGGCTGGACCGAGAGTCGCGAGCCCTTGCGGAGGAGCTCCATCTGCTTGAGGGCGGGGATTTTTCGCAGTTCGGCAAGGGTCACCGGCTGCTCGAAGATCCGCTCGAGCTGGATGTCCACCATGAACCACCGCGGGTTGTCCTTGGTCGAATCCGGGTCATAGTGCGGGCTCTTTTTGTCCCAGGCGGTGTGATCGGGATAACCCTCCTTGACGACCTTGGCGATGCCGACGATGGCGGTCGGATCGGTGCTGGAGTGGTAGACGAGGACGCGGTCGCCGAGCTTCATCTGGTCGCGAAGCGTGTTGCGGGCCTGGTAGTTGCGGACGCCGTCCCAAAAGGTCGTCTGGCCCGGGGATTTCTGCAAATCCTGGATGGAAAAGGTGTCCGGCTCGGTCTTGAGGAGCCAGTAACTGGCGGCGGATTTGGCTGTGGATTTCATGTCCAGCAGCGTAGCGGATGGCGGCGGCCCGCGCGAACCCCCGCACGATCGCTACCAGCGGCAAAGTCCCGCGCCGATGCCAAGAAACGTGAACGCCTGCGCTCGATTTTCTTGAGCGGCCGCCTGGTCTGACTAGGCTGGAACCTTGCCAAGCCACATCGCTGGAAGAGAGGCAGTCGCCTTGCACGGGACGAATGGATCGCCGCCTCTGGGCCGCCCGGGCAGCTTGGCCCGTGATTGACCCGTTTCGCGTTTGCCCGCGAAGCGTGGCCGCCAGACCCACGCCGAGTTTCCCGCATGACTTCGCCGCACCCCTCGCGGCGCGGATGGTCCGCGCCTGCGCATGCTCGGTCTGTTGACCCGTGCCGCCGCAAACCGCGGACGCTGCGGCTGGAGCAACTCGAACTCCGCGACATGCCCACCGGCTGGCACAACGACGCCTTGCCGCCGGACATCAATGCCGACGGGCGGATCACCGCCAGCGACGCGCTCGAAGTCGTCAACTACCTCAACAGCGGCGGGAGTCAGAATCTGCCGCCACTGGAAGAGGGAGCGACTCCGCCCGCTTTTCTCGATGCCACCGGCGACAACCGGGCCACGGCTCATGACGCCTTGCTGGTCGTCAACTGGCTCAACCAGCAGTTCCCTAAATCGTACAAGCTGCTCCCCTCCAGCGGCGAGCGGCCGACGACGCTCAAGTACCTGGCCGAACCGACGTCACTGAAGCTGAAGTCGGACGCCTCCGACCGGATCATCGTCACCTGGAATCCGTCCCCCACCGCGGTCGCGAGCGTCGTCAGTATTCGAGCCGGAGGTGCGCCCCCGGTTGGGAGCCCGGGAAATGCGGTCGCGGCCTCCGGCGGAGCGTTCGTCTTTGCGAACCTGCGGCCCAATACCCGCTACTTCGTCCGCGTCGCTTCGATGGACGAAGCGGGCAACGTCAGCCGCGGCATCGTCCACAAGATCGTCACCCGCCGCGCCGAGGCGACCAATACGCACCAGCTCGACGGGGCGCTGACTGCCGGGATCAAGCATCTGGGTAGCTTGCGCGATAGCGCCAACTCGAACATGCCGCACTTCTTTGCCTACTCGCTGACCAGCGGCCAGGCCCGGCGCTACGGTGACTGGCACGCCGGCCGCGAAGCGCCGGCCCACCTCGGCTTCAATCGGCATTTTGTCTCCAACGTCACGGCCCGCTCGCTGTATTCGGTCCTCAGCGCGTCGCAGGCGCTGGGCATTGATCCCCCCGCCGACGTCGTAGCTGATTACGCCCGCATCCTCCTTCAGTCCTTGCACAAGCCGCGGGACGGCAACTGGGCAAACACAGCGCCGGCGAACCAACTGCTGGTCGGTCTGGTCTCCGATCCGGCGGCCTACCAGTCGCAGCAGTTCGACGTGACGTATCTGTTCAACGCCGGCCAGGGATTCCGCGGGATGCTCGCGCTAGCGACGCTGATGCCCAATGCCGACCAGGTGATCCCCGAGTACGGCCGCTCGGCAAAGCAGATCTTCGAGACGAGCGTGTACAACCTGCGGAAGTTCTACGTCTACGACGGCGAGATCGGCGGCAATCGGGTCTACAACTGGGAGCGATTCCGCCAGCAGCTCGGCCTGCGGGGGGGCGCGAAGATTGCCGGCTCGCTCGATGCGGAATTGACCAGCGAGTGGTCGAACTTGTGGCGGGGATGGGTCGATCCGCACATGATCTGGCCGCTGGTGAAGTATTACGAAGCGACCGGGCATCAACCGTCGCTCGAATTGGCGCTGGAATTGGCCGAGATGGCGATGGACCGCCGCTTCCCCAGCGATCCCACCCTGGTCGGGCAGTCGCTGTTGCCGCACATGTTCGAAACGATGGCGGAGATGAACGCCTACAGCGGCCTGGCGCTGGTCACCGGCAATGTCGAGCTGATGGAGTGCGTGCGGCTGCGGTACGAGTTTTTGCGCGAGCAGGGGCTGATCGGCAAGACCGGCTGGGTGCCGGAAAATCTGGGCACCGGCCGCGACATCGGCGAAGCCAACAACACGGCCGAGCTGATCGAGACGGCAATGAACTTTGCGGAGTTTGGCTGGACGGAGTATTACCAGGACGTCGAGCGGTTCACCCGCGGACACCTCCTGCCGTCACAGCTTTTGAACACGAAATTCGTCAGCAACGACGCGCGAAACTGGATCGACGGGCGGCGGGACGTCCGCACGCGGATTCAGGGGGCGTTTGGATTCCCAGCACCGTACGGTCACATCTCCACGCAAGTCACGACCGGGCGAGCGGGGGCTTATTTTGCCGACGTTTCCGCCGGCGCGGTGGCGACCATCGCCGAGATCCAACGGCAGGTTTACACGTCCGAAGGCGGCAACCACCGGGTCAACTTGCTGTTTGACTTCGAGAACGAGCTGATCCAAGTGGCCAGTCCGTATCCCGGCGGAGACCGAGTGATCGTGACCACGAAAGTAGCCGGCGAACTGGCGGTGTGCATTCCGCAGTGGGCCAATCGGGCGGAGATCGAAAAGGCGATGGGCGATCAGGGACTGACCGCGCATTTTGAGGGGAATTACCTGAAAATCGAGCAGCCGACCGTGAATCGGCCGGTGTCGATCCCCATGGCGCTGCCGCGGGTGCGCGAGGCGGACATCGTCAACGGCCGGACGATCTGGATCGAATGGCTGGGGGACTCGGTTTCGCGGATGAGCCGAATGGGAACGCCGCAGCCCTTTTTTGCCAGCTTGTAGAACGGAATTCAATCCGTTCACGACGCTCTTTGAACGGATTGAAATCCGTTCTACGTGACGCGCCGCAGCACCAGCAGCGTCAGATCGTCGGGAGGGCTGTCACCGACGTAGTGCAACTCGACCTCGCGGCCGATCTGCCGGACCAGGTGCTCGACCGGCTCGCTCGCCAGCGAGCCGAGCAACTGCTGAAATCGCTCGAGCCCGAACTGATTCCCGCGCTCGTCCATGGACTCGACGATGCCGTCGGTCCCCAGCACCAACAGATCGCCCGGCGTTAGCTCCAGTCGCGGGCCGAGCGGACAGTCGGGCGCTTCGAGAATGCCGATCGGCAGCCCGGTCGATTCCAACTCGACGAATTCGCGCGAAGCGGCCCGGTACAAGAGCGCCGGTGCATGCCCCGCGTTGGCGAAGTGCAGGGTATGAGTGGCCGGGTCGAGCATCGCCAGGATCATCGTCACAAAAGCACCCGGCTGAAAATCGTCGGCTAGCGCCATCGACAGCGACTCGATCAGAAGCTGCGGCGAGGAGTGACTTAGAATGAGCGTTCGCAGCGACGCCCGCACCGACGCCATCAGCAGGCTCGGCCCCAGGCCATGACCGCAGACGTCCGCCACGCAGAGCGCCACCTGGCCATCCGCCAATTGAATCACATCGCAGTAGTCGCCGCCGACCGCTTCGTTGGGAAACCACCACGTCGCCACGTCGTACCGCGGGATGTGCGGCAGCTTGCTGGGCATGAACCGTCGCTGAATCTCGCGAGCCACGTTGAGCGACGCTTCCATCTCCCGGCGCCCTTGCAGCTCATCGACCAGCCGCGTGCGGTCGAGGGCCGCGGCGGCATGACGGCTGAATGCCAGCGCCAGGCTCTCGTCATCCTCGTCGAATGGCCCCCCTAGATTGTTGAGCAGCTCCAGCACCCCAAGCAGCCGGCCGTCGCGACCGGCTATCAGCGGCACGCACAGGATCGATCGCGTGCGAATGCCGGTCTTGCGGTCGAAGAGGGCATCCCAACGCGAATCGCGAGCCGGCTCGGGGACGTTGACCATCACATGCTGCCGCGCCACGAATCCAGGAATCCCCTGGTCCAGCTCCAAGTGCAGCGGCACGGGACTGCCGGCGGTGGAGAAGAGCGACTGCCGCTTGACATCGTACTGGTACAGAATCGCCCTTTCGCACCGCAGGGCGATGCACGCCTCGGCCACGATGGCATCCAGCGTGCGCCCCAAGTCGAGCTCTTCGGCCAGCACGCGAGTCACTTCCAAGAGCCGATTCAGGCCCGAGAGGCTGTGGCAATAGCGTTCGCCGCCAATCGAGGGGAACGGAGCGTCGGCAACCGGGGTGTCGGGCTCTCTGGTCATGGAACTCAGTCTATGCCGCGTGGCAGCCGGGCCGCAATCCACTCGGCGGCAGCGAATCGGCGCAAGAGGCCGCGCAGCGTTTGCGTCAAAGCCTGCCGGTGCTCCGCGGAAATCTCCGGCAGCGGAGCATGATCGTCAGCCCGCCGAAAGCCGCTCCAAGACAAATAGAACGGCCAGCCATATTGCTTCGCCGCCGCATTGACGCGCTCCTGCACGCGCAGTCCCCAGAAGAGGCCGAACCTGTCGCGAAATGAACGCCACAAAGCGTCAAACGAACTCTCGTGCGCCCGCGACGCGGAGGATCTTTGCCAGGCCACGCACGCAGCGGCCAAAAAACAGGCCAAGCCGATCAGCCCCGGATCGGTCGCCAGGATGGGACGGCCGATCAGCGGCAAATGCGGGGCAAAGAGGATCACCTGACCCAAAACGACGAGGATTGCCGACCAGTAGTGCTTCGTCGGAACGTAGTTGATCGCCGGTAAGGCGATGAGAACCCACAGAACCAGGCCCCGCAGATCGGCGAGCTGAAACGGACTGTCGCGACCGAGCAGCAGCGACATAAGCGACGGCAGCGAAACGATTCCCCACAGCGCCAGCACCACGAAGTGCCACGCGCGATCCTGCGGCCGCTTGGCCCCCAGCACCGCCACCATCGGGCACAGCGACAGGGCGCTAAAGATGAATCGGGCCGCGGGAATCCACGGGGGGCTGTCGCCAACAGGGCGAAGCTGAAGCAGCGTTTCCACCAGACCCAGGCACGCTATTGCCGCCAAAGACCACAGCCACGGGCTGGCCAGCGTCGTCCCGCGAATTCGCGGCCGCAGCATCGTCAAAAGCCCGATCGCTCCCCCCGCCAGCCCCGCCGCCAGCAACGCACCGACGATGCCGCGCGGAATCCCTCCGCTCGTCGCCAGCAGGCTCACCGCGGCATGGTGCGGCATAAGTGTTACAACCGGAACGGACCATCGTGAAAATTCGCTACCACCTTGTCGCATGATACCGGCGGTTCGTTCCGCCTCAAGGCGATGACCGGCACGCCCGCTATCGCTGGACCGAGAATCGGAAAAATGCCGCAAAATGGGAGTTCGCCATTCGGAGTCAGGCGTCCGGAGGATGATCTTGGTGGTATGCGACTGTCTTGCGCTGCGCAGGCTTTTGCGGGAGGGCTGGTGAGCCGGCGGCTGTGGGGCCGAAGGTCAGCCGCGGCCGCATGTCCAAGGAAAGTCCGAAAAAAGGAGTGTCCTATGAAGAGGTTTGGAAGCACCATTTTGTCGCTCGTGCTCATGGCGGCGGCCACGAGCGCCATCGCGCTGGAACCATTGGGCAGCAGCCGCTCGCCCACCTCGTCGCGTCGCGGATACGTGCAGCCGGTGACGATCGAGCACACGACCGCCACGGCTCAGCCGGAACGCGTCGGCTCGGAGACGCCCGTCCATTTCCGGCAAGCGACCTGGAATATCTGGGCCGGAACGTACAACGGCTATGTCTACGCCCCCGATGTCTGCGACTATCGTCCGCCTTGCATCGACCACCTGTGGGACGGCTACTGCCAGCACTACATGCGCTGCGACGGTCTGCACTGGGGCAGCATGTGGGGCGGAATGTGGGGCTGTCGCGGCTGCGGCCGCGGACACTGCGGCATTCTGGGCCACCACCGCGGCTGCGGGAAGTCGGCCGGCTGCGACTCGTGCGTCGCCAAGGCGCCGGACTGCGGCATCGCGGCCAAGCCGTCCTGCGGCGCAGAGCCGTCGTGCGACTGCGGCGGCCGCAGTTGGCATATCGGCCACCATTGGAATGGGTTTGGCCACAAGTGCCGTCACATGTGGCATCGCACCAAGGCTCACTGGAGCTGCGCCTGCGGAACCGACGTCGGCTGCGCCTGCGGCGTAGACGCCAAGGGCGGGTATTCCGCTCCGCTGCCATCCGGCGATGCGCCGCCCCCCGCGCCGCTGCCGGAAGCCGAGGATCAGCGAGCGTCGCTGCTCCAGCCTGAAGAACGGGAAGTGCGTGCCATCAAGTTGCCGACGATCGGCACGGGGCTGCGGAAGCTCGAGCGATAAGAACTCCAGCGGCAGGTGCTGAACCCGCCTGCCGCCAGCCATCGGAAAGCGATTTAACCGGGCAGGAGTCCTCGCGACTCTTGCCCGGTTTTGTTTGCAAAGGCAAGGCCCCGTTACCCTTGGGCAAACTGGCAAAATCGGCTCCAGAACCATTCTCGCGCTCGCCGATACAAACCGTACGGCATTGCCGGGAGGGCAGGGCAGCCAACGGCTGTCCGGTTCAGGATAGATGGTCTTACACCGCGACGGAACGCAGTGTAAGACCATTTTTTATTGCGCTCGTAGCCGAAGTCGTAAGACTTCGGACCCGTGGAACCTCGGCCTCCGAATTCTCACGAATTCGTCTACGGCCGGTGCCGCGGCACTTCGGCTTTGAAGTCCCCCAGGCTCGACCAGTGGAGCCGCTTGTTCAAATCGACTTCTGAGACGACGACGTCGCCCCACTGATCTGCCGTCGCCAACTGCCGCCCATCGTGGCCAAAGATTGCCGAGACCATCCAGTTGGTGGACGTGTCGGTGTACGTGCTGCTGACGACGTAGACGTGGTTCTCGCAGGCGCGGGCGGCGGCCAGCATTGGATTGCATCCCCACACGGGAAACGCGATCACTTCCGCTCCGTTGTTGGATAACTCCCGCGCCGGCTCTGGGAAGAACCCGTCGTAGCAGACCATGATGCCGACCTTGCCGAAGCGGGTCTCGAAGACCGGATACTCGTCTCCCGGTTGAATGCCTGCTTCGATCTCGCTCCGTGGCAAGCAGACCTTGCGGTACTTGCCGGCGACGTTGCCATCCGGGCCGATCAGTACGCCGACGTTGTAGATCAAGTGCCGATCGCGCTCGATCAGCCCAGCAACGAGATACAAGTCGTGCTTCTTGGCGAGCTGGCCGAAGTACTCGGTGGACGGCCCGGGAATCGGCTCGGCACATTCGGCCATCGTGAGCCCCGTGCCGTAGTAGGTCAGCGTCTCGGGAAGAACGACCAGATCGGCCTTCTGCTCCGCCGCCTTGGCGATCAGCGGCTCAAACAGGCGGCACTTGTCCTCCGGCGTCTTGCCGTCGCGCGGTTGATAATGAATCGTCGCCAGGCGGACGATCCGCGGCTCGTGCTTGACGGGCGCGAGTGAAATGCCGCTCCAGGTGATTTTTCCCTGCGGCGCCCAGCGGTAGTGCAGCTCGACGACCGCCTGCGTGGCTTTCGACGGCGCCAGGTACGTATCGGACACCTCGGTCCATCCATCGCTGCCGGTTTCTTTGTCGGTTGGATACTCCGGTTCGGCCCGCGGCTTCTGCCCAGGAGCATAGGTGGCCGTGGAGGGCTCGTCGTGCGTCACCGGCTTGCCGTGTTCGTCCTGCCACAAGATCCGGGCCACTACCGCCCGCCGCGGCGCAGCGATATTCTCCGCCTTTCGCCAGGCCGTAAAACGGTAATGCTTCCCCCCTTCCACGTCGAACGTCTTTTGCCACCAGCCGGTCAGTCCTTCGCGCTGGTCGGCGGCAATCACCAGCGCCCCTTTGCCGTCGTGGCCCGCCTTGGGGTCATACGAGAACTGCGGCTTGATCTCCTCCCGAGGCGCCGCCGTCGTCCAGCCGGCGGGGGCCGTGCCATCCTGGGCCCGCAGCATCACCGGGCAAGCGATGGTCAACATGGCCAGACAAAGGTTGCGGACGGTCGCGGCTCGCATGAGATCATCTCCTGGTTAGTTGGCCTGACGCCGATTGTAACCTGCCGATGGTCGGGGGATGCAATAGCGCGAGGGGGGTAGCGTTTCGAGCACTTGCGCCTGCGCGGCCGCGGTCTTGAGCGACGTAACTGCCCATGGTGTCCATAGTTACACGGTCTCGCTCCAGTCCGCGGGCGACGCAAGTCGTTTAAGACAGAACGTCTGAATGCAACCCTCATTCGGAGGGGGGCGAGGGTGTTGGGAACGCCCCAGAGCCATTGCCACCAGGGCTCGCTGAAAATTCAATTGTCAATGAACAGACGGGGCGCGATACCCCGTGCTTCCATTCTACGCACTAGTGGCTTTTTGTCCATAATCCCCGCCCAGAAAAAACCCAGTGCTGGACCGTCTCTGGTGATGGAGCCGGTCCCGCGGGGCCGCGTCTTGCCAACGGTCGCTTACCGTGCGTGGGTTGATGGAGGGCGTGTACCCGCCTCACACGGCCCAGGACGGCCGCGCCTTCAAAAGTCTTTGCGCAAATGGCCGATGGTTGTGGAAGGCGGTCAGAAGAGAGCCACTTTGGCGGCCAGTTGAGAGCCGGCAAGACGGTTGCCGGGCGAAGCGTGCAGGGAACTCGGGGAGAGACGCCGCGTCAGATTCGTTTTCGACTGGCGCTGAACAAGTGATTCGTT
>DATKDU010000232.1:0-3112 GCA_035512595.1 Pirellulaceae bacterium
CAGACTGCGGCATTCCCGCCGCACAATCGTCAAATCCGCGCAAATCGGCATCACCGGCAGAACTGTCGCGACCGGAAAAGTTTCCCTCAACTGCGAGCGGCGGCACGTTCGATACGATCCTCAAGGTCGGATTTTCGCGGCGGGGGGACTGCCCGCGGCCAGCCTTCAGGGGGAAGTTATGCATTCGTCACGCAAGGGTCGTGGATTCTCCGCGGGACTATGGAGGGAATTCCTGGCCGGCTCGCTTTGCACGGCGAGCTTCCTGAATGCCGGCGGCGCAATCGCGCAGGACGCTCCCCAGCCGCTTCTCAACCCGTTTTCCAAGCCGCAGCCTGCCTTGCGAACGTCGGCCACTGTTAGTGCGCCGAAAGCTCAACCCGCCACAATCGGCGGCCTGCGACCGGCAACGATTCGCCCGGTGTCGCGCGATGCCATCGCCAATCCCCACGTTGCACAAGCTGCGAAGCCCGCGGCTACCGCGGCTGTGGCCCGCCTCCCAGCGAAGGTCGAGGAAGAGCCCGAATTAACTCCCATCCCAGCGATGGACGAACCGGCCGAACCATCGAGCCGGCCGCTGGCGATCGTCAATCCCACCATCGCTCGCCGGCCGCTGACGATCGTCAATCCGACGATCGCGCCGCGGCCGCTGCGCAGCGCGAGCGAGCCCGCACAACTTCGCCCGCTCGAAGCGGAAACTGACGAGGAGAACCTGGCCCCGATCGTCACGCCCGCGGCAGCCAGGCGGCGGATGCTGCCGCCGCCGGTCGTCACCGAAGACGCGGAGCCGCCGAAAGTCCGCCCCATTGGCACCACGTTCTCCACCGCTCGCCCCGGCGTGCAGACCGCCGCCACGGAAGAGATCGACGAACCTGCGCTGCGGTCGATCGTCGTCGCAGCACCGCGCCCGCTCTCGGCCGAGAGCCTGCAAGTCCAGGCCCCGGCAGCGGACGCACCGGTCGAGGAAGTCGCCGAAGAACCCGCCGAGGAAGCAGAACCGCTGCCTCCCATTGTCTCGGCAACCACGGCCCGCCAGTTGCGGCCGCAGGCAGACGCGGACGCCAGTCCGCGTGCCAGCGCGAATCAGTTTGAGGACCGCCGCCCGTCGCGCACGATTTTGGTTCAAAACGAAGCGCAGCCCGCACCGCCCGCTCAACCTGAGCGTGCGCCGGGCGCCGCTCCCGCCGTGCTCCCCGAAGGAAGCCCGTTTGAACAGATTCGCGAATCGGGGAGCCTCGCCGTCCAGGTGCGCCGCAGCCTGCTCCTCCGCACGCAGACAGACGTCTTCCGCACGGCCGTCGTCGATGACTCGGTCTGTGAGATCGTGCAGTTCACGCCCCGCGAGCTGTCGATCATTGGCCGCAGCCTGGGCTCGACTCACATCACGTTCTGGTTCGATGATCCCAACATGCTGCCGATCACCTACGAAGTCGATGTGCTTCCCGACGCCAAGCAGGTGAAGATCGAAGAAGAGCAGTATCAATTGCTCGAAGACGTCCTCAACGAGATGTTCCCCGACAGCAAGATCCATCTGACTCTCGCCGCCAACAAGCTGATCGTCCGCGGGCAGGCCAAGGATTCGGAAGAAGCCTTTCAGATCATGACGATCATCCGCGGCCAGGGGAACACCCGCGCGGGATTGAACAACCCGTGGAACGCCGGCATCAACGAAGGTCAGGCCGCTCAGCCGCTGGCCGACACTGCCACTGGCGCGGCCCGCCGCGCCCAATACCAGATCGTCAACATGCTGCGGGTGCCTGGCGTGCAGCAAGTCGCCCTGCGGGTAAAGATCGCCGAGCTCAACCGCTCGGCAGCCCGCAACTTCGGCATCGACTTCAAAGGAACGATCAACATCAACGACTCCAGCAGGATCATCCTCAATTCGCTCTCGTCGGTCGGTTCGGGGGAAACGCCGCCCATTTTGTTCAACGTGGATGGCGACGACATCTCGATCGGCCTCAACGCGCTGCAGCAGCACGGCGTCGTGAAGCTCCTCTCCGAGCCGACGCTCGTCACGATGAGCGGGCGTCCCGCCACGTTCCTGGCCGGCGGCGAGTTTGCCGTGCCGACCGTCGTGGGCAGCGCCGGTCTCAACGCCGTCACCACCGACTTCCGCGCCTTTGGCGCGATCATCAGCTTCCTGCCGACGGTGGTCGATAAGGACCGCATCCGTCTGGAGGTGGCCCCCGAGTTCAGCGAGATCAACAATAACCTGAGCACCGGCGGCGCCAGCACCGGCAGCATTCCCAGCCTCAACGTCCGGGCCGCGACGACGACCGTCGAAATGCGAGAAGGGCAGACGTTGGCCATCGCCGGCCTCTTGCAAGACAGCATGACGGCCAACAACGCCGGCGATCTGCCGTTCCTCCAGCGGATCATCGGCCGCCGCGGCGTGACTCGCAACGAGAACGAGCTGATCATTCTCGTCACGCCCGAGCTGGTCCACCCGATGGAACCGGAGGAGGTGCCGCCGCTGCCGGGCTTCGACGTGACCGAGCCGACCAACACCCAGTTCTATCTGCACGGCGATCTCGAAGGGAACCCGACGATGGACTACCGGAGCACCGTCTGGCCGCGGCTGAAGAAGCGGTACAAGGCCGGCGGCCCGGCGATGACCAGCGGGCCGTTCGGGCACGGGCAGTAGGAAGGGTTCAGGGTTCAGGGTTCAGAGTTCGGACGTCGGACGAAACGTACTGGGTACTCGGTACCGAGTACTTAGTAACGAGAACCTAGTATCCGACCTGCCAAGACAACCAAAGTCCCAAATCTGCAATCCGCAATCCGCAATCAAAAGTGCCATGAAACTCACACACTGGATTCCCCTCGCCCTCGTCTGCCTGGCCGCCACCGGCTGTGCCAACTGCTGCTGTGGCGATGGTCACGGACACGGCAATCGGGCCTTCGGCGGCCCGTTTGCCGGTCCCGCCCACGACCGTCCATTCCCGGTCGGGCAGGTCAGCGACTCGTTCTGGGAGACGCAGCAGACCAATGCCGAGGCGGCCGATTTCATCTTTTACGATCATGAGTTCCGCTTCGATACGCGGACCCACGTCGATACGGCGGAGCTCGCTCCTGGGGGCAAGAAGAAGCTGATGCAAGTCGCCCTGAGGCTGGA
>DATKDU010000233.1:0-3032 GCA_035512595.1 Pirellulaceae bacterium
GAGGTACCGCTCGGCATCCGGCCGTCACCAGCGTCCAAAAGTCCCATAGCGGCGACAAGTCGCCGCACTCCAAATCGTCCTAAAGCTTGTGCTGCGCAAACAGCCACTCGTACACCTGCGGGTCGGCGTACGTCCTCGTCCACGCATCGTGGCCCGTCTTTTCGTACTCGGTGTGCTTGGGATTGCCGCCGGCTCTCTTCAGCGCCTCGATCATCTCGCGGGACCGCCGCGGCTTGACCGCCGTGTCGCTGTCGCCGTGGAAGGCCCAGACCGGAATGTGCTTGATCCTGGCGGCATAGGCCGGATCGCCGCCGCCACAGACAACGACGGCCGCGGCAAACCGGTCGGGATGCCGCTGGATGGCATCCCACACGCCGAAGCCTCCCATCGAGAGACCGGTGATGTAGAGCCGCTTCTCATCGACAGGCAGGGCTTTCACGAGCGCATCGACCAGTTCCAGCGATTGCCGCAGCGAGTCGGTCGGCTTTTCCTTCATGGTGTGTGCATCGGCCGACCAGGGGGTATCGACCCACTGCTGGCCCAGCGGGCACTGCGGGGCCACGACGAAGGCCGGGAATTTGGCCATGATTTCATCCGACGCAAAATCGTTCATGCCGTGGATGAGCTGCTTCTCGTTGTCGGCGCCGCATTCGCCAGCGCCGTGAAAGAACAGCACGAGCGGATACTTTTCGCCCGGTTTGAGCTCCTTGGGCGACAGGAGCCGGTACGGCAGCGTCTGGCCCGCGGCATCCTTGTGCAGGCGGGCTTCGAACCGGCCGCGATGGTCGGCGGCGGAGGAGGTAGCAGTCATGAGAGGCACACAAGCAAGCAAAGTTAGCAGTTTCACAGCGCGGCGTATCATAGAATGGTCTCCCGCGACCAGCCACTATCGCCGCGGGAGAATGCCGCGTCAACGAACATGCAATGGACGAGATCAATCCGTATGAGCCGCCGAAGGATGATTCGCCGCTAACTCAGAGTCGGGTAAAACCAACAGCATCGTTAGCGACCATGCTCGTCCTAGTTCCCATCGCAGCAGTCATTTCGGGCTGCGTTGGCCTATGGGGCGCCAGCATCATCGTCGGACCGAGACTGGCAATCTGGGCTTACCTCGTTTGCGGCGCTGTCGGCGGCCTGGCTGCCTTTCGTTTCCTGCGCAGGCGCTAAGCGTGGCAACGATGGGCCTGGCGGGAAACTTGCCCCACGACCGGCAGGCGGGACGCCTTCCCCACGTTCAGGACAGGTTAAAAACCTGTCCTACGTTACCGCGCGCCGACGAGCTGCTTCTTCTTCTCGTCGATGATCTCTTCCTGGATGCTGGCCGGGACCTTCTTGTAGCTCGCCAGTTCCATCGTGAAGGTCGCCTGCCCCTGCGACATGCTGCGGATGTCGGTCGAGTAGCCGAACACCTCGGCGAGGGGAATTTCGGCCGTGATGTTGGTGATGCCGTCGCGCATGTCGGTGTTGACGATCATGCCGCGGCGGCTGGTGATGTCGCCGACAATCGAGCCCTGGAACTGGTCGGGGCACTCGACTTCGACCTTCATGATGGGCTCGAGCAGCACCGGCTTGGTGTCCTTGAAATGCTCCCGGAAACAGCTTTCTGCCGCGGTCTGGAACGCGCGGTCGGAGCTGTCCACCTCGTGGTACGAGCCGTCGGTGAGCGTGACTTTAAACTGCACCACTGGGTATTCGGCCAGCGGCCCCTTGTTCAAGAGGGCGCGGAAGCCCTTCTCGACCGAGGGGATAAAGTTCTTGGGAATGCGGCCCTGGACGACCTCTTCCTCGAAGATGAAGCTCTCGGTCGTTTCCTCGGTGATCGGCTCCATCCGGCCGACGATGTGGGCGTACTGCCCGGCCCCGCCCGTTTGCTTGCGGTGCTTGTAGTTGAAACTGTACGGCCGCGTCGGCGCTTCGCGGTAGCTCACCTTCGGCGCACCGACCTCGACATCCACCTTGTATTCGCGGCGGATCCGCTCGGTGTAAATCTCCAGGTGCAATTCGCCCATGCCGGCGATGATCGTCTCGCTCGTCTCCTCGTCGTTGAAGACCTTGAAGGTCGGGTCCTCGCGGCGGAAACGCTGGAGGGCCTTGCTCAGCTTGTCGGCATCCGCCCGGCTGAGGGCTTGAATCGCCTGCTTGATGACGGGCTCGGGAACGAACATGTTCTCCAGCGAGCAGTATTTCTGGTCGGCGGCATACGTATCGCCGCTGGCGCAGTCGATCCCCATGATGGCCACAATGTCGCCAGCCTCCGCGTCGTCCACTTCCTCCCGCTTGTCGGCGTGCATCTTGACGATGCGGCTGAAGCGGTCGGTGCGGCCGGTGCGCTGGTTGACGTACATCTGGCCCTTGGTAATCGTCCCCTGGTAGATGCGCATGAACGTGAGCTGGCCGAACGGATCGTCCACGATCTTGAAGGCCATGCCGACGAACGGCTTCTTCGGGTCGGGCGTCAACTCGAACGTCTCGTCCGGGTTGTCCCACTTCTTGGCCTTGACGGCGTGCTCCAGCGGCGAAGGCAAATAGCGGACGATCGCGTCCAGGAGCGGCTGCACCGCTTTGTTCTTATAGGCAGTGCCGATGAACACGGGGGTGAACCCCTGCTCCTGGCACGCCTGTTTGGTGACTTTGTGAATCAGCTCTTCGCTGATCGGCTCTTCGGAAAGGAGCTTCTCCATCAGCTCGTCGCTGTACATGGCCAGCGCTTCGAGCATCTTGTGGCGATACTCCTCCGCCGCGGCCTTGTACTGCGCCGGAATCTCCTCGATGCGGACCTTCTCCCCCTTGGTGCCGTCGAAGTACAGCGCCTTCATCGTGACCAGGTCGATCGACCCTTCGTATTTTTCGCCCAATCCCATCGGATACTGCATCAAGGCGGCATCCGTGGCGAGCTTGGTCTTGAGGTCGTCGATAATGGCAAACGGCCGCGCGCCGGTGCGGTCCATCTTGTTGATGAACGCCAGCCGCGGCACGTGATACCGCTTCATCTGCCGATCGACGGTCATCGACTGCGACTGCACGCCGCCGAC
>DATKDU010000234.1:0-5838 GCA_035512595.1 Pirellulaceae bacterium
CCGCCCAAGCCGCCTCTTCCAAGCCAACGCCACGCTCGGATTCGCTTCTCGACCCATGACCCATCCTCCGCCGCGAGGGAACCAGCAAACCCTCGCAGCCTAACCCACGCGCCAAGGATGGATGGGCCGAACGCTTACGGCGGTAACACAAAGAACGTGTCAGACGGTTGCTAAGGCGAGCCGATCAGCCCTTCGGCTTCCTTCTGGAGGAGCTCGAGGGTCAGCTTGCGGTTCCAGGGGGGCGGGTTCTTGTCGTCGGATAGCTCCGCCTTGGCGAGCTCGGCGGCCTTTTGGAGCGTGGCGCGGGCTTCGTCCTTCTTGCCGAGCTGGTGCTGAGCCATGGCGAGGAAGAAGAGGGGATAGGCGGACGAAGTTTTGGCTTCAGGGTTCGACTTCTCGGCTTTGGCGGCCAGCGGCGCGAGCTGCTGTGCCGCTTCGTCGAACTTGCCGGCGCGGTAGAGGATTGCGCCGAGCGAGCGGATCGCTTCGGGGTTGTCCTTGTTGAGCTCCACCCCGCGCCGAGCCAAGGCAATTGCCGGCCCGTAGTCGTCGAGGGCTTGCGGCGCGAGTGCGGCGGTCCAGACGGTGAAGTTCAATTCCTCCGCGATCTTGCTCTCGGCGAATTGGGCCAGCATGGCGCGGCAAGCGTTGCGATTCTGTTCCTGATTCTTGTCGGCGAGCGAGAGCATCGCCAGTTGGTAGTGGCTTGAGTAATTGACGCTCCCCACCTTCATCAACTCGGCCATGTCTTCGCGAGCCATTTTCCACCGGCCAAGGTGCATCGCTATGACGGCACGCTGACTGCGTTCATTCGGATTTTTTGCGACAGCCTCGTCCGCCAGTTTGAGCAGACCGGACTTGAATTCTTCATCGGAACACTTGGCAATTTCCGCAGGCGAGATCGACATTTTCCAGTCTTGAGGGTATAGTTCCCATACCTTCCGCAGGTCCGCGAGGGACTCAGGAAAGCGCGAGAGCCGGAAGTATGCTAGAGCTCGGGGCATACGGCTCCACAGCCTTGCGGGGGCCAATGCGACTGCCTTATCTAAATCGTTTATCGCTTCGTTGTATCGCTTCTGCGAAATGTAGAATTGTCCTCGTTCCTCGAAAATGTATAGATCTTCCGGAAACAGCTCCTGAGCCTTGTTCCAGTCCGCGTATGCCTTGTCTGCCTCCCCGAGGGCCACGTAAACTTGGGCGCGACCCCTGTAAGCCAATGAGTCTCCTCCCATCGCCAAAGACCGATCGAAATCGGCCAAGGCGAGTTGGTATTTCTTTGTCTTCCAGTAAACTCGTCCGCGAATAACCAGGGCCCATCGGTTATCGGGAACCAGTGCCAGCGCCCTTTCAAGTGCATGCATTGCCTGTTCATAGTCCCTCAGCATTCCCTCATAGATAGCTCCCATTAGACAATGAGGGTCTGCACTCTTAGGGTCCAGTTCTGCTGCCCTCCGTGCGTGCTCCAGCGACCGGGGATAATCTCTGAGTTTGAAATCCTGGGCGTTGCAAAGAATTGTTGCGAGCGCCAGATGGTAACTCGGATCGTCTGGCTTGATCTCAACCGCTCTTTCGTAATCCTTGATCGCTCGCTCCAGCTCATTTGTAGCTTCGTAAACTCGCGCACGCCTTAGGAGAACCGGAGCGTTCTGAGGATTCAGTCGCAATCCAGCCGACAGTGCGTCGGCCGACTTCAAGAAAACATCCTTCATCGCAGGACGCCATTTGGGTGAATGGGCAAGCGATTCATACGCATAGCCCAACGCAAAATAGTGATCTGCGTTACTTGGCTCCTCCTTCGTGAGCTTCTCAAACCGCTCGATTGCCTTGCGATATGCGGCGTCAGCAGCCTCAGAATCTTCCAATCCCTTATGCAATAAGCCGACGCGGAAGTAAGCCTGCGCAGTCTGCACCGCAGCTTTGGGTGTTGAAGCGTTCTGTTTGGCAAACTCGTCGTAAAAGCTGAGGCCCCGCTGGAGAAGCTGCTTCTCCAGGTCGCTCAGCGGCGCTCGCTGCCGGGAAAGCGACTCGCCGGGTCGATTCAACACTGCTGCGCCAAGCAGCTTCTCGGTCCCGATGGCTTCCAGGTACACGGCGTCCATCGCCTTCAGCGCTAGGTCGAGATTGCCTTCGGCTCGCTGTTGCTCGGCGGTTGCCAGGCCGAGGTTTGTTTGGGCAAGCTGCTCCTTTACCTTAACCTGGGTCAGGTTCTTCTCGGCATCGCCGAGGGCCGTCTTCAGGTCCCCGGCGAGTTTGGAGTTGTGGCTGGCCATCTGCTGGAAAGTCATGGCCGTGGCCAGCGAGACGCCGGTCGCCACGAGCAGCAGGATGGCAATCGCGCTCGTCAGGCTGGCCACGGCGGGGTTCCGCTTGCACCAGCGGTTGAAGCGGGTGATGGGCGAGATTCGCCGCGCGCGGATGGGCTCATCGTCGAGGAACCGCTGCAAGTCGTCGGCTAGGTCTTGCGCCGAGGGGTAGCGGTGGCTGGCCTCCCGGTCGATGGCCTTGTGGATGATCGTTTCCAGGTCGCGGGGGATGGCCGGGTCGAGCGTCCGCAAGCGCGGCGGCGATTCGTGGAGGACCAGCCGGATCAGCCGGCCGCGGTCCGCTTCGTCGAAGGCGGGGCGGAGGGCGAGCAGCTCGTAGAGAGTCAGGCCCAGCGAATAAACGTCGCTCCGCCGGTCGGCCTGGCCGCTGAACATTTCGGGGGCCATGTAGCGGAGCGTCCCCAGCACGTCCCCCGTGTTGGTCAGGTCCCGCTGGTCGTCCGCTTTCGCCAGGCCGAAGTCGGTGACCCAGACGGTCCCCCGCGTGTCCAGCAGCAGGTTCGACGGCTTGATGTCCCGGTGCAGCACGGCCTGCTCGTGGGCATAGTGCAGGGCCGCTCCCACCTGGGTGCCGATCCGGGCGATGCTCTGCCAGAGGGTTTTCGTGTTGCGGCCCGTTCCGGGCCCGGCCTCTTGGAGGCCCGGCAGGGTGAATGACTCGGAGAGGCGGGCTGTGTCGGAGAGCCGGACGGTGACGGTGTCCTTTCCCTCGCTGGCGCGTCGGGTTAGTGGTGGAGCGGCCTGCGTGGGATTGTTGTCAGTTTCCTGCGGATTGACATCGAATTGGCCCTTCAGCAGCGCCTGAGTGACCGTGACGCTGACCGCACGGCGCTGCGGCTCCTCGGCAGGAGATTCGCATTCCTTTTGCTCTGCCGGTTGGTCCTGGCTGGGACTCTTCAGCCGCTTCAGCTCCCGCAACACTTCATCCAGCCCCAGGCCGTGGATGTACTGCATGGCGTAGTAGTGCAAGCCATTCTCTTCCCCCACGCCAAACACCGGCACAATGTTCGTATGGTGCAACCGGGCCGCGGCCCGCGCTTCCCGGTCGAAGCGGGATTGCCGCGAAGGGTCCCCCAGGAGTTGCTTGGGCAGGACCTTCAAGGCGACTTGCCGGCCGAGCGACTCCTGCACCGCCTCGTAGACAATCCCCATCCCGCCCCGGCCGACCTCACGCACGATCCGGTAGTCGCCCAATCTCCCCAGCGACGCCACCTCCGACGCACACTCCGCTTGGCCAGTCGTCGGCACGGGGGCGCAGTGCGGCTTCAGGTTCTCCATGATCACCAGCGCGGGAAACAGGTCCCGGATGGCCTCCGCCTGCTCCGGAAAGCGGGCCTCGTACTCGCTCACCGCCGGCCGCTCCCCTCTGCGGAAGCGCTCCACAAACTCCTCGGCAAGCAGGTCGATGGCGTTGGGGGTCGATTCAGTCACGTTCATGGCAAGATCCCGTCAAAAAAAGCCGGACTGGTCTGTCAGATGATCCTTCAGCCGCGCCAGCGCCCGGATATAGCGATTGCTGGCGGCGGACTTGCTCAGCCCCAGCACCTGCGTCACTTCGCTATTGGACAGCTCCTCGAAATGCCGCAAGGTGAGAATTTCGCGGTCAATCGGCTCGAGGCCGTTGAGGATTTCTTCCAGCCTGGTCTGCTGTTCGGCCCGCATGGCGGCCTGGCTGGCGGTGGAGAAGCGGCCCAGGAGCTGCGAGGCGAGGAGGTGCGAGTTGACCTCCGGGTAGCTCTGGCAGAGGGAGATTTCACGGCCGGCATCTCGCTGCTGGGTCCCTAAATGGCGGCGGTGGACTTCGAGCAGCTTCTGGCCGGTCATCATCCGCAGCCAAAGGAAGAAGGGCATTTCCGGCCGCTGGGCATACTCGGCAGCCCGGCGGGAAATGTCCAGAAAGGCCTCCTGGAGTACGTCCGAGGGATCGACCCGCCCCTGGAGCTGGCGGTCCAGGCGGAGCTGGACCATCCGCCGCAGCCGGGAGCGATACTGCTGAAACACTCCCGCCAGCGCACCTTGATCCCCCGCGGCAATCCGCTCCACATGCCGCCTGGTTTCGCTGCGATCGTCCATCATGAGCGCGCCCATAAGCAGATAACTGCGGACGGGGCCTCATTGTACACAGGTAATTCTTCAAAACTGTGCGCAGCGGACGTTTGACTTCGAGCACGAACTGGAGGAGAAGCTCCGCGAAGCGGGCCGGCAAGTGGCGGAGCAAACCTACAATGCGGCCGAGGGCGAGCCGGCCGAGTCGCTGCCGGCCCGCGTGCGGATCGGCGGTCAGGAGTATCGCCGCAATCGGAAGACGCAGCGACGGGGGGCAGGAGGGAATCGCTCCGCTGGAGAATCGGCTGGGGATCGTCGCGGGCGGGGCCACGCCCGCGCTGGCGGACGAGGCGGCGCGGTGGCAGGCGGACATGCCGCAGCAGCAGACGCGGACGGTCCTCCGGCAGCGGGTTAACAAGCGGGATCTTTGGCGGGACCATTAACCTCTGCGATGCGGCTACGGATAGCTGACCATCAATTGCCGATACCCGGGGCGTCCGGGTGCAAAAACGACGTCAACTCGTGACTGCGACTTGACTTCGGCAATCCGATCTTCGACGGACACCGTCACGATTGACCGTCGTTTTCGCCAGTCGCCGCTGTGATGGCTAAGAAAAACGCCCCAGGGCCACTCGCGGCGGCGCTACGGGTTCGCTCCCGCGAACCCTCCGCTTGCCCTGGGCTGCCGTCCGGTTGCCCCGTTGGGGCACAGGCGGAGCGCGGCCGAATGCCACGTTTCCTCGCAGGGCAACGTCTTGGCAAACTTGAGGCATTCGCGGGATGGACGACGTATACCCGCCCGCCCGGATCGGCACGAGAATTGCCAGATATTCCCTGCGGAAGCCCCGCGATGGAAGGCGCACCGCCAATCCTGTTTCAGGGATGGGTTCTGAATCACTCCACATCAAGGAGACACACCATGCGACCTCTTTCTGCACTCGGCTTGATCCTGATCGTCTTGGGCATTTTGGCCCTGTCGGTGCACAGCATTACGTACTTCACCACCGAACAGGTCGTGGGGCCACTCGGCTTTTTCGCGTTTGACGTCGAGCGGCCGCACACGATCATCATCAATCCCATCGCTGGGATCGCGGCTTTGGTTGTGGGCGTCGTGCTGATCGCCATGGCGCGAGGGCCAAGGGGCGCGTGACCCCGCCTTACGCCGAAGGCCAGTGGTGTGAAGCTGTCACTTTTGCTACGCGGTATTCCTCGGAGATTTCGCACTTCCACGGCACTGCTGGATTTACGTAGGTGAGGCAGAACCACGCAATTCCCGACGATTTTTGTGCTAGCTTCACACCACTGCGCCGAAGGCGTTACATCCTCCAGCCCAGCGGCTGTGTTCTTTTTCAAGGGGTGTTTAGCAGGCATGGGGCTGGGTTCCAGGGGGAGTTTTGCTTGAGCATGGTGTTGAGGATGACAAGCAGTTTGCGCATGCAGGCGGTGAGGATGACTTTGGGTCGTTTGC
>DATKDU010000235.1:0-12554 GCA_035512595.1 Pirellulaceae bacterium
TCAGCACAGCCCACTCCTAAAGCGCCGCGACACAAATAGCTGGCATCTCGCCAAGCCTGCTGCGCGGCTCACAAGGCAACCGCCTTGCCGGCTCTCAGCTGGCCGCCAAAGTGGCTCTCTTCTGACCGCCTTCCACACGCACGTCATGTCCTCCGACTATCGATCCTCACTTCTCGCGCTAGCGCCGCCGCCCCTTGCGCTGCTGCCCCAGCCCGCTACGAATTTTGCATCAAAATCGCAGAAAAACGGCCAAAGTGATGCAAAATACCCCCCGGTTCTTGAGACTCGCGGCAGCCAATCGCCCCAGTGCCAATCGTCGCAACTGACGGCCACGTCACGGGTTGTTAGCGCAGGACCTGCCAGTCATGTTGAGACGTCACGCCGCCAATCAAGCGAGGTTTTGCAACACTCCGATTCTTCTGGTGCAAATGCGGGCGGCGGCAGACAGCGGCTCGACTGGGTATCGCCCACACTACCGGTCAGGAGAAACGCAAAGTCGATTTTTGGTAGCCGAAGTCGTTAGACTTCGGGCCGCAGTATCGCGAAACTCGTTCGGACTCTTACGAGTTCGGCTACTTTGCAATTCTCCTGGCCACCACGGTCCGCTAACTTGACAAGCCCCATCCCGTGCGATACCAACGGGTTACTATTCCTGGTCCTTCCTCGGAGTCTTGTTCGCCATGCACGGCATTCTCGCACAGTGGGAGACGATTGGGCCGCTTGTGGCCCTGGTCGCTGTTGGCTTCATCCTTCTGGTCCTGCTCATCGTCGGGGCGATTTTCGCCAACTATTTCCGGCTGTGGGTCCAGTCGTACATGACTAAAGCCCAGATCACCATCTGGGACCTGATCGGCATGACGTTTCGCAAGGTGAACAAGGACGTCATCGTCAAGAGCAAGATCATGGCGGTGCAGGCTGGCCTGTCCGATCCGGAGATCACCAGCAAGGCCCTGGAGGCGCATTACCTGGCCGGCGGAAACGTGCCGCTCGTGATTCGCTCGCTGATTGCCGCCAACAAGGCCAAGATCATCAAGCTGTCGTTTCGTGAAGCGACCGCCATCGACCTGGCGGGCCGCAATGTGCTGGAGTCGGTGCAGACGAGCGTCTATCCCAAAGTCATCGACTGCCCGCCGAAGGGCTCCGGCAAGGACACGCTGGAGGCGGTGGCTCGCAACGGCATTCAGCTCAAGGTGAAGGCCCGCGTGACCGTGCGAGCCAATCTGCAGCAGCTCATCGGTGGAGCCGGCGAAGAAACCATCATCGCCCGCGTCGGCGAAGGCATTGTTTCGGCCATCGGCTCGTCGCACGACCACATGGAAGTTTTGGAAAACCCTGATCGCATCTCCAAGGCCGTGCTGGAACGACGGCTCGACTCGCAGACGGCATTCGAGATCGTCTCGATCGACATTGCCGACATTGATGTCGGAGAAAACGTGGGCGCGCGGTTGCGTGCCGACCAGGCGGAAGCGGACACGCGAGTCGCTCGCGCTCGAGCAGAAGGGCGGCGCGCCATGGCGGTGGCTGCCGAGCAGGAACAGATTGCCCGCATCGAAGAGAGCCGCGCCAAGCTCGTCGATGCGGAGGCCGAAGTTCCCAAGGCAATGGCCGAGGCGTTCCGCAGTGCGCGGTTGGGAATCGTGGACTATTACAAGATGCGGAATATCCAGGCGGATACCGACATGCGTCGGGCGATTGCCGGACCGGCGAACGCAGCGCCTGCCAAGACCTAAAACCGCTAGACGACGGCAGTAGATCCCATGAACAACGAAGTCGAGGAGTTTCTCCGCCGAGCAGCGCAGCGGCGAGCGCAGGTCGAAGCCCAGCTTCGCGCTCAGGCCGAGGCCCGCGCGCGGGGACAGGGGCAAGCTCCCCCGCCCCGCACCGAACCACCCAAGCGGATCACTCCGGCCACGCAGAAGCTGTCGCAGCAACAGCCGGTCGAGGCCGACGTGATCGAGTTGGCCAGCAGCGGCAGCCGCGTCGGCGATTCGGTAGCCGAGCGTCTGCGGCATTCGCAGGACTTTACTGCGCAGGTCGAGCTGCTAGGGGATGGGGTCGAAAGCGCCGATGAGGAGATGGCAGCGCATCTGCACCAGGCGTTCGGCCACGCAGTGGGAAGGCTGCGGAAAACAACCGCCGGGCCGGTGCAGCCAACGGCGGCGACTCCCTCCGTGGCCGCGGTGGTTATCCGCGATGCCAGCCCGGCTCACGGAATTGCCGAGCTCCTGCGCAACCCGCAGAGCGTCCGCAACGCGATCATCCTGTCGGAAGTGATCAATCGGCCGGCAGACCGCTGGTGAACCTCCGCACGGCACCAGCGCGGCGGGCGACGCAAAGCACGAAATCCTAAGCACGAAATCGTAAACTCGAATGTTTGAAACCGTCAGGACTTTGAAATTAGGATTGGTTTGGAATTTGGTGCTTGGTGCTTGAGATTTTGCTGACATATTCGTTTCCCCCTACCTTGCATTCCCACCATGAGTGTCATGAACGTCGTCCCCGGCAGCACGCGCCTCGGCTGGATCGGCACCGGCGTGATGGGGCACAGCATGTGCGGCCACCTGCTGAGCAAGGGATTTGCGGTCACGGTCTACAACCGCAGCCAGGCCAAGGCCCAGTCGCTGCTCGACCGCGGGGCATCGTGGGGGGACTCCCCCAAAGCCGTCGCCCAGAAAAGTGACGTGGTGTTCGCCATCGTCGGCTACCCGCGGGACGTGCGCGAGGTGTTTCTCGGCGCCGACGGAGCGCTCGCCGGCAGCAGGCCGGGAAGCATCCTCGTCGATATGACCTCCAGCGAGCCGTCGCTGGCCGTCGAGATTTACCATGCGGCCAAAGGCCGCGGCGTGCACGCAGTCGATGCGCCGGTCAGCGGCGGCGACGTCGGCGCACGCGAGGCGCGGCTGTCGATCATGATTGGCGGCGATGCCGAGGTCGTGCAGGCGCTGCACCCCTGCTGGGAGGCGATGGGCAAGACGATTATCCATCAGGGAGGCCCCGGCGCGGGACAACACACCAAGGTCGTCAACCAGACGCTGGTGGCCGCCGGGATGGTCGGCATTTGCGAAGCACTGCTGTATGCCCACAAAGCGGGTCTCGATCTGGCGACGGTCCTGCAATCGGTCGCACCGGGAGCGGCGGGGAGCTGGGCGTTATCAAATCTCGGCCCGCGGATCATCGCCAACAACTTCGATCCTGGATTCTATGTGGAGCACTTCATCAAGGACATGGGAATCGCCCTGGAAGAAGCAAGACGAATGAACATCTGCCTGCCGGGGATGGCCCTGGCGCGGCAGCTTTATATTGCGCTGGAGGCGCAGGGGCACGGCCGTGACGGGACGCACGCGTTGCAGCTCGCGCTGGCCCGCCTCTCGGGAATCGACTGGAAAAGCCGGTAGGGATAGCGCACAAGTCCACAGCGGAACAGAGAAGACGCTGAGGACCTGGCCATGATCATTCTGCTTCCTTATGGCACCGATGCACCGGTGTATCACTGGCCGTTCGCGACGATCGGCACGATCGTCGCGTGTTTGCTGATCCACCTGTTCACCTTCCCGATCATGGTCATGGCTGAGGAGCAGCCGGCGCTGAGGAGTGCCGTCGAGTTTCTGATCCTCAAGTTTGACATGATCAACCCGCTCCAGTGGCTGACGTATTACTACATGCACGGCGACCCGCTCCACTTGATCGGCAACATGATTTTTCTGTGGACCTTTGGCCTGATCGTGGAGGGGAAGGTCGGCTGGTGGCGGTTCCTGGCTATCTACAATTCAATTGGCCTGATCGAAGGGGCGATTCTTCAAGTCGTCGGGTACGTGTTTGTCGGACATGAAGGTGCGCTCGGCGCTTCAGGAGCAATCTATGGGCTGTTGGCTATCAGCCTGATCTGGGCGCCCGTTAACGAGATGCAAATCTTCTATTTTATGTTCTTCGTCCTCCGTTTCGTCATGGGCACGACCGCAGGGTCTGTCATGGCGATTTCCGGCTTCTTCATTGGCATGCAGGTCGTCGTCCAAATGATTCGCACCATGCACGCCGCCCACGGAGAAATCTCGCTTGACGCAGCCATCCTCACCAGCGAAGTTGGGCACCTGGGGGGCGCTGTCCTCGGCTTGGCCGTCGGCATCGCCATGCTCAGGCTCAAGTGGGTCGATTGCGAGGATTTCGACGTCTTCTCGGTGATCCGCGGGGGACACAAGCGGACGAAGGAGGAAAAGCTCGAGGAGTTTGCCAAATCCAAGGAGGGGCAGGAGCTGCGGGCCAAACAGTTTGCTCAGGCGCAGGAGGAGTTTCGCCAGAATCTTACCGCCGGCCAGCCGCTGGGAGCGCTGGCCACCCACCGCCGCGCCAAGCAGAACTTTCCCGAGTGGTCGCTGCCGGAAAACGACTTCGTGCAGCTCATTGTCCTCTTGCGCAAGCTGCACATGTACGACCAGGCGATTCCCGCCATGCTCAAGTACCTGCGAACGTACCGGGAGCGGCTGGTTCCGATCCGTTTGGCGTTGGCGCAGGTCCTGACCGACCACAAGCAGCGGCCGCGCCAGGCGCTGGCGGTCCTGGCGAAGGTGAACGGCAATGAGCTCGACGCGGCCCATCAGAAGGCCTTCGCGGCAATTCACGCCAAGGCGAAAGCGGCCTTCGAGCAGGACCCGTATGAAGTCGAGCCGGAAGACTGGTGATGGCTGGCTATGCCAAAATCTCGTGTACCACGTGCCCGCTCACGTCCGTCAGCCGGAAGTCGCGTCCCTGGTAACGGAACGTGAACCGCTCGTGATCGATGCCGAGGAGGTGCAGCATCGTGGCGTGCAGGTCGTGAACCTCGACGATCTTCTCGACGGCGTTGTAACCCAGGTCGTCGGTTGCGCCGTGGGTGATACCGCCTTTTATTCCGCCACCGGCGAGCCAACAAGAAAAACCTTTCATGTGGTGATCGCGGCCGTTCCCCTGGGCCATCGGCGTGCGGCCGAACTCGCCGGTCCACAGGATCAGCGTTTCGTCGAGCATGCCGCGGGCTTTGAGATCCTTGATGAGGGCAGCGCATGGTTGATCGACTTCCTTGGCCGTGCCGGCGATCTGATCCTTCACGCCGCCGTGATGGTCCCAGTCGCGATGGTAGAGCTGAATGAACCGCACGCCGCGCTCCGCCAGTCGGCGAGCGAGCAGGCAGTTTGACGCAAACGTCCCGTCACCAGGCGTGCAGCCGTACAAATCCAGCACGGACTGCGGCTCGCCGGAAACGTCCATCAGATCGGGCACGCTCGACTGCATCTTGAACGCCAATTCGTACTGGGCGATGCGCGTGGCGATCTCGGGATCGTCCACCAGCGCGTTCTCCGCCTGGTTGAGCTGACTGACTGCGGACACGACATCTTGCTGCCGCTCGGGCGAAACGCCCGCCGGCCGGCCGACGTACAGCACCGGGTCCCCCTTGCTCCGCAGTTCGACCCCCTGAAAGCGGCTCGGCAGAAAGCCGGCCGACCATTGCCGCGAGGCGATCGGCTGGGCCTGCCCGAACTTACCCGTGCTGGTCATCACGACGAAACCGGGCAGGTTGTCGGTGTCGGCTCCCAGGCCGTACGTCAGCCACGAGCCCATGCTCGGCCGGCCGCTGATGGTGGTGCCGCTATTCATGAACGTGTGGGCCGGATCGTGATTGATCGCCTGCGTCCGCAGCGAGTTGATGATGCAGATCTCGTCGGCAATCGAGCCGACGTGCGGAAAGATCTCGGCAATCTGCTGCCCTGACTCGCCAAATTTCTTGAAGGGGTGCTGCGGCCCGAAGCAGTTGAGCTTGGCCCCCTGAAGCTGAGCGATCGGCTGTCCTTTGGTGAATGACTCGGGCATTGGCTCGCCGTGCATTTCGGCCAGCTTCGGCTTGTAGTCGAACGTCTCCAGGTGCGAAGGTCCGCCGGCCATGGTCAGGATGATCACCCGTTTGATCTTCGGCACATGGTGGAGCGCCGAGAGGATGCCACGGGATTGGCGCAAGGGGTCGCTATCGGCGGCCGTTGCTCGGTGGCCGATCCATGCCGGCGCAAGGAGCGACGCCAGGGCCGTCGCGCCGAGGCTCGTGGCAACCTGGCGGAGGAAGACGCGGCGTGCCAGCAGGTGATTCGTTGCCGATGAGAAAAACTTCATCTAATTCCTCGTAATCGTCTCATGTAGATTCAGCACCACGCGGCAGACGTTCGTCCACGCGGCAAGCTCCGCCGCGTTCATCCCGTCAGGATTTTTTGACTCGCCAACCGACAGAAGTTGGGTCGCCGCCGATTCATCGGCCTTGTATTCCGCCAAATGCTTTTCGTAGAGGCGGCCAAGCACCTCGATCTCGGCCTGCCGCGGCGAGCGGCAGAGAACTTGCTGGAACACAAGCTCCAGCCGGGCACGCACGTCGCCGTTTCTTTCGGTAAGCACGCGGCCGGCCAACGCGCGAGCTGCCTCGACATACGTCGGATCGTTGAGTAGCACCAGGGCCTGCTGCGGCGTGTTCGAACGCGGCCTACTGGCGGTGCATTCCTCGCGACTCGACGCGTCGAACGCCAGCAGCGACGGCTGCAGGAACGTCCGCTGCCAGTAGGTATACAGCCCGCGGCGATAGAGGTCCTCGCCGTGATCGTTCTGCCACTGGCGCGTGGGAAAGTTGAGGTACTGCCAGTATCCGTCCGGCTGATACGGCTTGACGCTCGGGCCGCCGATCTTTCGCGACAAGAGGCCGCTCACGGCCAACGCGTTGTCCCGCACCAGCTCCGCATCGAGCCGGAACCGGTCCTGCCGCGCAAACCAATTGTTCGTGGGATCCTTTTCCCGCAGTTCGCGCGAGACGATCGACGACTGACGGTACGTGCGCGACATCAGCATCTGCTTGAAGAGCCGTTTGACGTCCCAGCCGTGGTCCGTAAAGTCCACCGCCAGCCAGTCGAGCAGCTCCGGATGCGTCGGGTATTCGCTCTGCGTGCCAAAATCCTCCAGCGAGCGGGCAATGCCACGGCCGAACGCCAGCTTCCACAGCCGATTGACGAAGACGCGGGCGGTGAGCGGATTGTCCTTGTTCACGATCCATTGCGCCAGATCCAGCCGCGTCAGCCGCTGCTGGCTGATATCGACCGTGGCGAAGAATGCCGGCGGTGCGGGCTGCACTTCTTCGCCCGAATCATCCAACCAGTTCCCCCGCGGCAGAATTCGCACCGTCCGGGGCGCGACCGGCATCGACACCAGCGTTGACAGGGACGCATCGAGAATCCCCTGGCGCTCCGCATCCAGTTTGGCAAACTGCTCGCGCTCCTTCATCAACTCGGGGGCGATGCTGCGGAAGTATTTGGCGAGTGTCTGCTTCTGCGCATCGTCTCGCTTCGCAAGCTCGACTTTAAGCACGTCCGTCACCTCGGGCGGGAATGGGCTCCCTTTGAGGTTCGGATTGGCGCTGCTGGTGAAGGAGATCCGAAACTTGCCGATGTTGTGTTGGGAGAATTGCGACTGATGCAACAGCTTGACGACGAGCTTGACCCCTTCGCCCCCCATGACTGGCTCCCCGAGAACGAAGGCGGCGGCCCGGTTCTCCACCTTCTTATGACCATCGACAGCCCAGCCGGTCAGAGGATCGTCGTCGATCGCATTGGCGATCGGATGCCCTTCCTGCGAGAAATCCGCTTCGGCCGAATTGATCTTCACAGGCGTTAATTCGCCGGCTGAATTCACGACCGCGACCTCGATGCCCGTTAGCACGAAGTTGCCATTGCCGCGGGACAGGCTCTTGTTGGCCAACTTCGCGTCGGTCAGCGCCTCCAGGCGAATCCCGGTGATATTTTCCTGTGCTGCGGGGAGAGTGACGGTGTAAATGTCGGTGGCCGGATTCTCGCCACTGGCCAGCACGGACGCATCATCGGCTACGGTCAGCGTCTGCTTCCCCTCAGAGACGGCCGACTCCGGCTTGACCGCAGTCCAGGGGGAGTCGAACTTCGCCAGCGTCTCCTGCGCGGTCGGCTCCCATCTGGCCTGCGAGGCCTCGAGCTCCGGCGTGTGCGTGTCGAGAGTCTTGCGGAGCGCCGCCAGTTCCGTCTCTACCTGCTTGAAGCGGCCTTCGCTCTCGCCCAGCGGCACCTTCGTCTGATCCTGCCGTCCGACCGGCTTCTCGCTGATGTCGGCAAAGAATGCCGCGAAGCTGTAGAAATCCTTGTTGGTGAACGGGTCGAACTTGTGGCTGTGGCATTCGCAGCAGCCCATCGTGCTGGCCAGGAAGATCACCGACGTGTTCCGCACGCGGTCGGCCTGGTACTTGGCGGCATATTCCTTGGGCTGGGCTCCTCCTTCTTCCGTCGTCTGGAGCAGCCGATTGAAGCCCGAAGCAATCCGCTGTTTATTGGACGCGCCCGGAATCAAATCACCGGCGAGTTGCTCGATCACGAACTGATCGTACCGCTGGTTGTCGTTGAAGGCATTGATCACCCAGTCGCGGTAGGCCCACACATCGCGATGATTGTCGCTATGGTAACCGCCAGTGTCGGCATAGCGAACGACGTCCAGCCAGTAAACGGCCAGCCGTTCGCCGAAATGCTTCGATGCCAGCAGCCGATCGACGGCCTTCTCATAAGCCTGCGGCGACGTGTCAGCTTCAAACTCTGCCAACTCCTGCGGCGTCGGCGGCAGCCCAACGACGTCAAACGCGAGCCGGCGGACGAGCGTCCGCTTGTCGGCATCGGGGGAAGGACGCAGGCCGCTTTCATCAATTCGCGCCGCGATGAAGCGGTCGATCTCATTGATCGGCCACGCTGGATTTTTTGCCGGAGGCAGCGGCGCTTTGACCGGCTTGACGTATGCCCAGTGGGCGTCGTAGGCCGCTCCTTGTTCGATCCACTTCCTGATCAGCTCGACCTCGGCCGCGGACAGGACGGGCTTCTTTGAAGCGGCCGGCGGCATTTGCACATCGGGATCGGTGCTGGCAATCCGGCTAACGAGCTCACTCTCATCTGGCTTGCCTGGGTTGAGCGCCGTCTTGGCGACGTCGTTTTCCAGGTCGAGGCGCATATCGGCCTGGCGTTCCTTCTCGTCAGGGCCGTGGCAAGCGAAGCAGCGGCCCGCCAGAATCGGCTTGATGTCGCGGTTGTAGCTGATCTTTCGATCGGCGGCATTGGCACCGGTTGCCACAGCGGCCGACCCCAGGCAGGCAACCAGCAAAGCGTACAGCGAAAACCATGTGTTTGCCAAACGCATGTCGAGCGTCTCCAGCAAGGCGGGCGGTAATTCATCGGTTGGGAGCGTGCCAAGCAGGGCACCGGCGGGATATCTCATTCTAAGTTCCACAGCCCAGACCAACAAGCAAACCGCACGCGGCACGACCGTATATTACATTCTAAGTGCTGCTTTCTGACCTCTGACCACTGACCTCCCGTGACCGCAACCCACCTCGAACACAAATCCCAAGCCCCGCAGTCGCTGCGCTGCGCGGTCATTACCGTCAGCGACACGCGCACGCTGGAAAACGATCGCGGCGGCCAGTCGGTGATCGACCATCTGAAGACTGCCGGCCATCAGATCGTCCAGCGCGAGATCGTTCCCGACGATCCGGCTCGCATGCGTCCACTCCTCGACGATCTCTGCGGCCGTGGCGATGTGGACGCCATCCTCCTCACCGGCGGCACGGGTGTCACCAGCCGTGACCAAACGTATGAGACCGTCAGCGGCCTCTTGGACAAGCCGATGCCCGGCTACGGTGAGATCTTCCGCATGCTCAGCTATGAGGAGATCGGCCCGGCCGCCTGCCTGAGCCGCGCCGTCGGCGGCATCGCCCGCGGCAAGGTCGTCCTCACCATGCCCGGCTCGCCCGCCGGCGTGCGGCTGGCAATGGAGAGGATCATCGTCCCCGAACTTTCGCACTTCGTGCGCGAAGCGCGGCGGTAGGCTGGATCAACCTGCTTGCTCCATGGTCCCGTCCCCCTTCACGATCCACGGCTCCCAGACGAGCGCCACCTCACCGACCGTGACGTCGGTCTTCTTCGGTTGAACGGCGATTTCTTCCAGCTCCAGCGTAGCGGCGTCGAATCCGGCCTGAAGCTTCGCTGCTTCGGCCTGGAACTCGGCTTCCAGTGCGGCCAACCGTTGCTGCACGGCCTCCACCGACTCGCTAGCCTGCGCCACGTCCTGCCGCTGCTGTACGGCGCGGCCGGCAGCCCGCATCGAGCTGGCGGCCCGCGTAAGGTTGGTCGAGCTCATCAGCTTGCGACCGAACATCGCTCCCAGGATCGACGAGCCCATCGACAGCACCGTCGAAAAGGTTTGCTGGCTGGCCTGCGCTTTTTCGCGCTCCACGCGAGCCTCGGCCTTCCGAACCTGTTCCTGCAGCGCAGCAATCTTGGGCGCATATTTCTGGCGCAGCTTCTCGACCGCGGCGTCGCGCGTCTCACGGCCGCGCTGCGACAGCCGCACGCGGAAATCCGATTCGCTTTCTCCTGGCTGTGAGACCTGCTTGAGTGCCGCACACTTCTGTAGCGTGAGCTTCTGATGGCGATAGAGGTGATCCTTGAGCGACGTCGAAAGCGAGGCGTATGTCTTGGGACGTGACAATTCTGCGGGCAGCTCAGCATATCCAGCCCCCGCTTCCGGCTGTGTTTCCAGCTCTGGAGTCTCCTCCTCCAGCACCGAAGCTTCAGTCCACACATCGGGTCCGGCCGTTTCATCGATAGCCGCCAGCAGCGAGAGCGTCTTCCAGACATCCACCCCCGTTGCCTTTTGTGCGAAGTGAACCTTGGCCATCCCCAGCACGGCCGGCCGATAGACGATCCTGGCGTCCTGCGGCACGAGCCCGCGCCGCGGCATGAACCGCTCGACAATCTCTGGCGGCAGGACTGGCCGCTGAGCTACTGCGCCAGCGACCGACGAGCTTGCGGCTGCCATGGCGGGCTCATCCTTCGCCGGCGCTGTGGACATTGCCCCCTTTCGCGGCCCCATTAGCGTCGCAATCTGCTCCCGCGTCAGCGGCCCGCGGAGATACGACATGGCCCATCGCGTTTGAAACACGACCGGCTCGTCTTCATGGACGTTGTTCATCAGAAAGACGCGATTTCGCAGCCCCGAGAGAATCTTGTCCATCGTGCTCCGGTCAAACTTTGCGCCAGCCGCAGTCGAAGCTCCTTCCAGCCCATCAAGCACACGCAGCTTATCCCGCTCGGTTTGCAGCCGACCCAGGAACCAGGTGCCGCAGTTGGCAAGCCCCTTGTAATCGAGATCGGCCGGGTTTTGCGTGGCCAATACCACACCCAGCCCGAACGCCCGCGCTTGTTTGAGAAGCGTGAGCATCGGCGTCTTGCTCGGCGGATTGGCGCTCGGCGGGAAGTAGCCGAACACCTCGTCCATGTAGAGCAGCGCCCTTAGCGAGTTTGTCCCCGACTGCTGCCGCATCCAGCCGATCACCTCCGACAGCAGCATCGTGACGACGAACATCCGCTCGGCATCGGACAGGTGAGCAATCGACAGGATCGACAGCCGCGGCTTGCCTTCCTTCGTATAGAGGAGCCTCTGCACGTCGAGCGGCTCCCCTTCCATCCAGGCCGCGAAGCCGGGGGAAGCGAGCACGTTGTTGAGCTGCATCGCCAGGGCAAATCGGTCCTTGGCGGGAAAGAAGCTTTCCAGGTCCATGACGCCAATCTTCTCCAGCGGCGGCGACTGGATGGCCCTGATTAGCCCCGCCATGTCCAGTCCATGTCCTGCACGCCACGCATGGTCCAGGATGTTGGCCAGCAGGATGTGCTCGCGGCTGGTCAGCGGATCGGCGTCGATGTCGAGCAGCCCGAGCAAGCCCGACGCCGCCGCGCTCACCGACTCGCGCAGTGCGTCGGCGTTCTTCAACGTGTTCTCCGGCTGCACGTGAAACGACTTGAGCACTGCCAGCGGCAGGCCGGCGCTGGAACCCGGCGTGTAAATGGCGATGTCCACCGCATCGCGAAACTTATGGATGCGCTCAGGCGTCTGGCCCCAGTCGGCCAGTCCCTTCTTCCATGTCTCGGCTGTGGTCTCGGCAAACTCTTCCGGCGATTGCCCTTTGCGGGCCGCTTCCGCCGGATCGATCCACGGCGCGAAGTCCTCGGGCTTCAAATCCGGAAACGACAGCAGCAGATTTCCCAGATCCCCCTTGGGATCGATGATGATCGCCGGAATGCCGTCAATGGCGGCTTCCTCGAGCAGCGTCATGCAGAGCCCCGTCTTGCCGCTGCCAGTCATGCCGACGCAGAGCGCATGGGTCGTGAGGTCTTTGGCGTCGTAGAGGATCAAATCCTCGCGCGGCCTGGCCGCACTTAGATCGTATCCTCGACCGAGATAGAACACGCCCAGTTTTTCGAAGTCTTGCATGGCTGGTCATCGATGCGGGTGTGCGAGCGGCGGGCGGAAGCAGAATGCCGCCGGGAAAGACGCCGCTACAGGACCATCTTATACCCCGCACGGTCCCTGGTGAGACATTCGGATTCCACGGGGACGTGAAATGGGGTAGAGAATAGGCCGTAATCCAAGGAGGGGTGGTAGTGCTGGGGGTCAGGAAGGAGCCAAGGATGGCGTGGTTGTGTGTGCAA
>DATKDU010000236.1:0-16336 GCA_035512595.1 Pirellulaceae bacterium
CTTGGGGCCTTCCGCCAGCGGCTTGAAGCGAGCGACCGGCATCGGCCGCATCGGCGTATGTGACCAAGGGGCTGTGTCCCGAGCGAGAACCTCTCCGACGTCGAGACCAAATAGGATCAAGAGCAATCCGACGGCAGCGCGATTCATTGTTGCTCCTCTCAAAAATGAAACTCGTGTCAGGCCCCCGGCTTCCCAAGCTTCAGCCGTCGGTTGGGCTGCTACTGCGACGGATAGAGGCAGTCCCACTCGTGCGCGGTGGACAGGATTGGGAATCCATCGAGCTTTGGACAGTCTTCTTTTGCAACTCTGTGAGCCGACCCGATCAGTTCGTTGAAGCGAGCCACCACAAGATGCTCGGTTATCTCTCCTGCGAGTCTGACACCGAGCGGCTGCTTCTCGTCACAATACAAGGAGCCAAATGCCTGTTGAACCGCTTCCATTCCGGTAAGTGTGAACTCCGCCGTTTCGTGGTCCCAAGGCGTGAGCCAATCCGTGTTCCACGTTAGGTCCCAAATATCTCCGCCCTTTTCGTACGCGAAGCCATTGAAATACCAGCGGTCGGGGTTAATGGTGAACCCGTTCATTTCGAAGTACATGGCACCAATCGGGCTGTTTCGGCTAGCGGCAGTGAAAAAGTCGGAGATAAACTCAGCAGCGTCATCGAGATGGTGGAGAAAATCATGACCGAGTATTGCATGGTATGGTGTTTCCTTGATGGAACGAAGGCCGTCTTCCAGCAAGCGGATACATTCGTGAAGCTTTCCATGCGGGACCGAAAGGCCGAACATTGAGTTAACGACGCCCGTCATGAATGTACTTTCTCGGTCAGCAACCCTTGCTGCCTAACGCGGAAATTAGACGCCTGGGCAAGCCCGATTATTGGCTGAAAAGTTATCGACGCCCTACTTCCCCAACTCCGCCGGTGCTTTCGTCGTCGTCTCTCCCGTCCCCGCCCACTCCACGCACCGCACAAGCAGCGTCTGGAAGCCCGCGCTCTTCATCGCCTCGACGTCGTGCCCCAGGGCGTTCTGGCAGACGCGACCTTTGCCGAACTTGTTGACCCACACCATCGGCTCGTCCTTGCCCGTGTTCTTGGGGTCCTTCGACAGATCGGAATACGCCGTCACCAGCACCTCGCTCCCCTCGGTGATCAGCGAATTCTGGTACAGCTCGTCGCGGCCGTGGTTGAAGGACTTGATGCCGCGGGTGATCGGGTGCTCCTTCTGCGTCTTGACCGTGAACTCGTGCATCTTGCCGTGGTGCCCCTGCTTGCGCCAGCCGCCGGCAGTCACCTTTTCAAACAACTTGTCGAACTCGCCGGCGCCGGTGAAGGCGCTCGAGGCGTGGTGATAGACGACCAGCCCCTTGCCCGACTCGATCGCCTCCACGAACGCCCGCTGGTTGTCTTCGTTCCAGACGCTGTCGGCATTGTCCATCGCCCCCTTGGCCGTGTTGCGATAGTTGAAGAGCAGCACGTCGTACTTCGCCAGGTTGGCCCCGATCAGATCGAGGCGCGGCTTTTCGGTGACGGCCACCTTGTGTCCCGCCTTGGTGAGCACTTCCTTGAGAAACGGCGTCGTCTCCTTCCAGTTGTGGCCGTGATCCCCGGTGATGATCAGCACGCTGACCGGTTTTTCGGTTTGGGCCCAGCCGGATACAGCCGAGAAGAGTACGAGAGCCAGAGTCGCCAGAGTGGTACGCATGGAAGATCCTCCGCGGAGAGTCGGGATGTGCGATGCGGGCAAATGTCCGATCGGCCGCTCAGTATAATCGCTGCGCAGTGCCAGCGGGCACCGGCCGGGCGACTTGCGCAAGGCCCCGACCTACGCCCGCGCGACCTAATCCGCTAAAATGCCCACTTCACTCCCTTGAGCCGCCACATGGCACGTAAAGTCATCATCGATTGCGACCCCGGCATTGACGATGCCGTTGCGCTCACGATGGCGCTCTTCGACCCGCGGCTGGAAGTGGTCGCCGTCACGGCCGTCGAAGGGAACGTCGATGCCGATCAGGCGTCGCGCAACGTGCAGGCGATCATCGAGCGGCTCGATCCGCCGCGAATGCCGCGGACCGGCGTGGCCAGCCCCAGCGACAACCCCAGCGCTCCGTTCGCTTACCACATCCACGGCAAGGACGGCCTGGGGAACGCCGGCCTGGCGGTCTCCGAGCTGGTGCGGCAGCATCCGGCGGAAAAGCTGATCTGCGACGAAGTGAAAGCCGCTCCCGGCGAGGTGACGGTCATCTGCCTGGGACCGCTGACCAACATGGCCCGCGCCCTGGCCCGCGATCCCCATCTTTACACGCAACTCGGCCGCTTGGTGATCATGGGGGGCAGCGTCAACGGCATTGGCAACGCGACGAAGTGCGCTGAGTTCAATTTTTTCAGCGATCCGGAATCGGCCCGCGAAGTGATTCGTTCGCAGGCCACCAAGACGATCATCCCGCTGGACGTTACCAGCCAGGTGACGTGGTCGCTGGGGCTGAGCGATCACCTGCCGAGCGAATCGACGCGGGCTGGGGGGCTGCTACGAAAAATCCTGCCGCACCTCTATCGCACGTACCGGCACGAGCTGGGGCTGGAGATGATCCACCTGCACGACGCGGTGGCGATTGCCGCCGCTTTGCACCCTGAGTTGTTTGTGACGCGCGAGCTGGAAGGAGATGTAGAGACGCGGGGAGAGCTGACCCGCGGGATGACGATCTTCGACCGTCGCCCGACGGCCGCCTCGTCCAGCGACTTGGAAGTCGCCACGGAATGCGACACGGCCGCCGTGGCGGATTGCATCGTGCGGGCCTTGGCCGAAGCGGGGCGGCTAACGGAATAGGCGGCGTTGATGAGATACATTGCGCGTGTCCGCAAGAACCGGCTGCCGGATGTAAAAATTCCGTAAACTTTGCGGGTGCTAGCCCCAAAATCCCGGCGGAGCCTTGTTGCAGCCGACCTGTTCCTTGACAGGAAAAACGGTCCGAATTCTACTGGAAGCCTGCCCGCCTGTTTGTGCCCACCAAGACGGTGGGCCGGCGCTCGCCAGCGTCGGCCCAATCTGTGCCAGCACGGCCATCAATTTCCCCATCCGGAGGTTTGGAGCATGAAAAAGATCGTTGTCACTTTTTGTCTGGCTGCGTTTGCCGCCGCCGTTCTCGTCAGCCCGGCGCTGGCGCTCCCCCCATTCAGCAAGGAATGGACCGGCAAGTATGTCGAGGGGAACAAGAACGAAACGTTCGTGAAAGCAGTCGGCGAGGCCAAGTGCAACGTCTGCCACGACGCCGCCAGCAAGAGCAAGAAAGATAAGAACGAATACGGCAAGGCCGTCGGCAAATTTCTCACGAAGGCCGAATTCGACAAGGTGAAGGCCGACATGGAAGCCGCCAAAAAGTTGATTCAGGAGGGGCTCGCCAAGGCGGAAGCTGAGAAGACCGCCAGCGGCAAGACCTACGGCGATTTGCTCAAGGCCGGCTCGCTCCCCTCGGGTAGCTAGTGGCAAAGGCCCGACTCCCAATTCATAATTGACCGGGCTGCCTCCGTGGCGGCCCGGTTTTTTGTTGCGCTGGAGCGAGGTCGATCGCGTGCCGGCGCTGATGATCTCGCTTCACCTGAGGAGCTTGCGAAGATGAGAATGCAAATGGTGACACGATCCGTCGTGGTCCTGACCCTGGTGCTGCTGGCCCTTCCCGCCATCGCACTGCCGCCCTTTAGCCTCCAGTGGAAGGGGAAATACGTGGAGGGAAGCAAAGACGATGCGTTCAAGAGAGCGGTGACGACGGCCAACTGCAACGTCTGCCACGACCCCAACAGCAAAAGCAAGAAAGACCACAATCCCTACGGCAAGGCGGTCAAGAAATACCTGACCAAGGCGGATTACGACAAGATCAAGACCGATCTCGACGCGGCCAAGAAATACATTCTGGAAGGTCTCGACAAAGCCGAGGGCGAGAAGGGGGCCGACGGAAAGACCTACGGCGAGAAGCTCAAGGAAGGGAAGCTGCCGGGGGCCTAGTGTTTGTAGGGCACCCGCTCCGCGAGTGCCCAATGGGACTCGATGAAGCCGTTGATACGGGATCGCAACCAATTCCCAGTTTGGGGCTCGTTTTGTGCACTCGCGGGGCGAGTGCACTACGCCAATGACCAATGGATGACGTCAGGAACGCTGCGATGAAGAAGGTATTGCTTGGTTTCTGCGTGGCGGCCTTCTTCATCGCCTGCCTCGCGGCGCCGGCAGAGGCCATCGCTCCCTTCGGCCTCCGCTGGCGGCAGAAATACCTGACCGGCAACAAGAACGAGGAGTTCGTCAAAGCGGCGCGCGCCGCCAACTGCAAGATCTGTCATTTGGCCACCGACAAGGAGAACAAGGAGAACAACGACTACGGCAAGGTGGTCGGCAAATTTCTCACCAAGGCCGAGTTCGAGAAGCTCAATACCAACATCGAGGCCTCCAAGAAGTACATCCTGGAGGGACTCGAAAAGGCCGAGGCCGAGAAAGCGGCCGACGGCACGACCTATGGCGAGCGGATCAAAGCCGGGAAATTGCCGGTGGAACAAGAGGCATCGAACGAAAAAAAATGAGTTCGGCTTTCATTCGCCGCCATTCGACGACAGAAAGGGGGGGGAACACTAATTCCCGCTAATCTCCACTGATGATCATCAGCGAGAATTAGTTAGTGAAGATCAGTGTTCCCGCTCCTCCTCCGGAAGCCCTATGTGACACGAAATTCGACCCGCGCCTCGAACGACCCGCCGGGGGGCAGAACACGCACGCCCGCGTCGATCCCCCGCTCAGCCAAGACAAACGCCCCCGCCACGCAGGTGTACGGCTCGATGCAGATCGCTTCGCGGTGCGGCGGCGTGTAGACGACACATGCTCGAAAGGCTGCGTCGAAGGCCACGGTGACCGTCGCGCCGCTGGGATCGTGAATCGACGGCCGGCACCAGCCGTCCGCAAACGTCAACTCGGTGAACACGTCGTCGAACTTCATGTCGGCAAACTTCTGCCCCGCCGCAAACTGCTCGGCGTTGTCCACCGGAAACTTCCGCCCCGTCGGCAGCATCTCGGCCAGTTCCCACCACTCACGCACCGGCAGCCGCACGAGGCACGCTCCGGCGTCTGAGCCGCCGAGCGGCAAGCGAAAATAGGGATGCGTCCCCAGTCCGCACGGCAGGGGTGCATCGCCGCAGTTTTCGCACAGGTAGTGCATCGCCAGCGATGTTCCGGCCAGCGTGTAAGTTGCCGTGATGCGAAAATCGCTCGGCCAGCGGCCTTGGAGTGATGGATCGTCTTGTGATGCGTGGAACTGCCCCACGAGGCGCGTCGGCGTTTGCTCCAGCACTCGCCACGGCCGCGTATGCACGAACCCGTGGATTGCATTGCCGCGGCCGTCCCCCGCCTCCAGCGGATACGACTTTCCCTCCCAGACGAACGTCGTGCCGGCAATCCGCCCCGGAAAGGGAAACAGAATCGGAGTGCCGCTGCCCGACGCCCGCTCCGTGCCGCGGGCAAAATTCTCCGCGGCATACAGCACCTCGACCGGCCTGCTGGCGTGCATCGCGGCAAAGCGATGGCAGTTGAAGCCCAAAGCGGGAATAATCTCGGCGACGCTGCCGGCGGCATCGTCTTTCAGGAGGATGTTTTCGAGGGTCATGGGGCTAATGCAAAGTAGCGGCGGCTGAAGTGTTGGCGGCAGGGCGCACACGGGCCAGTTGCTGGCCGGCGGTCATCAGCACGACGACCGCCACCATCAGGGCCATGACGCGGATGAGCTGGCTCCGTTCGCGCTCGCCCAGGGCAATGGCCGCCAGCTCGCGCATCAGCCACAAGGCGCCGAGCAGCCCCAGCAGGAAGCACCCGGTGGCCAGCAGGTGGCTCCCCATCAGCCGGCTTTGCATCGTCGCCGAGATGGTCCCCAGGACCCACAGGCCGACGGGCAACTGGAGCAGCGACGGGACCAGGCCGATCCAGCCCCCCCAGCGCGCCAGCCGCCCGTACTCTTCGTCGCTGCCGCCGCGGCGCTGGTGTCGCAGCGCCAGACCGAGCAGCAGAACGCCGACCATCGCCAGCGAAGCGAGCGTGAAGTGGGTCGAGAGCGAGGCCACTTCTCCGCGGGCCATCTCCTGGCGAAACAGGGCCGGGGTGACCGCTGGACCGCTAGCACCGGCATCCGACAAGCGGGCGGCGACCAGAAACAGCGGCGGAAAGTGATAGAGCAGGTTCGTAGAGGTGAACACGAGCAGGAACATGCGGACCGCGGCAACGGCCGCACTCGCGCCGGGGCGAGCCTTGCGCCACAACCAGTAACCGGCAATCACCGCCAGCGACACGCCGAACTCGCCAATCGCCCACCTCGCCTTGTGCCCCAGCCGCTCCATCCACAGGTCGCGATAGGCGTCGTTCCACAGCATGGCGCCGAGCAAGACCCCCACGACCGCGCCGCCGAGAAGCGACCCCAGCGACCAGGTGGCCAGATAATCGGCCGCCTGGCTGGCCAGCGGGTCGCGATTGCCGCGGGCTTTCCACTCCAGCCAGATGCAGACCAGCGGACCACCGGCGGCCACGTTCGCCAGCATCAAGTGGCCGGAAAGCAGCAGAATAAACAATATTTCGAGCAAGCGGCGGCTCCTCGCGTCGCGTAAAACAGAGGATTATAGCCGCCGAGTGCCGCGATTGGTCGGCCGAAGCCATCTCGCCCCATTTCGCCCCTGGCGTTAATCTCACGCCAGCGGCCAGGGGTCAGAAGCAAACAGCCTGGTCTTGAATTAGCTTGAATGGTGAACCGTTCGATCCATTGACTCCTGGCTCCTGAACCCTGAACCCTGAACCCTGAACCCTGAACCCTGAACCCTGAACCCTCCCGTGCCTTCCCTCTCCGCCGTCATACCCGTCTTTTGCGAAGCTGAAAGCCTGTCGGCACTGCACGCCGAGCTGGTGGAAGTGGCGCGCGACCAGGAACACGACCTGGAGATCATCTTCGTCGATGACGGCTCGACCGATGGATCGTGGCGCGTGATCGAGCGGCTGGCCAGCGAAGACGCCCGCGTCCGCGGCATTCGCTTCCGCCGCAACTTCGGCAAGGCGGCGGCCCTCTCGGCCGGCTTCCAAGAAGCCAGCGGCGAGTTTGTCTTCACGCTCGATGCCGACTTGCAGGACGATCCGCGCGAGATCCCGCGGTTTCTGGCGGCGATGACCGACGAGCTGGACGTGATCAGCGGCTGGAAGAAGGTGCGGCACGACCCGTGGCACAAGGTGCTCCCCAGCCGCGTTTTCAATTGGCTGGTGGGCTGGCTGACCGGCGTTCGACTGCACGATCACAACTGCGGCTTCAAGTGCTACCGCCAGGAGGTGCTGTCGGAGGTGCGGATTTACGGCGAGCTGCACCGGTTCATTCCCGTGCTGGCCGCGGCCCGCGGCTTTCGCGTGGGAGAAGTGGTCGTCGAGCACCGGCCGCGAGAATTCGGCAAGAGCAAGTACGGCGTGTCGCGGATCGTAAAAGGATTTTTGGACCTCCTCACCGTCTATTTCCTCACCGGCTTTACGCACCGGCCGCAGCATCTATTGGGGACGCTGGGGATCGCGTCGTTTGCTCTCGGTTTTGGCGGACTGGCGTATCTGGCCGGATACTGGGTCGTGAAGGAGATATTTCCGGCCTGGGAAATGGAGGACCTGCACAACCGGCCGGCCGTACTGTACTCCATCGCGGCACTGCTGCTCGGCGCCCAGTTCATCTCGATGGGCTTTCTGGCCGAGTTGTTCACCGCCTATTACGGCCACAGCGCGGCGACGTACTCGGTGAAGCAGCGCGTGGGTGAGGTCGGAGGTCAAGGAGGTGCTTTCTGACCTCTGGCCTCTACCCTCTTTCGCCGAATTATCGGCGCATCCCGCTCAATCCTGAAAACCCAGTCGGGAAAAGAGCTAGAATGGAATGCCGATTCTGGCGTGCAAGTTCCTCGCGTGCCACGGCACTCGCTCATGAAGTCAACGGAATCCACTGCGACGGACTATTGCCGTTGGTCAGTGTACGGATTGCTCATTGCCGTCTCGCTGGGGGCGATGGCCGCCCGCGTGATGCAAGTCCACAACGGCAGCCGGGCCGATCCATCGCCGTTCTTAAGCGCCAACGATCGTAGCCGCTGGGCGACGATCCGGTCGCTGGTCGATGAGGGGGCGTACGCGATCGACCGCGTGATCTTCAAGGAAAACGGCGAGCGGAATCGTCCCTGGTACAGCATCGACGTCGTCTATCACAAAAGTGGCGTCGGCCAGTGGCACTATTACTCGAGCAAGCCGACGCTGCTGCCCACGGTGCTGGCCGGCGAGTACTGGCTCGTGCAGAAATTCACCGGTGCGACGTTGGCCGAGAAGCCGTTCTACGTCGCGCGAATCATGCTGCTGATCACCAACGTCCTGCCGCTGGGTCTGGCGCTTCTGGCATTGGCCTGGCTGGTGGAAAAATACGGCACGACCAACTGGGGGCGGCTGTTCGTCGTCGCCGCGGCCTGCGGCGGGACGTACCTGACGACCTTTGCGATCGTCCTCAACAATCATCTCCCGGCGGCCGTGTGCGTCGCCCTGACCCTCGCCTGCCTCTTGCCCATTTGCTGGCAGCGCCAGGAAGAATGGTGGCGGTTTGCCGGCGCGGGGCTGTTCGCCGCCTTTGCAGCAACCTGCGAACTGCCTGCACTCGCCTTCTTCGCTGTGGTGGCCGGCGTGCTCGTGCAGCAGTCGCCGCGGCAGACGCTCATCTGGTTCCTGCCCCCCGCACTCCTAATCGGCCTGGCAGCCGTGGGGACAAACTATCTGGCACACGGCACTTGGAAGCCGCCGTATGCACAGCGGAAGGATGGAGCCGTGCTGGCCACGGCGGCGATCGAAACCGAGCTTGGTGACGGCGGGGAGGAGTCAGGGGACGACTCGACTGACGAGGGCGAAGTGAAGCAAATCGCGATGGACGTATTGGCCAAAGCCGGCATTGCAGTTTCGAGCCACAGCGGGCTGGAGGCGTCGGCCACGCCCAGCCGCTGGGTGCTGACCGATCCGCAGGCCAGCGAGCGGTATGCGGTCGTCTACGACCATGAGACCAGCGAAGTGAAAATCCGCCGCTGGGGAAACTGGTATGAATTTCCCGGCAGCTACTGGGGGAGCGGGAAGCTGCAAGGAGTCGATCGCGGAGAGAAGTCGCACGCGATTTACGCTTTGCACTGCCTGATCGGCCATCACGGGCTCTTTTCGCTGACGCCGATCTGGCTCTTGGCAGTGGCCGGCGTGGCGATCGGACTTACCGGTCGCGACCGCGACTGGCGCGACCTGTCGATTGCCGTCGTATTGATTTCGCTGGTGGTGCTGGGCTTTTATCTGTCGCGGCCGCTGATCGACCGTAACTACGGTGGGGTGAGCAGCTGCTTGAGGTGGCTGCTCTGGCTAGCGCCGCTATGGCTGATGGCGATGCTGCCGGCGGTCGATCGCCTGTCCGATTCACGCCGCTGGTGCTGGTTCTGCCTGGTGCTGCTGGCCCTCAGCGCCTTTTCCGCCACCTACAGCGCCATGCACCCCTTCTCCCACCCGTGGATCTTTGAGTACTGGGAGTATTTGGGGTGGATCAGGTATTGATTGCGGATTGATGATTGCGGATTTCAGTTGGCGGAACGAATCTGCAATCCGCAATCCGCAATGGCCGCTACCTCCTCAGCCTCTCCCTGATCCGCTGCATGGCATCTTTCAACTCCGGGTCTTTCTGGAAGTCGGCCTGCGTGGCTGCCTGCTCGAGCAACAGCAGGCTCTTGCGCGTGCCGATCTGGCCGAGGATGCGCCAGGCGGCGGTGCGCAGGCCGGCGTCGGTGTGCGTGACGTAGGCCAGCAGCGCCTGCTCGGCAGCAGGACCGACGCTGACGAGCAGTTCCTCCGCCCGCTCGCGGCGCAGCGGATCCTCCAGCACCTTGGTCAGCACGCCGATCGTCTCGGCATTGGGAAAGCGGGCCAGCAAGGCGAGCGCTGCTGAACGGACGTCTTCGTACGGGCTTTCGAGCGCCGCGATCAGCGTCGGCACATCTTCCCGCGCAGCCCATGCGGCAAACGCCCGCCAGGCGTTGTGCCGCACACTGGCGTCCTCTTGGGCCGAAAGCTCTGCCAGCACGCTGCGGCGCACGTCGGCCGGCAGCTTGCGAAACTGCTCGGTGGTTTCAAAAACGCGGACCGAATAGGCGGACTGAAAGCCGGCGATGAGTGCCGGCACGTCGGCAGTCGCGGAGTCGTCACCGCTCCCTGCGGCGTCCTTCGCCGCGTCATCTCCCGTTAACTCAGAAGGAAATCCCTTTGCCCGCGGGTCCGGCGTCGCTCCCGCCTCGGTCCTGGCCGCGGGTGGCGGCTGCGGTGCGTCGGTCGGCGCACCAGCCTGCGACGAGCAGCCGACCAGCGCCGACAAAACGGCCGCTGTTGCCAGGCCGGAACCAAAGACTGTTTCCCGTCGCATCGCAGATCACCATGAAGCAGGGTCGCCCTCATTCGCCGCCGATTATCCGCTACGACCTGGGGATCAGGGAAGCGGGGACGCTCGGCGTCCCGCATCGCGGTGAAGAGCGTCAGCGACTTGGAGTAGCTGCATTTCGGCCGCGTGGCGGGTTATACTTGTCGAAAGGCAAGCCAATCGCTTCTGCGGAGCGCGGGTAATGACCATTAAGCTTCCGGCCGAGATCGAGGCGATCGTCAAGGCGAAAGTCGCCAGCGGCGCTTATGCGTCCGAATCCGATGTCGTTGTCGCCGCACTTCGGCTGCTCGAATCGGATGCGGAGCGTCAGCGAAAGTTCGCCGAGCTGAAGGCGCTGATTCAAGAGGGAATTGATTCGGCAGAGAGGGGCGAATTGTACGATGGCGAAGAGGTCTTTGACGAGATCCTTAGGGAGCTTGATGAAGCGGAGCAGCAAGAATCGTGAGCCGTTGTTTCTTTACGAAGCCGGCAATAGCCGATTTGCGGTCGATTGCCGCCCATATTCGCAAAGACAGCGCGCGGGCCGCCAAGCGAGTGGTTGCCGAGATTCGCAACGTTTGCAAAGAAACGCTCGCCACTTTTCCCGTAAGCGGCACTGCGTGCGACGAACTTTCGCCCGGACTGAGGTGCTTTTCAGTTGGCAACTACGTGATTTTCTTTCGGGCAACGAACCCGGTTGAAATCACCCGAGTGCTGCACGGCGCGATGGACATCACATCGCGATACTTCAAGTAGCCTGCTTCCCCTACCGTGCCCACATCACGCCCAGCACCGGCCCGTGGTAGACCACTTCGCCGCGGTCGTCGAGGTCTACCGGCTCGCCGGCGTCGAGCAGTGCCGCGTTGGCCGCCAGGTTGTCGGCGCTGATGGCGACGCCGTGGACGAAGATCGCCTGGTAGCCGGCGCGGATCGACCAGGACGGCGTCATCTGCCAGTTGGCGGTCAACAGGAGGTCGCCGACGAAGGCCGTGCGGTCGCCGGCAGCGACGTCGCCAGCCCCGTTGAGCGCCGTGGCCAGCGAAGCGTTGTTGTGGCAGATGGCCCCTTTGCCGTCGAAGTGGATATAGGCCCGCGGGTGAACGAGCCACTTGAGATCGACGCCGAGTTGCACCCCCCACAGGTCGTTGTTCGTTTGCACGAGCACGTTGCTGGCCGGCTCATCGATGCCAAACCGCAAATCTTCGTTGATGTTCATGTACCGCGCCCCGACCAGAAGCTGCACGTCGAACGGCCCCGGCGGCATGTCGAGCCAGGCGCGAAAATTCACTTCCGCGGATTGCATTTTGGCGAAGATGCTGGTGGAGGCTTGCGTCCCCGTCTCCGTCGTGAAGGCATCGAGAAAGTTGGTGAAATCCTGGATTCCATCCGGACTGGCCGCGGCAGCCGTATCATCCCAGGAGTAAATGCCCTGGTAGATCCCTTCCACCTGGTAGCAGCCGCCGAGCGTCCGCCCCACGGTGATTCGCATCCCGCTGTCGAATTCCACATCCAAGTCCGAGGTGCTCAGGGCGGTGTCGCCGGCCTCTCCGAATCGCGCCAGCTCGAGGTCGTGGCTCCAGTCGAACGTCATCGGCACAAAATCGGCCGCCACGTACCACGCGTTGGGCCGATGGGCGACGAATCCGTACCGGCAGGTTCCCGTTTCTTCGTCCTGGCAATCTTCCCCCACCGTCGCGAATGGATCGAAGCCCCAGTAGACCGGCCGCCAGCGGCAGTGGTCGAAGCGGGCGTGCCAGTCGTGGTCGAAGTAGGGCTGCGCGATGGCCCGGCCCGAGATCTGGCCGCTGGCCTGACCGCTCAGGCATGACAAAACCGCTAGCAGCGAGGCTGCCAGCAGGAAAAGCCGCGACGGCGCTGCCCACGAAGCAAGCGATGTCATGCGAGAGCCCTCACAACGGTCACATTCGGCGCAACCACTACGCCGCTTTCGGATAGCTTCGTCCGCAAACTGGCCGATCATCACTACGAAGCGCACGGGAGGCAGGAGTTGCCCAGCCGACAGGGTTTGGCCAAAGTCCCCAGGTGAGCGTTCATGCAATCATTTTTTTTGCTCAACTACGCCAATTTGACGCTCGCAGGCGCGGGCGGCGCCTGCATTGACCCCCCTCCAAGCCCCCGGTAAATTGATGGATTCCCCATGCCGAAGGGGTCTTCGGCGGGGTTTCCAATTTTTAGCAAGTGCCGGTCGAGGTGAAGGTTCGACCTGTGGGAATCTCGCAGGACAGGTTTCCAACCTGTCCTCAATTGTTTGGACAGGTGAAAACCTGTCCTAAGTTTCCATCGCCGTGCCGGCCAGGAGTGAAAGCAACGTGCCAGAGTCATTGGTTCAGGAGCTTGTCGAAGCGGGCGCGCATTTCGGTCACCGGGCCAGCCGGTGGAATCCCAAGATGGCCCCGTACATCTACGCCCGCAAAAACGGGATTCACATCATCGACGTCCGCGAGACGATTCGCGGTCTTCTGCGGGCCAAGAAATACCTGGCCCAGGTCGCCGCCCAGGGGAGCCTCGTCCTGTTCGTCGGAACCAAGCGGCAGGCCAGTGCCGCCCTGGAGCGGGAGTCGCTCCGCTGCCATATGCCGTTCGTCGCCGAGCGCTGGCTGGGAGGCACGCTGACCAATTTCCGCACGGTTCGCAGCCGGCTCACGCGGCTGGAAGAGGTTGAGAAGATCCGCAGCGGCGAGGAAATCAACACCTACTCGAAAAAGATGCAGGCGGCACTCGCCCGCGAGTACCGCAAGATGTACCGCAACCTCAACGGTCTGCGGACCCTCAATCGCATGCCCGAGTGCCTGGTGATCGTCGATCCGTCCAAGGAGAAGAACTCCGTCAAGGAAGCTCGGGCCCTGGGGATCACCACCGTCTCGCTCATCGACACCGATTGCGATCCCGACCTGATCGACCTGCCGATCCCCGGCAACGACGATGGCATTCGCTCGATCGAGCTGATCATGCGGCATTTGGCGGAAGCCATCCTCGTCGGCTCGCAGTCGGCCGCCGCCCGCGCCAAGGATAAGGACAAGGACAAGGACAAGTCGGAGCCCGTGCCGGATAAGGACAAGGAACTGCAGCCAGCTTAACCGCTGCGGCGGCGGAAATTCCAAGCACCATGCACCAATTTCCAAGCAAATCCGAATCACCGAGATCCTAAAAGACGGTGATTCGTCGCTTGGAACATTTCAGGCTTTCGATTTTGGATTCGTTGGGTGCTTGGTGCTTCGGATTTAGGATTTGGCGTCCCGAACCGTTCTTGTCGCCCGCTAGTCCGATATTTACCGACCAAATTCATATTGCAGGAGAGAACCATGGCCCAGATCAGTGCCGCGGCAGTCAATGAGCTGCGCAAAAAAACCGGCGTTTCCATGATGTTGTGCAAGGAGGCTCTGTCCGCGTCCGAGGGAAATGAGGACAAGGCGGTGGCCTACATCCGCGAAAAAGGGATTGCGACGCAAGGCGGGCGGCAGGACCGCGAGACGGCGTTTGGCCGGTTCAGCATTTACAGCGGCCTGGACAAGAAAACGGGCGCCATCGTCGAGCTGAAGTGCGAGAGCGCTCCCGTCGCCGGACACGAGGAATTCGTCCAACTGGCCAACGACCTGGCTCAGCAACTTGCTACCGGACCGGGCGCGAGCACTGCCGAGGAACTGCTCAGCCAGCCGTCGCCGAGCAAGCCCGGTCTCAAGCTGGGCGACGTCAAAGATGATTTGTTCAACCGCATTCGCGAGGTGTTCAAAGTTGGCCGGCTGGCCCGCATCGACGGTACTTGTGGCGGCTACAGTCACAACGCGGGCACGATCAGCGGCGTGCTGGTGGAAGTCGAAGGGGGCAGCGACCTGGCCGCCAAGGACGTGAGCATGCACATCGCGGCCATGCGGCCGGCGGCACTTCGCAAGGAAGACCTCGACCCGGCGCTGGTCGAGAAGGAGCGGGAAATCTTGCGCAATGCCGCGCTCAAGGAAGGCAAGCCCGCCAACATCGTGGACAAGATGGTCGAAGGGCGGCTAGGTAACTTCTACGCCAACACGGTGCTGCTGGAGCAGGCGTTCGTCAAGGACAACGCCATCAGCGTCGGCAAGTACGCCGAGCAGAATGGCATGAAGATCAAGCGGTTTGTGCACTGGGAGCTGGGGAAGGAATAAACATCTTCGCGATTCAAGTTCGAGTCGGTGTCCGTATGGCGTAGAATTGTGGTCGGCGGGCGTCGTTGTCAGTATTAGCCATCGAGTTGATCATGCCTTCCACTGAATCGCCCTTTCGTTACGACTTGGAAGTGCCGGAAAACGGCAGGATCGAGGTCCAGGTGCCGTTGCCGGCGGGCTCGCAAGTGACGGTGATCGTCGTCGAACATGGAGCCCCATCGGCCGACGACCTTTTAGCGGCATCTGAGAGCAGCACTGCTTTCTGGGATAATCCAGAAGATGACGAGGACTGGAACGATGCCTGAGCAGGGCGTGATCGTGCTCGTTCCAGTTCCGTTCACTGACTTATCGTCCCACAAGAGGCGACCAGTAATTGTTGTATCCTCGAACCAATACAACCGCCAATCCCCGGATTGTATTGTCGTAGCGATGACTTCCAATCCGGCTGCGCCCCCCTACAGCTTTCGAATCACTTCTGCGGACCTCGTTGAAGGAACGTTAAATCGACCTGGTACCGTTCGAGTCGACAAAATCTACACGCTCGCACAGGCGATCATCGTTAAAAAATTTGGCAAGGTTTCCGACCGGATCGTCCATCGAATTCGGCAAACGCTCGACGCGCTGACGGCTCCGTGAACGGTCGTGCGTCGGTAGTACCCGGCCAGGAAGTTCCGGATTCCGAGATTCGTGTTCCGGGTTGCGAACCTGAGGCAAACCTCCAACTTGGAACTGAAAACCCCGAACTCGGAACCGAAACACCATGGCCTCCACCGCTCCATCAGAACCCTTCCGCCGCATCGTCCTAAAACTCTCCGGCGAAAGCTTGAGCCACGCCGGCGAGCGCGGCATCGGCATGGAAGAGGTCGTGCTGATCGCGCGGGAGGTCAAGGCGGCCGCCGACACCGGCTGCCAGATCGCCCTTGTCGTCGGCGGCGGCAATATTCTTCGCGGCGCCCACTTCAAGAGCGCTTCTGCCAACATCCAGGAAGCGACCGCCCACTACATGGGGATGCTCGCCACGGTGATCAACGCCCTGGCCATGCAGGACGCCCTGGAATCGATTGGCGCGGACACCCGCGTCATGTCGGCCATCCATATGCAGGGGGTGGCCGAGCCCTACATCCGCCGCCGCGCCCGCCGGCACCTCGAAAAAGGGCGGATCGTGATCCTGGCCGCCGGCACCGGCAGTCCGTTCGTCACCACCGATACGGCCGCCGCCCAGCGAGCCCTGGAGATCGATGCGGACATCCTGATGAAGGCCACCAGCGTGGACGGCGTCTACAGCGACGACCCGAAGAAAAACCCGCACGCCGTGTTCTACAGCGAACTCGACTACGGCAACGTGCTGGAGCAGAACCTGCGCGTGATGGACTCGACCGCCATCACCCACTGCATGGAGCACAACATGCCGATCCTGGTGTTCAACTTCCGCAAGGCGGGGAACATCCTTCGCGCGGTGAAGGGGGAGAAGGTCGGCACGCGGATCACGAGCCGGAAGACGAACGGGGGGTGAAGTTGGTCTGGGTGATCGGGATCGGAATCTTCACTAATCTTCACTAATTAGTGAAGATTAGTGAAGATTAGTGAAGATTAGCCCGCATTTCTCACCGCCCCGGTCATGATGAGTGGATTTGGGCCGACTGACAGTTTCGCAGGGGCGAGATAGTCCAACGGCGGGCTGTGGCGCGGGGGGTGGGCGGAGGTGGAGGCCAGTTTTTGACCTGCGGCGC
>DATKDU010000237.1:0-8342 GCA_035512595.1 Pirellulaceae bacterium
CGAGATCGCCAGCTACCTCGCCTACTACAACGCCGACCGCCGCCACTCCTCCCTGGATTACCTCAGCCCTATCGCCTTTGAAGCCCAATTAACCCATTCCCGTTAGCCACTCGACTGTCCGAAAATTGCCAAGCAGCTCAACCAGTTCGGACTGGGGCATAGCTTGACCGATGACGGAGGCGTAATGCATTACGCCACAATGAAAAGCCGTCCTCTTGCGGAATTAGTGTTTTCTCCCAAGGGGCTGCGCAAGATCGTCAATCGAATACATCCTAGCGGCGGATGGCCGCAGCAATGAATGTCGCGACCGAACATGAAACGCGCTAAGCAGATTCGGCCAATTGGTTTAGTGTTCATAGCCGCGGTGGTTTCGTGGGCACATACCTGCCATGGACAGATTCAAGGCGACCGGGACGGGCCAGTGGGGAATGGAAATCAGCGTCCAACCCACGCTCGATGGGCGCTAGAAGTTAGGCCGGAGTTTAGCGAGATTGTCTGTCACCAACCGCTGTACCTGTCTGTCCGGTTGACGAACAAGAGCATGACTCCGCTAACACTCCGAGATGTGCTCGCAGGCGCGCAGCTCCGAATTTTTGCCGAGGGCAATGGCGGCGTTGCACAGTTGCTGCATGTTTGGAATCCATTAGAGGCAGAACAGCTTGCGTTGTCCGCTCCAACCGAGGAAACGCCGGTAGGACCCAGCCAGAGTGTATTTTTCGACAACCTGCTTGTCGTAACTCCCGGTGCATTCGAGCGATCCACGGATAAGAATCCGCCACGACTGTTTTCGACGCCGGGCAAGCACAATCTCTACGCGGCGATCGTGACCAACGGCGCCAACGATGCTTCGCTACCGACACTTCGGTCCAAATCGGTCGCGATTACGGTTCGGCGCCCACGAGAAGCAGAGTTGGCGTTTGAGCAGTTTTTCGCCAAGGATCGACAGTTCCCTCCATTCTATGGCGGCCCTGGAGCGGATCAAGGAGCAATTCTTGACCTGTCAAGTCTGATCGTGAACCACCCTATGGTGCCGATTGCCGACGATGCTCGCGAGTATGTGATGCGAGAATCCATTTCATTGGCCCGCATGCCAGTGGGAAGCGCACGTGCCTATGACATGGAACTTCTGGTAGCTGCGGCGCGGAGCTACCTCGATATATCACCCGAGCGCAAGCTGCTACGGCGCCGTAGCGTCCGGATGTGGATTAGTCTCGCCAACCAATTTCGACTCGATGAGGCGTCGCCAATCTTGCGGATATTGTCAAGCTGGAAGGATTCCTCACCGTTCGACAAGGAGGAATTGCAGTCCCAAGCTGCCTTGGACAGAGCGATTGCTCGAATTGAGGCTCGGTTGATCGAGGAGGCGCGGCAACGGGCTGCGGCGCCCCCTCCGAAACCGAAGCCGCTGCCGACTGACTGATAGCCGGTCGCCGATGAAGAATTGGAAAGCGGCGCGCCTTCAGCCGATTCAACTATACGATCTGCTCGATGAGTTGCCCCTCAACGAACGTCAGCCGCTCGTTGCGCCCCAGGTGTGGATAGGTGAGCTGGTGCTGGTCGAGGCCGAGCTGATGGAGGATCGTGGCATGGATGTCGCGGAAGTGGTGCGGCTGGTCGATCGCTTTGAGGCCGATGGCGTCGGTCGCGCCGACGACTTGCCCACCGCGAATGCCGCCGCCGGCCATCCACATGGTAAAGCCCAGGTTGTGGTGATCGCGCCCCTTGCCCGATTCCGCTTCCGGTGAGCGGCCGAACTCGCCCCCCCACAGGACGAGCGTGGAGTCAAGCAGGCCGCGGCGCTTCAGATCGGTGAGCAACGCGGCCACCGGCTCGTCGGTCTCGGCCGCCTTGCGAAGATGGTTTTCTTCGATGTCGCTGTGAGCGTCCCACTGCATGTTCCCCGGGCCGCCGCCGGAGACGACGCACACGAACCGCACGCCGCTTTCGACCAGCTTGCGAGCCAAGAGGCAACGGCGGCCATAGTCGTGCGTCGGTTCTTTGCCGACCCCGTACAGATCGAGCGTCTCTTGCGATTCGCTCGACAGGTCGAGAATTTCCGGCGCTTCGCTCTGCATCTTGAACGCCAGGTCGTAGGCGTTCATCCGCGCTGCAAACTCTTCGTCGGCCGGGTTGAGAGTCGCTTCGTTGAGGTCGCGGATGAGGTCGAGCGTCTTCTTCCGCGCAGGCGGCGCGACTCCAGCAGGCAGATCGAGGTTCAGCACCGGCCGGCCGCCGGGGCGGAACATGGTCGGCTGGTAAACGGCCGGCAGAAAGCCGTGCGTGTACATCGGCTGGCCGGCTTCGAGGGCCCCGAGCGGGTCGGGCATGACGACATACGACGGCAGTGAATCGCTCTCGGAACCCAGCCCATAGAGGATCCAGGAGCCCATGCTCGGATAGCCGGGGGTGATACGGCCGGAGAAGAGCTCGTACTGGGCCGCCGAGTGGACGACCATGTCGCCGTGGCAGGAGCGGATGATCGCCAGGTCATCGACGCACCTGGCCGTGTGCGGGAAGAGATCGGAGACGTCGATGCCGGCCTGGCCGTACTTCTTGAACGTGCGCTTCGTGCCGAGCAGTCGGGCCGAGCTATCGACGAACTGGTACTTCGCCTCGCCGAACTCGGCGGGTCGCTTCTCGCCGTGCAGCTTGTTGAGCACCGGCTTGGGATCGAACGTTTCCAGGTGGCTCGGGCCGCCGGCCATGAACAGAAAGATGACCGACTTCGCTTTGGCCGGCTGGTGCGGCGATTTGGCAGTCAGCGGATTGGGTGCGGCCGCGCGGGCTTCTTCCTGCGCCAGCAACGACGCCAGCGCCAGGCCGCCAAAGCCGCAAAACGCATCGCGGACGAATTCGCGGCGGGTGCGGGTGGGGCGGACGTGCTCACATCGATTAGGGAACATACGCAAACTCGTTGAGGTTAAAGATCGCCAGGGCAAATTCGGAAAGCGGCTGATCGCGGAGGAAATCAAGCGACAACTGTCGCTCGCGCGCAGTCGGCTCTCGACCCAGAGCCAGCTCGTAGGCCCGCGAAACGATTCGCTCGCGGTCGTCGCCGCATTCCCGCTTCAGCCGCAGAGCAAATGCCGCCGCCAGCTCGCCGGCCAACTTTCCGTTGAGCAGCTCCAGCGCCTGCGGGGCGTGGGTGCTCGACTCCCGCCGCGAACAGCTCGTCAGCGTCGGCGGAGCATCAAAGGCCTCCATGAACGGCAGCCGCAAATTCCGCTTGGCGATCAGGTAGATCGAACGGCGGTGATGCTGGGCCGCATTCGCCGCCACCTGCCACTGCGACGGCTTGTAGAGCAGATCGACCAGCTCCTTGTCCACCGGTACCATCACGCTCGCGCCGCCGGCCGCCAGATTGATCCGGCCGGAGACTGCCAGCATCGCATCCCGCAGCTCCTCGGCCGACAAGCGGCGGCGGGGGAAGTGCCACAGAAGGCGGTTGTCGGGATCGATCGATTGCGGATTGCGGATTGCAGATTGCGGATTTGGGATCTCGGATTTGGGATTTGCTTCCTGACTTTGGACTTTGGACTTTAGACTTTGGACTTGCTGCCGGTACGCCGCGCTCGAAACCATCCGCCGGTGCTGCCGCTTCAGTTCCCACTGGCCGGCGACGAGCTCGGCTGCCAGCCAGTCGAGCAATTCGCCGTGGCTCGGTACTTCGCCGTGCAGGCCGAAGTCGTTCGCCGATTTGACGAGGCCAGTGCCGAAATGGTGCTGCCAGAGCCGGTTGACCATCACCCGGCTGGTCAGCGGATCGACGCTGCTGGCGATCCAGTCAGCCAACTGCGTCCGGGGATTGGAAACGTCGGCCGGCAGCTCCCCCGTTTCGTGCGAAACGAGCACGCTCGGCGGCCGCGGTCCGACCGCGTCGAGCTTCTGCTCCCACATGCCGCGCTTGAGGACGTGAATCTGCGTCCGCTTCGCAAAATCATTCGCTGTCGCCGGAATCGTCGCCAGCGGAGCCGGCAGGGTCGCTTCGAGTGCATCGATCTGGCTTTGCATCTGGACCCGCTCTTCACCCGTGGCCAGCCGCGCGACCTGCTTGATCGCGTCCATCTGCTCCTTGATCCGCTTCGTCTCGGCATCCCACGCCTCCTGCTCGGCCGAAGACGCCAACGAGACGTTGTGCTCTTCGGTCGCCGCCAGATACGCCTGCAGCCGGTAGTAATCCTTCTGAGTGATTGGCTCCAGCTTGTGGTTATGGCAGCGGGCGCAGCCGATCGTCAGGCCGAGAAACGCCGTGCCGATGATATCGGTCCGCTCGGTCAGCACCTCGTTACGCGAGAGCGCGATCTCGGGATTCCCCGCGTTGCGACGGACCGGCCCCAGCCGATGGAAAATGCTCGCCGACAAAAGCTCGTGGTCCTGCGGTGAGAGCTCGTCGCCGGCAATCTGCTCCCGCACGAACTGGTCGTACGGCTTGTCGCCATTGAACGAGTCAATGACATAATCGCGAAACCGCCAGGCGTCGGGCACATGCCGGTCGTATTCATATCCCTCGCTCTCGGCATAGCGGACGACGTCGAGCCAGCCTTGAGCCTGCCGCTCGCCGAACCGCGGGCTGGCGATCAGCCGATCGACGAGCCGCTCGTAGGCATCGGCCGTTTCATCGGTGGCAAATGCCGCGACTTCATCAGGCGACGGCGGCAATCCGGTGAAATCGAACGACAGCCGACGGATCAACTCGCCGCGGCTGGCGGTGGGTGAGGGCGGCCAATGCCGCTCTTTCAGCTTTGCCAGGACAAACGCGTCGATCGCGTTCCGCGGCCGGGTTACATCGCGTACGCTCGGCAGCGGCATTCGCCTCACCGGCTGAAAGGCCCAGTGGGCGCGGGCGGCGGGTGCATCCGGATTGCCGGCAATCGGCGTCTCCCCTTCCCGCGGATCGGGCGCGCCCTGCTCGATCCACTTCACAAAGTCCGCAATCACCGCGGCGGCAAGCCGCGGCTTTTCCGGCGGCATTTCCAGGCCGTCGTGCCGGATCGCCTGGATGAGGAGGCTTTCCTCCGGCTTGCCGGGGACGACGGCCGCCCCCGAGTCCCCTCCTAGCAGCACGGACGGCCGCGAGTCAAGTCGCAGCCCCCCTTTGATCTCTTTCGCCTGGCCCGAGTGGCACGCGTAGCAGTTGGCCTTCAGGACTGGCTCGATCCGGTCGCGGAAGAAGCGCAGGTCGTTTTCGGACGGCGGCTCAGCACTGGCGGATGACAGCGCAAACGCTGCCGCACCGAGAAACGTCGCCAGGAAGCGGGATCGGGACATAGCAAACCAGTTTAGACGATGGGGAACGCTATGGCCAATGTGGAACCGGCGCGAGTTCGACCGTCGATCAAATGAAGAGACGACAGTTATTGACACGGAGGCGCGGAGGCACAAAGGCACAGAGCAGCAGCAGAAAAATGCTGCTCCGTGCCTCTGCGCCTTCGTGCCTCTGTGCAGAAAGGGAGTGGTCCCTCTTTTAGCAAGTGCTAGGTGGACGCCGTTTGACGTACTATCATAACGGTCCCCAACAAAAGTCCATCGAATTGAAGGAGCACCGCTGTGTCACGTCCGGTTTTGCTGGTCCTCTCGCTGGCACTCTTCGCCCCGTTTCCCCTTTTCGCCCAGGAAAAATCGGCGGACGTCCCCAAGGGCGAAGTCACCAAGTACACCTTCAACCAGAGCAAAATCTTCCCCGGCACGGTTCGCGACTACTGGGTCTACGTGCCGAAGCAATACGACGGGGAAAAGCCGGCCTGCGTCTACGTCAACCAGGACGGCATTCAGTACAAAGCCCCCGAGGTCTTCGACGAGCTGATCGCCAAGAAGGAAATGCCGGTGACGATCGGCGTGTTCGTGATGCACGGCAAGGTGCCGGCCCCATCAGATCAGGCGCTCGACCGGTTCAACCGCAGCTTCGAGTATGACGGCCTGGGAGACAACTACGCGCGGTTTTTGCTCGAAGAGCTGCTGCCGGAAGTGGAGAAGAAGACGATCAGCGATGGCCGGCCGATCCGTTTGTCCAAGAGCGGCAATGACCGGGCGATTGGCGGGGCCTCCAGCGGCGCGATCTGTGCGTTCACGGCGGCCTGGGAGCGCCCCGACGCCTTCTCGCGTGTCTTCTCGGCCATCGGCACGTACGTATCGCTCCGCGGCGGCAACGATTACATGAGCCTGGTGCGGAAGTACGAGCCCAAGCCGATCCGCATCTTCCTTCAGGACGGCAGCAAAGACCTGAATATCTATGCCGGCGACTGGTGGATGGCCAACCAGGAGATGGAGCGGTCGCTTGTCTTCGCAGGCTATGAGGTCAACCACGTCTGGGGGGACGGCCCGCACAACACGCAGCACGCCACCGAAATCTTCCCCGACGCGATGCGCTGGCTGTGGAAGGACTGGCCCCAGCCGGTGAAGGCGGGCAAAGGCTCGCCACAATTGCAAGACATTTTGATCGAGGGCGAAGGATGGCAGCTCGTCGGCGAGGCGTACCAATTCACCGAAGGGCCGGCCGTGAACGCCAAAGGGGAAGTGCTGTTCAACGACATCCCGGCGAACAAGACGTACGCGATCGGCGGGGACGGCAAGCCGACCGTATTCGTCGATAACTCGAAGCGGGCCAACGGGATGAAGTTCGGCCCCGATGGCCGGCGGTACGTGGTGGCGACCGCGACGCAGCAGGTGCTCGCCTATGGTGCCGACGGGAAGGAGACGGTGATTGCCGACGGCATCGCCGGCAACGATCTTGTAGTGCGGCACGACGGCAGCATCTACGTCACCAATCCCAACCGCGACGGCACGCCGGGGAAAGTGTGGCTGATCACGAAATCCGGCGAGAAAAAGGTCGTCGATGAAGGGCTGATTTTCCCCAACGGCGTGACGTTGTCCCCCGACCAGACGCTGCTGTATGTGGCCGATGCCCGCAGCCACTGGGTCTACAGCTACCAGATCCAGCCGGACGGCACGCTGGCCCACAAGCAGAAGTACTATCATCTGCACATGCCCGACACGGCCGACTATGCCGGTGCCGACGGGATGTGCGTCGATACGTCGGGGCGGCTGTACGTCGCCACGCGGATGGGAGTCCAGATCTGCGACCAGGCCGGCCGCGTCAACTGCATCATCCCGACCCCCAACGGCCGCTGCTCGAACCTCACCTTCGGCGGCGAGAAGTTCGACGTCCTCATCGCCACCTGCGGGGACAAGGTGTACCGTCGCAAAGTCAAAGCCACCGGCGCCAATGCTTTCGCCCCGCCGTTCAAGCCGGCGGCGCCGCGGTTGTAAAAAGTGAGGTCATTGCGATGCCCCATGATTCACGCCGCATGTTGCCGCGCGGCTTTCGAATGCGATTGACCAAGTCGAGTCGGCCGCGGCACTGGCAAGGCGGCCCGCCTCAACATCGCGGCGCGAAATGTCTTTTGTGTCGCGAGCCGTTGCGGTTGATTTGGGATGTCGATTTGTCCGATCCGGTTTTTCCGCCGGAGTTTGAGGCCGCGATGTCCCCCGTGACGCGATTGCCGCTCTACTTCTGCTGCCGCTGCCCGTCACCGACCATGTATCGCGTCGAGAGCGACGAGAAGATCAAGTCGCTTCGGCCAGAGCCGGTGGAATACGAGGAAAATTCCTTCCAGGATTCTCCAGCCGAATTCCCGCGCCGCGCCATCAAGTTTGAGCCAATACCCGATGTCATTGCGGCTCTGTTGACACTGACCGATGATATTGGCGCCGCGTTTCTCGATCGTGAGTCGCTGCGGCTGCTTTCCAAGTACGTCGGACAAGAAGTGACAAGTCCGTGGGACCTGCCGATCAGTCAATTCGGCGGACTACCGCTCTTGGTTCAGGGATATAGGGAGCTTGTATGCCCCAATCCCCAGTGCGTTGGCAACGAGCTCGAGCATCCCTACCCGTCGCTGCAGCGGAGTCTGCTACTCAAGACGCTTGCCGTCGTTTGCGAACGTGACAGCCGACTGCGGGAGAATTCACAGTCCGCGCAAATCGCCTTCCACATGTGCCGCGTCTGTCTCACAGTTCATGCTCAATATCGGTGCAGCTAACACATGGTCCTCCGGCCGGCTTCAGCCGGCAGAGGGCAGTCAACCAAATGTGCGTCGAGGAAAGTCCCACGGTACACCCGCTTGGGCGATTGCCGCGGTTCATAGCCCTCACGGGCCGCTCAGCGCGTGGCCGTTGACCCGCTCCAGCGGCGGAAACTGGGGTGCCAGCCGCGCCAGCGGAGCCAAGAACGCCTTTCGCTGACGGTCGCGGCGGAGGGCCTGCTCGCCGTTTTCCGGCGGCACCCACGTAGGCTGCGCCGCTGGCGCCTCCGCCGGCTCCTGCGGCGCATAAGCCTTTTTCAGTCG
>DATKDU010000238.1:0-30812 GCA_035512595.1 Pirellulaceae bacterium
TCCCCCTGGCCTTTCCGGCTGGCGGTCGCCCTTGCGCTGGCGACCTTCCCGCTGATCTGGGTCGGCGGACTGGTGACGACCACCGATGCCGGCATGGCGGTCCCCGATTGGCCGGGGACCTATGGCTACAACTTGTTTTTGTATCCGTGGCAGACGTGGCTGTTTGGGCCGTGGGACCTGTTCATCGAGCATGGCCATCGCCTGCTCGGCGCGGTCGTCGGCCTGATTGCCATCGCCCTGGTAGTCGTCGTCTGGCTCTGCGACGCACGCCTCTGGCTGCGGTATGCGGCGCTCGGCGCTCTGGCGCTCGTCATCTTCCAGGGAGTCTTGGGCGGCGTGCGCGTCCTGCTCGACCAGCGGCTGGTGGCGATGATTCATGGCTGCGTAGCACCGCTGTTCTTCGCCTATGCCGCGTCGCTGGTGGTCTTCACCTCGCGGTGGTGGCGCGACGCTCCGATGCCGGGCCAGGATGCCGCGGGCCGGCGACTGACACACGCGGCCTGGATCCTGGTCGGCGTGGCTTACGTGCAATTCGTGCTCGGCGCGATGCTGCGGCATCCGCTGTTCGATCTTCCGTCGCTGTTTCGCGGCGCGGTCTTGCTCCACGTCATCGTGGCAATCGTGCTGTTGGTACAGGCAGCGCTGTTCCACGTGAGCGCCCTAGGGAGCGGTTGCCTGGCCGGCCGCGGCGTGCGGTGGGGCTCGCTGCTGGCCGTGCTGTTAATCGCCGGGCAACTGATCCTCGGGGGTTCAACCTGGGTGGTGAAATACGCCTGGCCCGCGTGGCTCGATTCGTTCCAGTTCGCGGCCGCCTACACCGTGCAGGAACAAAGCATCGGCCAAAGCCTGATTGTCACGACGCACGTCGCCAACGGGGCGCTGATCCTGGTCGCGCTCGTCGTGCAGGCCTGGTCGCTGTCGCGCCGTTTTTTTTTCCTGGCTGACGCCGCCGGGGCCCTCGAAATCCGCCTCGTGAGGGCCGCCGCATGAGCACCAGCGCCATTGCCATTTCGCACCCCAGGGCTTCCGCCTGGAGCAAAGTCCGCGACTACCTCGAGCTGACCAAGCCGCGGATTGCGGTTCTCGTCCTGCTCGTCGTCGTCGCCAGCGGCATTGCCGCCAACTGGGGGCTGTCGATCGGTTGGACGCTGGTCCATGCGGTGATCGGCACTTGCCTGGTCGCCGCCAGCGCCAGTGCCGCCAATCATTTGCTGGAGCGGGATCGCGACGGGCGGATGGACCGCACCAGGGACCGGCCGTTGCCGGCGGGACGGATCACGCCCGCTGGAGCGCTCGTCTTTGCCGCGGTGACGCTGCTGGCGGGGGGAATCTGGCTGGCGCTCCTGGCCGGCTGGCAGGCGGCATTCTGGGGACTGCTCACCTGGTGCTTGTACGTGCTCGTGTATACGCCGCTCAAGACGCGCACCACCGCCAACACGGCGGTTGGCGCGGTCGCCGGAGCGATGCCGGTCTTTATCGGCTGGAGTGCCGCCGGGGGAGAAATCGACGTGCGGGCCGTCGCGCTGTTTTTGATCCTGCTCCTGTGGCAATTTCCGCACTTCATGGCGATCGCCTGGCTCTACCGGCAGGATTACGCTCGCGGCGGCTACCAGATGCTGCCGGTCGTCGATCCGTCGGGGCGGCGGGCCGGAGTGCAAGCGGTCTTGGCCGCGGCGGCGCTCGTCCCGGTAGCTGCCTTGCCGGCCCTCAACGCGCCGAACTGGCTAGGCGCAGTTTATATCGTGGCCGTGACCGCACTGGGGCTGTTGCAACTGGCCATCTCTTTCTGGTTTTTACTCGCGACCTCGGATCGCTCCGCCCGCTGCCTGCTCCGCATGTCGCTGATTTATATGCCGCTGTTGCTATTGCTCCTGATCGTGATTCCGCTGAACCTGATTTGAGTTTCTCGCCTCGACAAGACGCCCGATGTCCGCCACCGCCCCTACCGCCCACGACGACCACGGCCACGGCCATTTGAAGCTGGTTTACCAGCCTTCGCTGCCGATCAATAACGGCAAGCTGTTTTTGTGGCTGTTTCTTTCCACGGAGATCATGTTCTTCGCCGGGCTGATCGGCACGTACATCGTGCTGCGGTTCGGTGTGCCGAGCGGCTCGTGGCCCGCTCCGCACGATGTTCACCTGGTGGAAGCGATCGGCGCTTTGAACACGGGCGTGCTGCTCTTCTCGTCGGTGACGATCGTCATGGCCCTGGAAGCGGCCAAGAACAACCAGACCGGCATGGCCAAGGGCTGGTTCCTGGCGACGTTCCTCCTGGGGAGCGTGTTTCTCGGCGTCAAGGCGTATGAGTACAACTCGAAATTCCAGCACGGCATTTATCCGGCCAGGCCCCGCAGCCTGCTGCACGAGAAGGCCGACATTTACTACCTCCAGGCGGCGCGGCTGCGGCTGGAAGGGCTGCAAAAGCACTACGCCGACGCGATCGCCGCTAAAAAGCTGCCGATTCCCGGGGGCGGAGCGGCGGCAGTGACGATTGCCGCCGGTGCCGAGACGGCGGCTGCGGAAGGAGCGCCTGCTACCCCGGAAGCGGCGCCCCCGACGATCACCCCTTATTTGAACATCGACGACGTGACGGAGGGGAAAGACGACCCGAACGTCCAGCACTACATCGTGGCCACCAACCTCCTCAATCACCTCGTAAAATTTGCCGAGCAGGTGGCGGCTACCGATCCCGATCCGCTCGCCCGGCGGGCGGCGATGGAATTGGTGGCGACCGCCGTCTATCCGCTGCACCACGGCCCCGGCGGGCACGAGCACTTCGTCAACGCACTGAAGAGCGAGGCGACGCGCCTGGCCAACGAGAAGGACTCGCTGGCCCAGCAGGACCAGGCTCTCCAGGCCGACAAGCAGGAGAAGCTGAAGCAAATTGAGGAGCAGGAGAAAGCCGAGACCAAGGATGAGGCGGCACTCACGCAATGGAAGGAAGAGGTCGCTAAGGTCGATGCCGACCTGGCCGCCAGCGGGCTGCGGGCCGACGCCATCGACGGCCGCATTCAGGTCCATGGCGATCTGGCCGCGGCACAGCACGGCCTCAACGAAGCCCACCATTGGCTGCGGCTGCCGATGAAGATCCCCAGCGGCAACATGTGGGCCAGCACGTACTTCCTGATGACCGGCTTCCACGCGATCCACGTGCTCGTCGGCCTGATTGCCTTCGCGGTGGTCCTGCCCAAGCGGCTCGATTCCACGCGGGCCAACCTGATCGAGAACATCGGCCTGTACTGGCACTTCGTCGATCTGGTCTGGATTTTCCTGTTTCCGCTGTTGTATTTGTTCTGAACCGTAGGACGGCCCTTGCGGGCCGTCCGCCCGACGGCCTGGAAAGGCCGTCCTACAAAACCAACCCATCATGGCTGACCACGCTCACTCCCACGACGACCTCGAGCACGACGAACATCACGCTCCGCCCGGCAGCGGCAAATACTGGGCGGTCTTCATCGCGCTCGTCGTGCTGACGATCATTTCGTTCGCCGTCGGCAACAGCAGCGCCCTCCGCGAGAACGCGCCGCAGGTGATGTGGGCGGCGATGATGGCCGTCTCCTCCGCCAAGGCGATGCTGGTGATCCTGTTCTTCATGCACCTCAAATGGGAGGCCAACTGGAAGTACGTCCTGACCGTCCCTGCCAGCATCATGAGCGTCTTTCTGCTGCTGATGCTGATCCCGGACATCGGCCTGCGGACGCGGCATTATGCCGACGACCGCTGGCTCTATGCCGCCGAACCTGCGCCGGCGCACGCGGCGGAGGAACATGGCGGCGAGCACCAACATTCGCCCAAGGAGGACGGCGAGAAGAAACACGCGTCGTGACCGGAGCCATGCCTGCCCCCCTGGCCATCGACTGCATCTCTCACCGCTATGGCCAGCGGCAGGCGCTGGCGGACCTGACGCTTGCAATCGCCGCCGGGGAAATCTTCGTCCTGCTCGGTCCCAACGGCGGCGGCAAGACAACCCTCTTTCGCCTCCTCTCGACGATGCTCCCGCTCCAGCAGGGGAATGCCTCGGTCCTGGGGTATGACCTCCGCCGCGATGTGCAGGCAATCCGCGAGCGGATCGGCGTCGTTTTCCAGTCCCCCAGCCTTGACCGCAAGCTGACCGTAACCGAGAACATCCGCCACCAGGCGGCACTCTATGGCTTGTTCGGCGGTCCGCTGCGCCAGCGGCTGGATGAGATGCTCGATCGTTTCGGCCTGGCCGACCGCGCGCTCGAACGCGTCGAGCGGTTGTCCGGCGGCCTGCGCCGCCGCGTCGAACTGGCCAAGGGGATGATCCACCGGCCGCAGTTGCTGTTGCTCGACGAGCCGAGCACCGGGCTCGATCCGGGCGCTCGCAGCGATCTGTGGACCTACCTCAAGCACGTGCAGGACGAAGGGGTCACCGTCGTCTTGACCACGCACATCCTCGAGGAGGGGGAGCAGGCCGACCGCATCGGCATTCTGAATGAAGGCAAGCTGGTGGCGCTTGATACGCCCGATGCGCTCCGCCGCAGCATCGGCGGCGACGCGCTGATGCTCGACACCGTCGATCCCGCGCAGCTCGCCCGCGACATCGGCCAGAAATTCTCGCTGGCGGCACAGACGATCGACGGCCAGGTGCGGCTGGAAGTCCCTGACGGGCACACCTGGGTGGCGCGGCTGGTGGAAGCCTTTCCCGGGCAGATTGCCGCCGTTCGCCTGGGGAAACCGACGCTGGAGGACGTGTTCATCGTCCGCACGGGGCATCGCTTCTGGCGCGAGAGCGAGGAGGCGCACCGATGACCGCGACCGCCGCGCTCGACATCCGTCCGCAGCCGCTGCGGGCCGCCCTGGCCCTCTGCCGGCGGGAGATCATCCGCTTCTTTCGGCAGCCGAGCCGGGTCGTCGGCTCGATCGGCACGCCGCTGGTCTTCTGGCTGTTGTTCGGGGCGGGGCTCGACAAGTGGTTTCGCCTCCCCGGCAGCGGCGAAAGCGGGTTCCTGGAATACTTCTTCCCCGGCAGCCTGGTCCTGACCTTGATGTTCACCGCCATTTTCTCGTCGATCAGCGTGATTGAGGACCGGCGGGAAGGATTTTTGCAGTCCGTGCTGGTGGCCCCGATTCCCAGGTGGTCGATGGTCCTGGGGAAGCTGCTGGGGGGGACGTTCGTGGCGCTGCTCCAAGGGTTGATTTTTCTGCTCTTGGCGCTAACGTTCTCGTGGGAGTTCTCGCTGGCCAGGTGGATGCAGCTCGTGCTGCTCCTGTTCGTCGCGTCCCTTGCGCTGTGCGCTTTGGGGCTGGCGCTGGCCTGGAAGACTGACTCGACGCAGGGGTTCCACGCGGTGATGAACCTGGTGCTGATGCCGCTGTGGCTCCTCTCCGGGGGATTTTTCCCGGTGCCATTGCCCGCGGCGGAGTCTCGCTGGTGGGAACTGGCGATGCACTGGGGAATGCGGCTCAATCCGCTGTCGTACGCGGTGGCGGGAGTGCGGCAATTGCTCACGGGGAGCGCGGGGGCGGCGGGGGTCTGGACCCCGTCGCTGGCGGAATGCTGGCTGGTGACGATTGGATTTGGAATTCTGACGTTTGCCGCGGCCACCTGGGTCTGCCGGCAGCGAACTACGGGAGATTTGTTATGAACCGGACGGCATTGGCCTGGCTGGCGGTGACGCTCCTCGTGCTGGGAGGCGCCGGCGTCGTGCTGGCGATCAAGACGATGCGCCAGTCGCAAACGGTCGCGGGGTCGGGCGAAAGGGAGGTCGATCTGGAGTACCGCAAAGTCCCCCCCAGCGGCAGCGCCCGATGGCTGACCGAGTTTGCGCTCACCGAGCGGAGCGGCCAACAGGTTGGCTCGGCGGAGCTGGCGGGCAAGGTCCACGTCGTCAACTTCTTTTTCGCCACGTGCCCCACGTCGTGCCTGCAGCAGAACCGCAAGTTCGCTGAGGTCCACCAGGCGTATGCCGGCAAAGGGGTGCAGTTCGTGAGCATCACCTGCGATCCGGAGAACGACACGCCAAGATCGCTCCGTGATTACGCCAGCAAGAATTTTCCCCAGGCGGGTTCTACGTGGTGGTTCCTGACCGGCGACTTGACCTACATTCAGCGCGTGGCCGGGGAAATCTTCCTGGTCTATCTCGAGCGGCAGAAGCACATGGAAGATTTCCTGGTGATCGACAAATGGGGGAACCACCGCGGCAAGTTCCACTGGAGCCGGGATGCCGAGATCACCGACCTGCGGCGGCTGCTCGACAAGCTGATCGCGGAAAAGGCTCCGCCGGCCGATCTGCCTCCCAAGCCGGCGCCGCCAGCCGAATCGGACGCGAAAGAAACCGGCGTGCAGGCAGCCGGCGAGGCGCCGCCGGCCCCAAGCGCCAAGGATGCCGCCAGTGGCTGAGATCATCCCCCTGTTGCCGCACGTCAACGCCGGGCTCAACACGCTGGCGACCGTGCTGCTGGTCGTCGGCTACGTCGTGATCAAGCGGCGGCAGGAGCGGCTGCACCAGTGGACCATGCTGGCCTGCTTTGGCGTCTCGGTCGTTTTCCTGGCCTGCTACCTGACGTACCATTTCAACATCCCCGGCGGCAGCAAAAAATTTCCCTCGTATCCACCGCCGCTGGTCCGCTTCAGCTACTACGGCATTCTGCTGACCCACGTCGTGCTGGCGGCGACGGTGCCGTTTTTGGCGATCGCCACCATCTGGCTGGGGCTGGCGGACCGCCGCCGCTGGCACGTCGCTCTGGCCCGCTGGACCTTTCCAATCTGGCTCTATGTCTCGGTAACCGGCGTGATCGTTTACCTGCTCCTCTATCAGCTCTACCCGCCTTTGCCGCCATAACCTAAAATAGCCCGATGCTTTCCGTCCGCGGATATTTGCCGATGTGCCGCTTCGTCGCTCTCCTGGCGCTGGCCTTGTGCCTGGCCCTGGCTGCCGACGTGGCGCTGGCCTGCCCCACCTGCAAGGACCAGCTTGCGCACGATCCCCAGTCGGCCAACGTCGCCCGCGGCTACGCGATGAGCATCATTTTCATGCTCTCGATGCCGCCGCTGATTTTTACGGGGCTGGGAAGCTACTTCTACTGGGAGGTGCGGAAAGCGCGTCGAGCGCAAGCGGCGCGTTCGCCAGAGACGCCGCAAGCTGGCGACTTCGGCTACGGCTATCCCGCTACGTAGCGGCGATGCCGTTCACTGCTCCGCCATCTTCTCGTGCCACTCGGCCCGGCTGGGATTGCCCGTCTTGCGGAAATGATCGGCCAGGTACTGATGCGCCTGGACGTTCCGCGGATCGATCTGCGTCGCCTTGAGGAGCGCCTCGACCGCGGCCGGCTGATTTTTCAGCTTCTGCTGGCACTGCGCCTCGAGCAGCCACTGCACGGAGTGCCGCCGCATGTCGCGCATCAAGAACAGCGTGGCGAGTGCTTCTTCGTAGCGCTCCTGGCGATAGAGGGCGTCGGCCGCCAGGAACAGCGAGTTGCACCGCTCGATGCCGTCGAGGTTTTCGTCCTCCAGCGAGCTGACGGCCAAGGAAAATGTATCCCCTGCGCCGAACTCAAACCGCAGGCTGGCCAGCGCCGAATCGACGTACCCGTCCTTCAGCCCTGCCGCGCGGACATCCGTGAGAATCTCTAGCGCCAGCTTCTGGTAGTGCGTCCGCCGGTTGCGGCTGTCTTCATGATTCGCCAGGTCGATGTACGCCAGGCCGAGCGACCGCTTGCGATCGATCTCGCCGAGCCGCGAGATGTCCAGGAACGGCTTGAGCACGCCGGGGACCGTGCCGGATTCCCTCTTGCCGGACTGCTCGGGACCGTGAATGGCGACGCGATGGTGCGTGAAGGCCAGGTGCGGAATATCGGTCGGCGACGTCGGCATGTGGCATTGCACGCAATCGTTCGCGGCGCTTTCCTGGGCCAGCTTCTGGCGATCGACCGTGCAGTGCTCGGCTTGATGGCACGACAGGCATACCGCTTTGTAATGCGCGACCCGCTGCTCGGGAGGAGGTTCGCCGTGCGGGCTGTGGCAGGTGACGCACGTGAACTTGTCCGACTTCTGGAAGCAGCGGCTGCTGTGCATCTGCTCGACGTGCCCGACCACCGTCATCGGCTTGTTCGCAACCTCCAGCGTGTAGTCCTGGCGGAAATCGGTCAGCGGCAGTCCGGGACGGAAGTCATCGATCCGCCGCCCGCGGGAAACGACCGTCGCCCCGGCGCGGAGGTGGCACTGCTGGCAAACCGCTTCCGCCAGCTCCCGCGACAGGTGGGCCGGGTTGACGATCGAGTAATCGATCGGCTCGCTCTCCGCCGCCGCGCTCGATGTTCCCGTGGAATGCTTGTGGACGTGCAGCGCTCCCGGCCCGTGGCACCGCTCGCAACTGATCGTTTCCTCGATAATCCGCATCTGGTGCAGGCTGCCGTCGATGGCTTCCGACCGCCCCGCGTGGCACACCAGACATCCTTGGCCGATTTCCCGCTGAAAGCTCTGATGCTCGGGGCGGTCGTATCCGGGAGACATTCCCCACGCCTGCCGCGACGTGTACCAGGTGATCGGCGACTCGACCATGAATCCGTCGGTCTCGACGAGATAGGTCAGCGAGTGCCGGCCGGAGCCGGTCACCCATTTGACCGGAAACTCGGAGACGAGCGTCTCTTCCGGACCGTCGGCAATCAACAGCTCGCGATGCCACATCCGGCCGTCGCGGCGAACCACCTGATAGCGGCGCTTGGATGGCGGATGATCGTATTGCCCGCCTTCGGGCTCGCGATCGAGATCGACGCGGCGCATCGAGCGTCCCATGCCCGTATGGCGAAACGACTCGTGCTCGTCTTCATGGCAGGCAATGCAGGCCTGGCTGCCGACATACGCCACCTCGGGCCGCGTATTCTCAAAGGGGCTGGCGGAGACCGGCGTGAGCGGAAACGGATCGGCTTTGTGCTGGGATTCTTTCTCCGAATTTTCCGCCAGCGGTGCGCTCGCCGGGGCGTTCCAGACGCTTCTCGTGGCCGCCGCGACCGCAAAGGCCAGCGCGACCACAATCGCCCCGCCCACGACGATCCGCCACAGGAGCCAGCCCGGTCGCCGGCGACCAGCCTCGGGGGAGGTTTCGCTTGAGGATGGCACGCTGGTCATGTTTTTTCGGTCAATGCACCGATCGCCAGCGGCCGCCGGCGAAAGGAGCACGGCGGCGCCAGCGCAGGGAGCGATCGCTGCCCCCCGTCGCGTTCACTATCGATTCTAGCCGCAGCACGAAATCCATTCCATAGCGGGGTGTCCGGCGGCAATGGCCCGTGGCTTGCTGTCGCCCGCCAGCGCGCGGCGGCCTTACTTGTTCCGCAACCGGCACAATTCCGGAATAAAATTTGCCAGCAGCGGCAATCGCGGCCGCCGGCGCGACGAATCGGCTTGCTACGCCGGGTGAATCGGCATTAGGATAGAGTCGTTGCCTTATTCCAGCGGGACCCTCCCGTCTCGCCTAAAGATTCAGGGGATCGGACATGATGCACTTCTCGTGCGACCGTTGCAAATGCGAATTGGATGGTGACGATCTGCGTTACGTGGTGAAGATCGAGATCCATGCCGCCATGGATCCGGTCGCTGACGAAGACCTCGAGGACGACCGAGATCACTTGATGGAGATTGAAGACATTCTGGAAAACAGCCTGGATGAGGCGAGCGACGCGATCGGCGACGACATCTATCAGCGGCGACGCTTCGATCTGTGCCCGGAGTGCTATCGCAAGTTCGTGCAGAATCCGCTCTCGCGCGAGCTGAAGGTCTCGCTGGGATTCAGCAAGAACTAGCAGGATTGCCCCGCGACGCGGTCGCGGAAAGGCGGAGAGAAAACGGGCCGTCGCGGTGCGCTGGATCCTGGCGGCGCCCGGTGCATTGTCACTTTGGCGGCGGCGGTCTACGCCCAGTCCATCCCCGTCTGCTTCTTCATCCGCTGCTCGTAGTTTCCCAAGAGGCCGCCGATCACGTCCCACCGATCGGGACGACGCACCTCGATGTCCCCCTGCAGGTTCACGCGGATGATGGTGTCGTCGGCAATGCCGGCCTCCGCCAGGTCATCGACGTGCAATTCGTCATCGTGGACCAGCACTTTGAGGGTCTTGCCCGTCATCTCAATGAACTTCATCACCTCGACTCCCTTCCGCCTGTCGTGTTCCCCGCACCCTCGCGTCGGCGCGTCGGTATATGTTAGCCCCGATCGGGCCGTTTTCAACTTTCGCGGCGAGTTGACATTCCGCAGCACCCGCTTAGGGCTCGCGGCGGATCCCCATTTTTTCATCTCCGCGGCGCGCCACGCTTGATCCGCGGCCGCCCTGGGGAAACGGCCGTTGGCCGCGGCGGCTGCTGCACGTGGTAGCCGGTCAGCTCCTGTGTCGTGCGGTGCTTCAGCTTGCCGTCGGGATGGAGCACTTTCGACGACTGGGAGACGATGCCACCGGGCACTTCGCTGCAAATCACCTCCATCGACTCCGTCGTCTGCGCCGGGTCCTTTTGCAGCGTGTGGACGAAAGCCGACGCGCGGATTTCGTCTATCACCAGGTACGGCATGCCGACCGAGATCACCTCCTCGGTGGTCGTCGTGGGCGCCGCCTCGGGCGATGTGGCAGCGACCCGCTCCCGCCGCAGCGCGTGCGGCGTCACTTCCGGCGAATAGAAGACCTTGACCGTCGTCCGATTCGTCCCTTCGGTCATCACCGCCTGCCGCACTTCGCAGAGGATCTTCCGCCCGTTGAGCGTTACCTCGCTCTCCCCGAGCGTCTGCACATCCTCGACCGTTTCGCTCGCCTTCTCGCCGCTGAGACCGAACGATTGCTCCTGCGGCTGGAACTGAAGGCGGCGCCCCCCCGCCTCGACCGTCCGCTCGATCAAGAGCGTGTAGCTGCCGGGGGCGGTCGCTTTGAGGGTCCTTTTGACTTCTTCGATCGACGCTGTGGCCACGCCCCGCGCGTCGAAGCTTTCTTTGGTGATCCGGACCAGCGTCCACGAGCCGACCGGAAACCGCGCCCAGGGGTGCTTCTCAGCCGGTATTAGCGGCGGCAGCAGATTGGCCTTCGTCGCCGGAGGGAGTTGCTCCTGGGCGCGCGAAAGGGGGCAGATGGCCAGCAGCGTCGCCGCCATCGCCAGTTGCCAAACCCACGCGCGCACGCCAACCGTCATGGAACCCCTCGAAAAGGAATAGTGCCGCTGCTGAGTGTAAACCATCCGGGCCGACAATTCGACCGTTTTCGCTCGGGGAACCGCGAATTGGATCGCTCCCTCTCGATCCCTGCGTGCCGATTGTGCCGGTTGGGCAAGCGCTACCGCGCCTCCCCGTCGCCGGGCGTTGGCGGCGCGGCAGTCACGGGGACCAGCGTGGGCTGTTCCTGGGCCGGCCTTTTCGCCAGCTCCTGCACGGCCTCCAGCAGCGCCGACTCCTGCCGCGGAAAGACGCTCCGCAAATCGAGCAATAACCGGTCGTTCTTGATGCGGCCGACAACGCTCGGCGATCCGCCGCGCAGGGCGGCAGCCAGCGCATCGACCGACTGGTCCTTCGGCGACAGGGCGATGCACCACGTGTCGATCTGTTGCGTGGGCACCGAGCCGCCGCCAAGGTACGACACGTCCGCCACCGGCTCCGCCTTGGCGACCGCGCCGGTCGCCGCAACCTGCGGCGCCAAGCGCTCCGCCCGTCCCTGGAGATTCACCAGCGGCGTGGAAAGCAGCGACAAGAGGGGCACGCGCCGCTGGGCCACCTCCGGATCGCCATACAGCCGCAGCGTCGCCGCCAGCGCGGCCAAAGTCATCTTGTCCACGCGCAGGGCCCGCATCAGCGGATGTTTGAGGATCTTCTGGATCAGCGAACGCTTGCCGGCGATGATGCCGCACTGCGGCCCCCCCAGCAGCTTGTCGCCGCTGAACAGGACAACGTCCGCGCCGGCGCGAATGCACTCCGCCGCGACGGGCTCCCCATCGATGCCGTAGCGGCCCAAATCGATCAGTGCCCCCGAGCCAATGTCGTCGATCAGCGGCAGGTTGTGCCGCCGGGCGATGCCGACGAGCTCCGGCAGGTCCGGCTGCTCGGTGAAGCCGACGACGACGTAGTTGCTGGTGTGGACCCGCATCACCGCGCCGGTCTTCTCGCCGATCGCCTCTTCGTAGTCACTGCCGCGGGTTTTGTTCGTCGTCCCCACTTCCCGCAGGATGGCGCCGCTGGCGCTCATCACTTCGGGGAGCCGGTAACTGCCGCCGATCTCGATGAGCTGCCCGCGGGAGACGATCACTTCCTTGCCGCCGGCCAGGGCGGCGAGCGTGATAAGCGTGGCCCCGGCATTGTTGTTGGTGACCGCCGCGGCTTCCGCGCCGGTGAGCCGCGTGAGCAGCCGCTCGACCGCCAGGACGCGCTGCGAGCGCTCTCCGGAAGCCAGGTCCACTTCCACGCTGGCATAGCCGAGGGAAACTTCGCGCACCGCATCGAGCGCTTCCTCGGGCAGCGGGGCGCGCCCCAGGCCCGTGTGCAGCAAGATCCCGGTAGCGTTCACCACGGGCCGCAGCGGCGGCCGCTCCTCGGTGGCGATCCAGGCGGCAATCCGCTCGGCCAGCTCATTGGGAGTCGGAATGCCCATCGCGGTGGCCCTGGTCTGCGCTTCATTCCGCAGCTTGTCGAGAAACTGCCGCACGCCGCTGACGACCGTACTGTGATTGACCCGCTGCACGAGCGACTTGAGGGGGGGACTGTCGAGGAGCTCGTTGACCGAGGGGATATTGCGGAGGACGTTGGACATGGGACGAGACCCCGGCGTGCGTGAGTGGCGTTTGGCTTCAGTTGCGTTTGGCTTCTACCCCGCATTGTCGCAGCGGAGCGGCGGCGTGCCAATCTGGCCTCAATCATTGCGACGTGTCGCAAGTAGGTTATCCTTGGTGAACAACGCAGAGGTTCATCGATGTCAAGTTTGGCAATTAGGCGCGAATGCGTTTTCTTGGCGCCCCTCGACACTGTTCTCCGGCAGCAATCGGATAAGTTTGAGCCGCTGCTAAGGTTTTTCGCCCTGTTCAATCGGCACATCGTCGTCACAGATTCCCAACTGCTCGACAACGGAATGTTTCGCGAGCAATCGCTGTCTCAAAACTTAGACCTGCTCTTTCAGGAAGACAGTGGCGACGGACTGCCACTCTTTCTCGTTTCGCAGCGGGCCAGTGATCGGTCGTTGAAAGAAATCCTGGTCGCCGACTTGGCAAAGGCAGGCGATCGACCGCCCACGCGACCGATGTTCTTTTCGTCCTTAACGCAAGACCAACAGGCTCGACTTGAGAATCTTCATGCCCGGCGAAAACTGACACTGCGGTCGCTTTCGCGCGAAGTGGGATATGACGTCGATTGGCTCCAGCGCATTTCCAGATGCGTCAAGCGAGCCCAATATGCTTCGAAGTTCGCATGGCCGGCGAAAATCGACGATTCGGCGCGTTACCACGAGCTGCTCGTTCGATGTCTCGAGTGCCAGACCCTTGCGCGTCAGGCTGGCATCCAGCACCCGGCCACCAGGAACTTTCTCAAACGTCTCATCGAGCAGATTCGGCAGCAGGATCCGTCGCAATTCAGCCGTTCGCTCGCGCACCGGGTTCTCGACGAACAACGGCGAGGAGTAGCTCGCGAAGACAAGCTGTGGGCTGCGCGCAAGGAGGACATTAACAAGGCATTTGGTGCCGTGCGTGCGATGGTATCTTACGCCTACCTCCGTAACTTCGCCGATTCGTCGAGCTTCCCCCTGTTGCTGGATCATACTCATTGGCTGGCATCCAGCATCGTCAACAAGGAACTCCGTCATAGACGGCAGGAAGCAGAGTTGGCAGACGCGCTGGTCGAAAAGTGGCTCGACCTTCAGGAAGGGGCGTTTGAGGGGTTCGGCACTTCCCGTCAACTGGCGATGAGCCAACTGCTCAAGAGCTGCGGCTTCAGTGACCTGGCGAGCTGGCAGAAGATTATGGCATTGCGTCGCGACACGGCTTTCGGCCAGCGGCTCAGCGGAATCTCGCGCAGCAAAGGGGCCGAAGCCTCGGACCGCCTTTACGACCATGCTAGAATATGTCTGGAGCAGTTGCTTGGTCGGACGAATTGGCAGAACCTCGTCGTCCAAGGAATCAAGGAAAGCGGAAAGGGAGTAGTTGGCGAGGTCGTCAAGGGTTCGATGACGGGATTGTGGACAGCCACGGGCTTTGCAGTCCCGGCCGCCGCGGCGGCACTGGCAGTGGGCTGGAGAGGTTTACATAACATCGTTGTGCAACCATTCCTCATTGATCGTCTGGGGACCATCGTTGCTGATGAGTTGAAGAGATTGTCCAGGACACCTATTCCGTAGCCACCGAATATCGAGCATCCCAATGCAGGCGTCATCGAATATCGATCATCGACCCGGAGCTACTACAGCGGCCGTGCCGAAGCGACGCTTGTCCGAACTAAGTGACGCAACTGGGTTCATCCCCGGATGGCAGCCTGGGGAAGGAGTACTCCTCGAGAACCTGCCTTTCGGCTCCCTTCGGCATCGCGTCGTCGTCGCCGAGGACGGATCACCGCTTTACGACTTTCCGCATTTTGTGGAGCCGGGCGGAGCGGCCCTGCTTCCCATCGCGCCGGGAGGAAAGGTCGGTTTGGTGCATATCGATCGACCGGCTCTGCTGAAAGAGTCTCCCAGCGGCCAGTATCCTGAGTATGTCTTGGGCACTGATTTCGGCCGCCTTGTCTGGGAGGCGCCGCGCGGCTATCGGGAAGCTCACGAAGACGTTCAGGAAACAGCCGTCCGCGAATTGTGCGAGGAGATGGGGCTTCAATTGCAACAGGTGGAGCACGTTGGCAGCGTAACGACGAATAGTGCGATGATGGCGACGCCCATCGATTTGTTTCTTGGCACCGTTGAACTGCGCATCGGGGACGGCGATTCACGCGACGGAATTCGCGAGGTCCGTTTCTTTGATCTCAAGCAGGTCCGGGAGCTCATCCGCAGTGGCGATCTGAATTGCTCAATCACGCTCAGCCTGCTGACACACGCCTTGCTGCGCGGGCGGCTCGTCTGAACGTGACCGGCCTTCGCGTCAATCGCGGCGACGGCTTTTCACGGAATTGTTGCAAACGCCGTCCCGATCTGTACTTACGTTCAGAATTCGCTCCGATCTCATGCGGCGCAGTGACCAAAGGTGTCACTCCCCTGCGTCTAATAGAAAGGGGATTGTATACACCTGTTCCAACACAAGGAGCCTGACCATGACTGCCGCCGTCGCCGAACGTGAAGTTGCCGCTGTCCGCCTCCCGCAGTCCAGTCCCCAGTCCCCAGCGGTCGATCCGCCTGCCGCCGCGCCGCCGCCAGCGCCAAAGAGGGTCAAGCATCGTCCCTACAACGGCTTCCTTGACTCGCCGGAGCGGGTCAAGGAGCTGAAGCGCGTCATGCCCCGCAAAGTGCCGCGGCTGCGCGACCTGCAAATCTACGAGTACGTCGTGTTCCAGCAGATGTCGCAGTACGACGTGGCCCAGATCTTCGACCTCACCCAGCCCCGCGTCTGCCAGATCGTGCAGGAGGTCCGCGCCTGGAAGAGCACCGTCGCCTGGGAGTTCCCCGGGATGACCGGCGAGCAGCAGATGAACCTGGCCACGCACGAAACGCGCCGGTGGCTGGAGGTGATCCGCGACAAGAGCCTGGCTGCGCACGACCAGACCGCGGCCCAGCAGGAGACGGTCCGCACGAGCGAGAACGCCGGAGGATTCACTGGCCGCAACACGACGCTGCAAAGCCAACCCCCCAGGCCCGGCTTCCTCAACATCGCCCTCAAGGCCGTCCTCAAGGCAGGCGAGCTGGGGGGAGCAGGAGAGCAGTGGAGGCAGTGCAGAATGCAGAGTGCAGAGTGCAGCGTTGAGCAGGAGGATCCGTGCGGAGTGCGGAGTGCGGAATGCGGAGTTGAGGAGGAAATGACCAATGACCAAGTCCCAACGACCAATGAAATCTCAAAACCCGACTCGGGAGCCGGGACTGTGGACTCGGGACGCGCCCCCGGCGATTTATTAAAGAAAAATCGCTCCAATTTTTCGCCGCAGAACGGAAAGGCCAACGGGCACAAGGTTTCCGACGGCCCTGGCAGCGCGCAAGTCGAAAAGTCTCGTCGTCGCCAGGCACGCCAATCCGCTTATCAACTGGCGGCCGATCGGCAGGGTATTAGCCCGGCCAGCCGCAAATTCTTCTTCCAACTCCTCCGCCAGCTCGATAGTGCCGCTCTGCGGGTGGAGCACCAGGCTCAACAGCGAGTCGCGCGCGACGCGAAGCGGGGAATCGAGATCGACGACGACTGGCTGGCCTGTTTCCGTGAGAACCTGCTCCGCAAGTTGCTGCGGCTCGACCGCCGCATTCAGCCGATCCGCTACGGACACGACTGGGTTCTCAAACAGTATGATGCCACCACAGGCCGCTTCCGCTGGTCGCCGAACGGACCTCCCGCGACGGCACCGGAGTCGCCCCCCGAGGAGCAGAAGCCGCCGAATGCTTCACAAGGGTCGTGAACAACCCAGGTCCCGGCAATGCAAAATGATCATTGCAAAATGCAAAAGTCAAAATGACCGGATTCGATCTCCGCTGATTTTTGCACTTTGCACTTTGCATTGAACATTTTGCCTTTCCGCCGCGCGCCGCTCGATCCTCAGCCAACCACCGACCAACGAATCCAATGACCACAACCGCTCCCCCTCTCAACCCGCCCGTCCGCATCCTCATGGGCCCCGGACCCAGCGACGTCCATCCCCGCGTGCTGGCCGCCTTGGCCAAGGGAACCGTCGGCCATCTCGATCCGTATTACCTGGAGGTGATGAACCGCCTCCAGGAAATGCTGCGGCAATTGTTCCGCACGACCAACCCGATGACCTTCGCGGTCAGCGGCACCGGCTCGGCCGGCATGGAAGCGACGGTCGTCAACCTGATCGAGCCGGGGGACGCAATGGTGGTCTGCGTCAATGGCGTCTTCGGCGGCCGGATGGCTGACGTGGCGCAGCGGGCCGGCGCGAAGGTCACGAAGGTCGAGAAGCCGTGGGGCCAGGTTTTTACACCCAATGATCTCCAGGCTGCACTTGCCGGAAAGCCGAAAGTCGTCGGCATTGTCATGGCCGAAACGTCCACCGGTGCGTGGCAGCCGATCGAGGAGATTTCCAAAGTCGTTCACGAAGGCGGCGCGATGCTCATCGTCGATGCGGTCACTTCGCTGGGCGGAGTGCCTGTGGAAGTCGATCGCTGGCAGATCGACGCGATCTACTCGGGGACGCAGAAGTGCCTCAGTTGTCCGCCGGGGCTATCTCCTGTGTCGTTCGGTCCGCGGGCGATGGAGACGATCCTCAGCCGCAAGACGAAGGTCCAGAGCTGGTATCTCGACGTCTCGATGCTGGCCAATTACTGGGGTCAGAACCGGGTCTACCATCACACCGGCCCGATCAACATGACGTGGGGGCTTTATGAGGCGCTCTGCCTGATTCACGAAGAAGGCTTGGAGGCCTGCTTTGCCCGCCACCTGCTCCATCACCGGGCGCTGAAGGCGGGGCTGGCCGCGATCGGCATTGGCTACGCGGCCCAGGAAGGGCATCAACTGCCGATGCTCAACGCGGTACATATTCCCGCAGGCGCCGATGACGCGCAGGTCCGCAGCGGCCTCCTCAATCGCTTCGGCATCGAAATTGGGGCGGGTTTGGGGGACTTTAAGGGTCGGGTATGGCGCATCGGTCTGATGGGTTATGCCGCTCGTGCCAACAATGTTCTGCTGGTCTTGTCGGCATTGGAGCAGCTTTTGAGCGAGCAAGGGGTAAACTTGGACCAGGGAGCGAGCATTGCGGCGGCGAATGAGGTGTACCGAAAGGTGAGTGGTGAGTGGTGACCGTTCAGGTTTCACGGTTTCCTGGCTCCTGTCTCCTGTCTCCTGTCTCCTGTCTCCTGTCTCCTGTCTCCTGTCTCCTGTCTCCTGTCTCCTGTCTCCTGTCTCCTGTCTCCTGTCTCCTGTCTCCTGACTCCCGGCTCCTGACCACTCACCACTCACCACTCACCACTCATGGAGGGGAGTCAATTGTTGACAACGCTGGGATCGATACGCTCTAGTCAAGGAACATATGCCTGGTTCCGCCCCGGTATGGATGGCCCCAGCGGCCGGTATGGTATGCAAATTGGCGCGCCCACGATGACGAACTTGCGCGGCCACGAAACGGTCGTTCTCTTTCCGTCGCTCGGGCATTTGGAGCCGGATGGGGTCACGTGGCGGCTGCACGTGCAGGGAGATGTTTTTTCGCCGGGGCGGATGGGCCTGACCAAACGCATCCTGCTCCAGCTTCTCCAACGGGCCATGCGGGTGCCGCGTGAGGCGCTGCAGAGCGATATCTTCCGCGACCGCATCGAGCGGTTCGTGGCCTCCGACGAACGCGGCAAGCGGATTGCCGTCCGCTTGGGAGCGAGCACGTTTGTCCTGTCGCGAAAGAGCGCCGGCAATGGCCACTTCTCCGGGGTGATTCGCCTGCGGGACGAAGACCTGGCCGGCGTCCGCGAGTCGGGCCGGCTCGATCACGACCAGGTGGTGCTGGATGTGTGTCATCCGCAGGACGAGTTGCTCAGTCAGGGGACCATCCACCTGATTCCGCCGCAGGGGGTGTCGATCATCTCCGATATCGACGACACGCTCAAGCACAGCGACGTTGCCAGCCGCCACACGCTCTTGGCCAATACGTTCCTGCACGAGTACCGGCCGATCCCCGGCATGGCCGAGCAGTTTCAGCGGTGGGCCGATGCGGGCGCCGCATTTCATTACGTCTCGTCGTCGCCGTGGCAGCTTTACCGGCATTTGTCGTCGCACCTGGCGGAGGAAGGGTTTCCGGAGGGGACGTTTCACCTCCGTGCGTTCCGCCTTCGCGATCATCTCTTGCGGCGGCTGCTTTTGCTGCGGCGTTCGGGCAAGGTGGCGGTTATCAAGGGGATTCTGCGGGCCTTTCCGCAGCGAAAGTTCGTGCTCGTCGGCGATTCGGGCGAAGCCGACCCGGAGATTTATGCGTCGCTGGGGCGGCGATTTCCGCAGCAGGTCGCGCGGATCTTGATCCGCGAGGTCGATGTGTTGCAGAACAACCCGGTCCGCTTCGGCAAGGCGTTTCGCGGCCTGGGGCCGGACGTGGCAGCGACGTTCCGCGAGGCGGGGGAATTGGCGCCGGCGGTGGAGTCGCTCAGGTGACTACCCCACAAGCCTGAAGCGCAAGCGAAGGAAAGCCGTCCATTCGTTGGCGGAGGGTTCCTTCGCTTGCGCTTCAGGCTTGTGGTACAACGTAGCTTTCCAGTGCCGATGCTTTTCCGTTTGGTCGCCGCCATGAAACGCCACGCTCTCCTCCTCCTGAGCCTTGTCGCGCTCCTCAGCCAGGTTTCCGTCGCCAAAGAACCGGTCCGCAACGTCAGCGGCATCGAGAAGCGCGAGCAGTGGACGACGAGCAACCTGACGACTTCGCCCGATCCGGCCGATCCGTACTCGATCGAGCGCGTCTTCCGCGGCGTGACGTTCCATGAGCCGCTGGCCGTCGATCCGCTGCATGGCACCAATCGGCTGATCGTCGCCACGCGGCCGGGGAAGATTTTTTCCTTCGAGAATCGGAGCGATGTCGAGCGGAGCGACTTGCTCCTGGACATCGGCTATACGACCTACGGGCTGGCGGTCGATCCGCAGGTCGCCAAGAGCGGCTATCTCTACGCCGCCTACATGTTCGACCCGGCCGACACGGTCGCTGGCAGCCGCGTGTCGCGATTCAAGATCAAGCCGGGATCGAATCCGCCGGTGGCGGATAAGGCGAGCGAGGAGATCATCCTCACCTGGCCTTCCGGCGGACACAACGGCGGCTGCCTTCGCTTTGGGCCGGACGGCATGCTCTATCTGGCGACTGGCGACGGCAGTGCGGTCGGCGACGAGCCGTATCTTTCCGGCCAGACGATCGACGACCTGACCGGCGCGATCCTGCGGATCGATGTGTCGCGCGGCGAAGAGGGGCGCAATTACGCCATCCCGAAAGACAACCCGTTCGCCGGCCGCCAGGATGCCCGCGGCGAGATCTGGTCGTTCGGCCATCGGCAAGTGTGGCGGTTCAGTTTTGACAAGCCCACTGGCAACCTCTGGGCGGGCGAAGTCGGCCAGGACCTGTGGGAAATGGTCTACCTGATCCGTCGCGGTGGCAATTACGGCTGGAGCATCCGCGAAGGCTCGCATCCCTTCCGTCCCGAGCGGCCCAAAGGCCCGGGCGAGTTTCAGCAGCCGATCGTCGAGCACTCGCATTCCGATTTCCGCTCGATCACCGGCGGCTGGGTTTACCGCGGCAAGCGACTCCTGGAGCTTGCCGGCGCGTACCTCTACGGCGATTACGACATGGGGAAGATTTGGATGCTGCGCTATGACGGCAGCAAGGTGACGGAGCATCGCCAACTGACCGACACGCAGGTGCGGATCGTTGATATTGCGACCGATCTTGAGGGCGAGATTTACTTCGTCGATTTTGCCGGCGGCGGGCTGCACCGGCTGGTGCCGGCGCCCAAGGAAGAGCAGCCGACAAAACCGTTTCCGCAGAAGCTGAGCGAGACGGGGCTCTTCGCTTCGACCAAAGATCACATTCCCGCCAAGGGGGTCATTCCTTACTCAGTAAACGCACCGCTCTGGTCCGACGGGGCGGAGAAAGAGCGCTTCCTTGCCGTCCCCGGCGAAGGACAGATCGAGTTCGATGCCGTCACCTATCCCGAGAAGCCTCCGGCAGCGCCGCCAGGCTGGCGATTTCCTGACGGCACCTGTCTCGTGAAGACTTTCTCGCTGGAAATGGAGCCGGGGAATCCAAAGAGCAGGACGCGGCTGGAAACCCGCGTCCTGCAACATCGCCGCATGCCCGGCAACGACGACGAATACGGCAATCAGGTCTGGTACGGCTACACCTACGTCTGGAACGATGAGCAGACCGATGCCGAGTTGCTCGCCGCTGAAGGATTGACGCGAACGTATGAGATCAAAGACCCTCATGCCGACGGCGGCATTCGCAAGCAACAGTGGCGCTTCCCCAGCCGGGGCGAATGCACGCTTTGCCACACGATGGCCGCCCGCTATCAGCTCGGCGTCAACACGCTGCAGATGAACAAGGACCACAACTACGGCGGCGTGATCGCCAATCAGCTTGCGACGCTCGAACACCTCGGCCTCTTCAAGAACAAGCTGCCGAAGAAGCCCGAAGAACTGCCGCGGCTTGTCGATTACCACGACTCTGCCGCCGACATCAATCTGCGGGCTCGCTCGTACCTGCACGCCAACTGCTCCCACTGCCATCGCGTGTGGGGGGGCGGCAATGCCGACTTTTTGATCCTCGCCAATTTGCCGCTCAAGGACACCAAGGCCTTGGACGCCAGGCCGCAGCAAGGCGATTTGGGGATTGCAGACGCTCGCATCATCGCCGCCGGCGATCCGTCCCGCTCGCTATTCCTGGCCCGCATGAAGCGACTGGGGCTGGGACGAATGCCACACGTCGCCAGCAGCGTGGTGGACGAGATGGGGGTGAAGGTGATTGAGGAGTGGATCGAATCGTTCAAAGAGAGTGGCCATGCCGAGCGTCATGGTATTGTGGAGTAGGACAGGTTTCCAACCTGTCCAAGTTCAATCGTCCTTTTGGACAGGTTGCAAACCTGTCCTACGTTTCATGTCGCGCGAAGCCGTCTTCGAAGCCAGCACCGAGTTCTTCCTTGCCCCCGTCGGCGAGTATCTCCGCGACGAGACCGTCACGGAGATCATGGTCAACGGCTGGGACCGGATCTACATCGAGCGGGCGGGCAAGCTGGAGCTGACCGACGCTTCGTTTGCCGATGAGGACGCCCTGATTGCGGCGATCAACAACATCGCCCAGTGGGTGGGGCGGACGGTCGATCCCGATCATCCGGTCCTCGATGCGCGGCTCCCCGATGGCTCGCGCGTCCATGCGATCCTGCCGCCGACGGCGCGAACGGGCGTTTATCTCACGATCCGCAAGTTTTCAAGGCGGGTGATGAACCTGCCGGAATTGGTCAGGCTCGGCTCGCTGTCGGCGGCGGCCCGCGAGTTCCTGGAGATCTGCGTCCGGCTGCGAAAAAACATCCTCATCAGCGGCGGCACCGGCACCGGCAAGACGTCGCTGCTCAACGCACTCTCTGCCGCCATCCCGGAAGAAGAGCGGATCGTCGTCATCGAAGATACTTCCGAGCTGCGGCTCAATCAAAAACACACGCTGTACCTGGAAGCGCGTGCTCGCGAGGAATACGGCAAAGGGAGCACGCTGCGGGCGCTGTTTGTCGCTTCCTTGCGCATGCGGCCCGATCGGATCATCCTCGGCGAAGTGCGGGCCGGCGAAGCGCTCGACATGGTCCAGTCGATGCTCAGCGGCCATGCGGGCAGCCTCTCGACGATCCACGCCAACATGGCCCGCGACTCGCTCATCCGGCTGGAAACGCTGTCGATGATGTCTGATGTGGAAATGCCGGTGCATGTGGCCCGGACGCAGGTCGCCTCGGCGATTCACCTGGTGGTGCAGATCGCCCGCTTCCCCGAGGACGGCTCGCGGCGGATCACGCAGATTGCCGAGGTCTGCGGACTGGGGAGTGAGGACAGATATGTTTTGCGTGACCTGCTGGTCAGCCGTTATCATGGAAAGAGGAAGGATGGCTCTCTGGCGATCACGCTGGAGCAGACTGGCGAACTGCCCACTTTTGCCGCCGACCCGCGGGAACAAGGGCTGGCGGGAATGATCCGGGAGTCGGAGGCGTTATGGACGAAATGACAAGTAGGACGGCCCTTCCGGGCCGTCCAAGACGGCCTGGAAAGGCCGTCCTACAAAGAAAGGCACGCAAAGGCGTCGCCTCCCTCGACTACGTCCTCGTCGGCGGGGTCGTTCTGCCGATGGCCGCCTTCGTCCTGTGGATCGGCCCCCGGATCATTCAGCAGGTTTACGACATGCTCGCTGTCCAAATTGGCTGGCCATTTATGTGACGGGGAGAGTACAATAAGCCTTTACGGTCGCTAAACTTAGAGCACGATTGTAGGACGGTCCTTCCGGGCCGTTCCGGACCGCCTGGAAAGGCCGTCCTACTGGAGGAACGAGCCATGAGCCAGCGGAAAATCACCCTGGCCGACATCCTGCGAAAGGTCCACCGGGACGAGCGGGGCGGCGTCAGCATTGAAACGATCCTGATCATCGGGGCGATCGCCATTCCGATCCTCATCTTCCTGGTGAAGGTCGGCTGGCCGCGGGTGAAGGATTATTTCAACCGCGGCATGCAGGACCTGGAGCAGGGGGCGGACAGCGCGCGGATTTAGGAATGTGGTCCACTCGCTCCGCGCGTGGAATTGGGCGGTCGTGGACACTCGCCACTCGCGGAGCGAGTGGACCACATTGGATTGCGGATGATTTCCACCGGGCTGCTCCTGACGCTGGTCGCCATCGCCGGCATCACGGACATTCGCAGTCGAAAGATTCCCAACACCCTGACATACCCTGGGCTGGCGGCGGCACTGGCCCTTAACCTGGCGACGATTTGGTTTTCCGACGATTCGGTTCGGCACTGGCAGCCGCTGATTGGCTGGGTCGGTTGGCGCGATAGTTTGAGCGGGTTGGCCGTGTGCGGCCTGTTCATGCTGGTTTGTTTTGTGTTTTTTGGAATCGGCGGCGGCGATGTGAAGCTGCTGGCGATGATGGGGGCCTTTCTGGGCCTGGAGCACGGCCTGGAAGCGCTCCTGTGGACGTTCATTTTGGGAGCCTGCCTGGGACTGTCGCTGCTCGTTTGGCGCGTGGGAATCCCGCGACTACTTGCACAAGCGTGGCGGCAATTGCGGGCGGTCCTGCGATGGGGGATAGCGCCGGGACTGACGGACGAGGAGCGAAAGCCTTTCAAGAGCGACCTGTTCCTCGCCCCGAGCGCCCTGGCGGCGATTGCGATTGTTCAGTTCCTGTAAAACCGCGGCAATTGGCCGCGTCGCGACCACTGGTCGCGGCTTTACAACGTATTCCCCATGCTGCGACCGGCCCTGATCGCGTGCCTCCCCTGGTTCGCCTTGCTCGTGGCGCTCGTGGCCGTGCTGTGGCTGCTCGTCAAGTATTGCCGCCCGCCAATCTCCTGGCAGCGATTGACGACCCTGCATCGCAATGAGACTGGCGGCGTCCAAAGCCTCAGCTTCGTCGCCACGCTCCCGGTCTTTGTGATGGTGATGATGCTGATCGTCCAGGTCAGCCAGGTGATGATCGCCAATCTGGTCGTGCAGTACGCGGCATTCGCGGCGGCCCGCTCGGCGATGGTCTGGCTGCCGGCCCGCGTGTCGTGGGACCCGCAGCCTGCGGAGATCGAAAATTCGATCGGCGTGCCGCCGGTGATGACGTTCGATCGATACGATTACGACAATCAGGGACCGGGGTGGTATGCCGGCCTCGAATACGCTGTCTGGCTCATCCAGCCCGCCCCCTTTCCGCCCGATGGCACGGATGGCAGCGATCGCAGCGCCAAGCTGTACCGCATTCATCGGGCGGCAGCCTTGGCCTGCATGCCGATCGCCCCGTCGCGCGATGCTGGGGGCGCGGCGGCGAGCACTCCGCTGATCGACAGCGCCTCGCGCGCCTACCTGGCCGTCTCTCCTGGCTCGGCGTCCAACCAGCGCGTGCCGGCGCGAATCGCCAACAAGCTGACCTACAGCCTGCAAAACACCAAGATTGAGTTGCGGCGGACCGCGCCGCGAGAAAGCAAGCCTTGGTGGGATTCTCTGGGACGTTATGAATGGGCGCCGTCGTGGCACGATCAGCTCACGCTGACGGTCACCCATCAATACGCCTTGCTTCCCGGTCCCGCGCGGCTGCTGGCCCGCAGCGTGGTCCGCGGGGGACAGGACTCGGTGAGCGGCAAGATCGACACCAGCGGGACGTTTTACACGATCCCAATCACCGCGACCGCGACCCTTCCCAATGAAGGGGAGACTTCGCGCTGGCGGTACGTTTACAACAAGGCCGACGTGGTGGATTAGCAATGCGCCTCACCCATCCAAACCGACTGCACGCCGACGAGCGCGGCACGATCTCGCTGATCAGCGTCTTCACGCTGCTGCTCCTCACGGTGCTGATGGGGATGGTGATCAACGTCGGCCGGCAGGTGGACAACAAGGTTAAGCTCCAGAACGCGGCCGACGCCTCCACCTATTCCGGCGGCGTCGTCCTGGCCCGCGGCATGAACACGCTTGCCTTCAGCAACCACCTTTTGTGCGACGTCTTTGCCATGACCGCGTTCCTCCGCGAAGGGAGCCAGCGGAATGCCGAGAGCCTGACGCCGGAGATTCTGGCGACCTGGCAGCGGATGTCCCCCGACCTCGCCAATTCCGGGTTCTCCGCCGGCGACCGCCAGCCGATCCTCAACGCTCCGCCGAACCTGCTGGCGTTCACCGAGGTCGGGCCGGCCATCGACGACAAGCTGCCGCTGGAGCAGGAGATGGTCCGCACGTACAGCGACTGGATGCAGGCGGTGTCGCTGCGGCTCTTGCCGACGTTCGAGCAGATCCTCGAAGAGCGGATGATCCCGCAGTTTCAAAGCGACGTGATGAACGCCATTCCGGCGATGGCTCAGCTCGCGGCGGACGAGATCGCCAAGACGCACGGCCCGGTTGCCGCCCGCCGGGCGACTTCCTCCGAGGTCCCCAGCGCGGTCTTGTGGCGGGGGATCGTCGATCCGGTTGCGGGAGCGGCCGATGCCCAGTCGGTCGTCGATCCCTATCTGCGGACGCTGCCAGTCGTTGATCCTGTGAACGATTACCTTCCGATGTCCGACCAGATGCGGTACCAGCAGATCGCCCGCCAGCAGCGCGAGCAGGCTGCCACGCGCTACCTCCGCGCCTGGAACAGCCGCGCGATGCAGTACTTCGACGAGTATGCCAAGATGAGCCAGTTCGGCCGCTTGTGGCGGGGCTTCACCTGCGGGCAACTCAAGAAGCTCCTCGAAGAAGAGTACCCCGACAGCAACCTTCCCTTCGTGATCCGCTACACGCCGGCCGACGTGGGGTGGGATCAGACGCGGCTCGACCGCGACTACATGTTCATCGGCGTGGCCTATCGTCCGCAGATCGCGCCGGCGATGGGCAAGGTGTTTCAGACCCGGCTGGAAAGCGACGCTCAGGCTTACGCCCAGGGGCTGCTGTTCATCCCAGGAGGAAATTGGGACTTGATGTCGCAGTACTGGAATTTCCATCTGGTGCCGGCGATGCACGAGAGCGTCGGCCCGATTTTGCAGACGCAGCCGCAGGTGCAAGGGGTGACAACAACCGCTACCTCGCGCACCTGGACCCTTCCCAACCTCGGCAGCACCGATGAGACCGACATCCGGCGAATCACGACGCACTGAGGTAGGACGGCCCTTCTGGGCCGTCTCGCGATGGACGGCCTGGAAAGGCCGTCCTACGAGGCAAATCCGCGCGCGCCGCCGCAAAGGGCTCGCCCCGCTGGAGCTGACCCTGTCGCTGCCGCTGCTTCTCTTCACGATGGCCCTGATGGTTGCGCTCGGCGCGGCGGCCACCTGGAAAGTGCGGACCCTCGTTGCCGCCCGCAACACGGCCTGGCGGCATCGCTGGCCGCGCGGCGGGCTGTATGAACAGTTGCGGGCTCCCGGCTGGCCGTCGCCAGGTACGTACGACTTCCACGGCGCCGGCAACCTGACCGCCATCGATCATCCGGCATTCGGCCATCCGGTCGCCCGCGGGCCGCTGCCGGAAATCGACGTCGATGACCGGCTCCTTGATCCGACGCGCGGCTTGATCGAAGGGGAAGCCCGGCACCAGCGATTGCCGCCGATGCTGGCCAGGCTGGGACCCTATCAGCACGCCGTCGATCATCTGCTGCTGGACGACAAATTCGGTTACCGCCAGATGGGAATTCCCTCCAACGGTTCGCGGCGCATCCCGCGGATTTACGTGCTGGACGGCAATCCGAGTGGAATGCAGGACGAGGACCCGCACCGCTGGCAGATCGAGCCGGGGTATTTTGGCATGTACTGGTCGGCCAAGAACGCTGCGCAGTCGCGCTATAGCCAGATGGATTTGTGGATTCTTGACCGCGACGGGGAGCTTTCGGCGTGGGGCTTTGGCACCGAATTTCATCCGCCCTTCCCTTGGTTTTGCAGCACCGATCCGATGCAGGTCCGGATGGACTACATGGCCAATCACCAGGACCGCATCTACGGCTGGAACGATCCGTCGGCGATGAGCCGCCGGTACGACGTGCCGCTGAGCCTCTGCGGCCGGTTCATCGCCCTCTATCGCCGCCAGCTTCTGTTCTTGTTCCCGCCGCCGCTGACGCCGCCTCCCAATCATCCGCTGCTGGTGAAGATTCAGAAGCTTCAGGACGTCCAGCAGCAGCTTCAGCAGCCGCCGTAACCGTATGGCCGATTCACCAGCGACAACACCTCCGCGAGCCGAGCCGGGACAAGCGAACAAGCCGCTGGACTTCGGCCGTCTTTCACGGCGAATGATCGGTTGGACGAGCAATGGCCTGGCGACGGCACTGATTCTCGTCGCCGGGCTGACGTTCGGCCGGCAAGTCCTCCTGTGGTGGCACGAGGAGCCTGCCGCCACTGCTCCGCACAAGTCCGATCTGGCGTCGCTTGAAAATGGAATCAAGCACCTCAAATTCGGCGCGCTCTCCGGCCCAATTCAGACCCGCAAAGTCGGCGGCAGCCGCGACGACGTGCTGGCCGCCCTGAGCGACATGTGCCGGCCGAGCGAGCGGCCCAGTTCTGCGGTTGGAGTGCCGCTGAACGAGGCGGAGCAAAGATTGCTGGCCTCGCTGGCGGACAAAGAGCCGGCCGAATCAGGGGACGGCTGGCGGATCGACCAGCTTCCAGAGGGACTGCCGCTGGTGATCTGCTCGACGACCGTAGAACGGGATTCATCCCGTTCTCGATCGACTGGCCAGCGACCAGGGAACGGAATGAATTCCGTTCTACGTTTGCCGCTCGACCTGCGGATCGTCGCCATCGGCCTGGCGGTGCCGGCGGCGGATGACCAGTGGTCGGCCTACGCCTTCCGACTCGAGGATGAAAGCCGAGCGGCTTCCGATTCCGAGCCGTTTCCATTGCCTGCCGATTCCATCCGCGGGATTACGCTGACGCAGCCGGACGGGACGGTCCTGACGACGTTTCGCGGCCAGGGGACACCGGCCGCGTGGGAGACGCACTTTCAAGAACTGCCGCCAGTCAGCGGCTGGCAATTGCGGGCGAATTCCGCCGCCAGTCGCCGCGGGCACTATGAGTTTGACCGGCGGAGCAGCAATTCGTTTCGAGCCCAGGTCCATTTCGAGTACGATGGTCAAGGGGGACTCTGCGGGCTGGTGCTCGTGGCCCCCGCCGACAAACCGTGAGTTCTGCTGGCCATGAAACATCTCGGTCTGATCATCGCCGTCGTGCTCGGCGTCGTGGGAGCCACGCTGAATTTCCTGTACCTCCTGCGGAAGGCGGAGAACTTCGACAAAGTCGCCTTTCTCAGCATCCGCTCAGACACATGGGTCAAGCGCGGCGATACGTTCCGCGAGGACCACTTCGCCCCCATCGAGATTCCCAAGGGGGCAGTCTCTGCCCAACTCAGCGATACCGCGCTCCGGTTCTCCGACCTCAATACAGTCAAGGGGATGAAGGCCACCCGCGACTATGCCGGCGGCGAGATGGTCCTCGAAGAGCATCTCCGCACGCCACCGGCCGAACTGGTCTTCAGCGACCCGAACGAACGGGTGATGTGGGTGCCGGTTGATACGCGGACGTTCGTGCCGTCCCTCGTCAAGCCGGGGGACTGGGTGTCGTTCCTGGTTCCCAAGGGATATGTCGTGCGGCCCCCTGCGCTGCCACCTGGCGAGAACGGGGACGAAGATACCGGCCCCGCCACTCCGCTCCCCTTGTCAGACACCGAGTTGGTCGGCCCGTTCAAGGTCCTCTCCATCGGCAATCGTCTTGGCAGCACCGACGTCTTCAAAGCGGCCGGAATGCCGCAGCAGCAGGAGAACATCCTGTCGATCAGCGTGCGCGCCGACGGCAATCAGCTCGAAGCGAAGGCCAAGAAGCTGTGGGACCTGCTTCAGGCGGGCGGCTTTCGGCAGGCGGGGGTGGTGCTTCATCCGCGGGGATTGGAACAGAAGTAACTCTATTGTGGATTGTGGATTGCGGATTGTCAGAACGCTTGACATTCCAATCTGCAATCCGCAATCTGCAATCCGCAATCTGCAATCCGCAATCCAATGAAAGTCTGGTTCAACAAGGTTCACGAATCCCGCCGGCAGGTGGTGGACATCGCTGCCGCCGAGCTGACGATCGGCCGCGACGCGGGAAACACGCTCGTGCTGGCCAGTCCGCTGGTGTCGCGGCGACATGCGGTCGTCAAATTGCTCAATGGCGAGCTGTCGCTCGAGAACGTCGGCCTCAATAGCTGCCTCGTCGGCGAGACGGAAGTCCTCGGCGGGCAGGTGGCGACGTTCAAGCCGGGGGTCCGCGTCCGCATCTGGCCCTACTCGCTCACGTTTGAGGCCGAATCGGCGCCGCACGTCTCGCGGGCCGACCTGGAAGCCCACCTGCGGTCGATCATGGCCGACCTGGAGCTCAAAATTCATCGCCAGCTCCTGGAGCGGCTCGACCTCCTCGACACCGAAGCCAACCGCGAGCGGACGACCGAGCGGATTCTCCTCTTGGAAAACAACATCGAGGATGTCTGCCGCGAGCTGAACGTCTTTTCCGGCGACAACGACCGGCTGCTGGAGGAAGTCGCCGGCCTGACGCTCCGCGACCTCTTGGTTCATCAGGTCGTGATGGAGCAGCATACCGAGGAATGGTTCGACCTGGCGGCACTCACCGCCAATGAGTTCGACGTGCCGGCCACCCTCGTCCCCGAGCGCGAGGCCGAGCTGCACAACCTGCTCTCAGTCCTCCGCAAGTCGCTCGACATGACGGGGCAGTCCGACGTCAGCATCCGCATCCGCGGCATCGAGGACGGCTTTGCTGACGTCTTCCCCAAGGTGCGGCCGCACCTGCACGCCGAGCTGCGGAAGTACCTGGTCCTGCGGTCGCTGAAAAAGGACCTCAAGGACACTGTGTACGGCTTCGGCCCGCTGCAGGATTTGCTGCGAGCCCCCAGCGTGACGGAAATCATGGTCGTCTCCAGCGACCAGATTTACATCGAGCGCGACGGGCAAATCGAGCGATCGGGCCGGCGGTTTATCTCCGACGACGTCACCGAGTCGATCATCGAGCGGATCGTGGCCCAGGTGGGCCGGCGGATCGACAAAAGCCAGCCGCTGGTCGATGCCCGTCTTCCCGACGGCAGCCGGGTAAATGCGATCATTCCGCCCTTGGCCGTCCGCGGGCCCTGTTTGACGATTCGCAAATGTCCCGTCCGCCGCTTCACGATGGACGATCTGATCGAGCGCGGTTCGCGGCCCAGTGCCGCAGCTTTGTTTCTGAGGGCGTCTGTGATCGATCACCGAAACATCCTCGTCAGCGGGGGAACGGGCACCGGCAAGACGACGATGCTCAACGTGCTTTCCAGTTTTATTCCCCACCGCGAGCGGATCGTCACCATCGAGGACACGCAGGAACTTAAGCTGCATCAGGAACACGTCGTCACCCTGGAAACAAAGCCGCCCAACGTCGAGGGCACGGGGGAATACACGATCCGCGATCTGGTGAAAAATGCGCTTCGCATGCGGCCGGATCGGATTCTCGTGGGCGAATGCCGGGGCGGGGAAGCCTTGGACATGCTCCAAGCCATGAACACCGGGCACGACGGGTCCATGACCACGATCCACGCCAACAGCACGGAAGACGTT
>DATKDU010000239.1:0-13529 GCA_035512595.1 Pirellulaceae bacterium
ACCAGATCGCTGGCCAATCCCATAGCCGCCGCTTTCGGTGCATCGACCGACTCGCCGCTGGTGATCATCTCGACGGCATTGGACAGCCCGACGATCCGCGGCATGCGGACGGTTCCCCCCCAGCCGGGATACAGTCCCAGCTTCACCTCGGGAAAGCCGAATTCGGTGCGGGGATTGCTCGTCACAATCCGCCGGTCGCACCAACTGGCCAGTTCCGCGCCGCCCCCCACGCAAATGCCATCAATGGCGGCCACGGTGACGAAAGGCGTCTGCGACAGGCGGCGAAAAAGCTCCTGGCCGCGGCGGCAGAGGGCGACGACCTCGCTTTTGGGGGCGCTCAGCGACGCGGCAAACTCTCGCAGGTCAGCCCCGGCAATGAAAATGCCGCTCTTGGCGGAGATCAGAATCAGCCCGGCGAGACCGGCGTCGCGGGCGAGGCTGGTCAAGTGGGCATCGAGCTCGTCCAGCACGCCGCGCGACAGGACGTTGGCCCCTTTGCCCGGAAGATCAAAGGTGAGCAGGGCAATGTCCGGCTGCGGGCGGGAAAGGGTGATCGCGGAGCTCATGCCAGCATTTCAGTGAGGGTCTAACCTGAGGAGCGTCAATCCAGATGCTACCCCCCCAGACGCGCCGCGGAAAGGGCAAAGTCAGGCGGGTGCTCGTCTGAGGATCTTCCGGCGGCGGGGAGAATGAGTAAGAGAACGATGAAGATTAGGAAGACGATCAAGAGCAAGATCAGGAGCAAGATTATGATCGGGCCATCGAAATCCTGCTCTTGATCCTGCTCCTCATCTTGGTCTTAATCTTACTCCTCCTCTTTCTCCTTCTCTCTGCGATGATTGGCGGGCCGACCGGTGGGCATCCGGGGGCGGTATGATACGCAAGTGACGACGCACCACCCACCGGCGAATATCGCGAGGTCTCCATGAATTCCATTTCGCGTCGAACGTTTCTGGCCCTTGGATGGTCGCTGATGACCGTGCTGGCCGCGGCTGCCGAGCCCGCGGCGGAGAAATCGGTCAAGCTGACGATCGATTACGGCGACGGCGTGCAGAAGGTGTTTATCGCCTTGCCGTGGCAGGAGAAGATGACGGTGCTCGCGGCACTTGAGGCGGCCCAGAAGCATCCGCGGGGGATCAAGCTGGCCCAGCAAGGGAGCGGCGAACGGGTGCTGGTGACGGCGATCGACGAGTTGAAGAACGAGGGACGGGGCAGGAACTGGCTGTATGAAGTCAACGGCAAGCTGGCCGACAAGAGTGCCGGCGTATACGAGCTGTCGGCCGGGGACGCGGTCTTGTGGCGGTTTGCAGCAGGCCGATAGAATCGGCGTGAGAGAACAGGTTTACATCGAGAGGAAATCACGTGCAGCGCGCGACGATCGAGATAAGTGTCTTTCTATTGCTCGTGGCGGCTGGTGCAACGAGCCGGGTCCTGTTCCGCGAGCTGCCGAACTTCGCGCCGATCGCCGCCATGGCCCTGTTTGCCGGCTACTTCTTCCGCCGCAGCTCCGTCGCCATGCTGGTGCCCCTGTCGGCCATGCTGATCAGCGACTGTTTCCTGGGATTCTACGAGTGGCCGCTGATGGCGGTGGTCTACGCGATGCTCACGCTGCCGGTGGCCCTGCGGCCGCTGGCTCGCAGATTCCTGACGATCGAGCGGGGGCAGGTCAGCCGGACGGCCGCGTCGCTGGCGGGGCTGCTCACCTGCAGCCTGGGCTCGTCGCTGTTGTTCTTTGCCGCGACGAATTTCGCCGTCTGGTGCGGCAGCACCTGGTACCCGCAGAGCTGGCAGGGACTGCTCGCGTGCTATGGGGCGGCGATCCCCTTCCTCAAGTACACGCTGCTGGGGGATTTGTGCTACGCCTGCCTGCTCTTCGGCGGGTATGCGGCGGCGGTGAATCTGAACTGGCTGACCAGCGCGGAGGGAGAACGAGCCGCGGTGGACATCCGCGCTTCGTGATCAACCTGCGCGAGCCTTGGTGCTTCCAACGCTAAGCTAGGGGGACTTCGTCGCGGCAGGCGGCGGGGCTTCCGAAGCGGCCGCCTGCGGTGGAGCCACAGGATCTGCCGCATTTCCGGCCGCGGCCGAACCTGGCGCGGCTGGCGTCTCTTCCTCTGGGACGTCCGGAATCACGGCAGCGGCAGCGCCAGCGGGAGGCGTCCCGGCGGGACCTTCCTTTGCCCCTTCGGCCTCTTTTACCTTCAGCGGGCCGGTGATCTGCTCCAGCTCCTTCATCCTGGCCCCTAATTCTTCCACAAACTCTTTGTACTTCGTGTCGGGCGTTTCCACGACCGCGACCAGATTTTGAACTCGGGTGATGATCTCCCTGATCTCGGTCTTTTGTTCGTCAGTTGCATACGCCGCGACCCCGCGAGTGTACTTGGGGTCGTACTTCGCATTTCTGCCAAAGCCCGTCCTGATCACTTCATTGAACGGGTTGGCCCGTTCATCCCCCAGACCAATCTGCACGGCATACAGCCAGCTCCGCATTCGACGGCGGATGTATTCCATGCGATAGTTCTTGTCGTCCGCTTTCTGCGCTCCCGTTCCGGGCAGGCCGCCGGCAACTCCGCCCCCCATCATGTCCAGCGGTGAAGCGCCCGCCTTGGCTTTGGATTTGGTGGACTTGCCTTTCTTCCCTTTGCCTCCCATCCCACCCATCATTCCTCCCATCATTTCGGTGGAATCCATGTCAGGTGCGCCTTGGGGTGGCGCCATCATTCCCCCGCCCATCATGCCGCCCATCATTCCATCCATCATTCCTCCACCTGCGCCGCTGCCGTACTGACTGGGGAGCCTGGTCCGCAGGCTGGCCAGTTTTTCGTGGTTTTCCAGCCGCGTCAGCTCCGCCTGGCAGGCCGCCAAGGCCAAGAGGCCCAAATTCTTGCCGTTGAGTTCCGCGGCAGGGAGCACCGGGGCCTTGTAGTTGAGCCGGCCCATGATGTCCGCGGCCGTGCAGCGCAGGGCGATCGGCTCCGCGTCGTCGGCAATCAGGTTTTCCAGGATCTCAGCGATCTCCTGCGAGGGTCCGGCCAGCGAGACGAACATCAAACCATCCAGAGCGCGGCGCCGCATCCAGGTGTGACCTTCCAGCGACAGGCCCGCTGGCGGCTCGGTCGCTTGGGCCAGGGCGATGAGGTCTTGCACCATGGCCGCCTTGCGATCCGCGGCCAGCTTCGGCGTGGAGACTCGATAATCGTCCCATTCCAAATGACGCAGGATGCCCAGGAGTGCCGCCACGCGGACGGCATCGCTTTCTTCAGCGTTCCGGAACAGTGTATCGAGAATCTGGAACGCTTTGGGGAGGGGTTCGGGATTGGCGGGGGGGGTGCGAGAAGCCTCTTTGGCGTTCAGACCGCCGAGGATGAGCACCGCGTTATAGCGCACGCCAGGATGGAGATCGGGATCCTGCGCGATCTGCGACATTTTGGTGAAGGCCAGCTCGACCAGCCGGTCATGGACAGCCCCGGTTGATTTTCCCAGGTCCACAGTGAGGAAACGGTCGCGGTCCTTGGCCAGCGCACCGAGGTGCTCTTCGTCCGTCAGGGTCCAACTCGGAAAGACGTACTTGAGGAAGTACTCGTCGAATTCGGCTTCGCTACCCGCATAGGAAGTAGAGGGGGGGTTGGCCAGCATGCCGCGAACCTTGGCAGCCCTGTCGCGGAGCGGTATTCTTTCCTTGAATTGGGGGGCGATCTCCTCCTCCAGCGTCTTCCACGCCGCATCGTCGGCTGGTGCTGCGCCGGAGCGCCCGGCCAGCACGACCAGGCCCAAGCAGGCCGCTGCGAGCCACGCGAGTGTCCACCAGACGAACGGACCCGACTGCTGCATCGCTTTGTTCATGATTTCCTCGCTACGTTTTTGCGGCCGGGAAAGCGTCCTCTGATGGTGACGGGAACTCCCGACCGGCCTCTTCCCGCGGATGACGAGAACCGTACTCGTGCCGTCCCCTGAAACGGGCACGATCCGCCGGCGCAGGGCACAGCCGCCGTTAGACCCCGGCGGCCGACCGTTCGCCACTGCGCCTCACACTCTTAGCCTAGCCAGTTGGGACGGGGGATGTCAACAAAGAGGGGTTGGCGGTAGTGGGGTCTTTTGAGTGACCCCTTAGGTCACTGGCGGGGCGCACCGTAGCCTGGAGATTTGTAATCATTCCACTTTGCGTCATCCCAAGGCTGATAGCCTGACTGAGCCCAAATCTTCCCGGTGGTGGTGTCGAGGATGTAGTTTTGGCCTTCTGCCCCAGAGATCATTTGGTATCGCCCTGTCGCGATTGGCCGCTTCACGTAGATGAGTGCCACCGCGAGCGCCACCACCACCGTCAGCCAGAGAAGGTCGCGGATTGAGAACTTGAACATGGGCGGGCTCCTCTTGCGGCCAGTATACCCGCTCTTAGCAATATTGGTTGACCGTGGCGTAGAACTCATCGAAGTGATTACGAGGGGCCGGTCAGGAAAGCGGCTTCGTCGGGGGACAGGGGCGGGTCGATCAGTTCGTTGTAACGCAATCGGCGCGTGTAGCGCGAACCCCTGTAGATCGTATCGATCAGGGGTTGAAGTTCGAGGATCAGATCCGGATCGGGGGGCAAGAGGGGTATCGGCAGCGGCAGAATCGGTTGTGTGAGGTAGGTTGGCCAAACCCGGCTCCAGGGAACGCGATCCTTCCATAAGACGAGCAGGCAGTAGGGACTGTCGGGCCATCTTCCCTTCATGGCGTGCCGCTGGCCGCCGCGCAGCAGGTCGATTTCCACGAAGTTGGCGGCTCCCTGGAAAAACAGGCTTCGCTTGCGCTCGTATTCGTACCACCCGGAGGTGCCGGGGCGTTTGTTACTCGGCGAGAGGACTTCAATGCAAGTCACCAGCGCCTCCTGATTGTCGAGGTCGCGGATTTCGACGAAATTTTCTCGTTCTTCGAACTCCCTAGGACCTTCGAGCAGCACCGACGTGGCGGCCAGATCTTCACGGAGCGCCGTACCGGGCACCTGGTCGGCGCGAGGCCCTTCGTAATCGACGCGCACGTCTGGCTTGATGAGAACGCTGTCGCTCCGCTGCCCCAGCACGTCGATGCTGTCCACAAACGTCCGCTCACCAAGCTGAGCCGTATAGCGCGGTGGCAGCGACGCATTGAGCGCATTGGCGATCTCCACGATCAACTTGTCGTGAAAATCAGCCCACAGGCCGCGGGCCTCGATGAACGGGTCCATGCCGGGGAAGGGGGAGCGGTCCATTCTGATTTCCTCTGTCCCCATGTTACAGAGCGATCTTGGTATTGGGCCAGCCGAGCACCATTCCACCATTTTAACTACAGTGCGACCGCCCTTGTCCGGTGTTGGCTGGCCACCCATGATTGGAAAATGTAGTCCGCCGCTTGTACGCTCTCATACGCGGACCTCTTGTTGCTAGCAGGACAATTCCTGCATCAGCAAAAATGTTTGCCGACCGGGTGATGTCAACCCGGCCGGCAAACGGAGCCTAGTTCGGGAGATCGCCCCGAATCAGCCATAGAGCGGCTGTGCATTTCAAGAATTTTTTTCCCTGGTTAGTTGCAATCCCAAATCGCCTTGCTACATTGAAAGCTGCCTCGGGAAACCGGGGCAACTCAAGGCCCTGTGGTTCCTGCCCCACCACGGGGCCGTTTTATTGCGCAGGCGACCAGCGCCCCTCCTTTCACGCGCTTCGCAACCTCCCTGTCGTAATCGCCTAACCGAACAGCTCCATCACCGGCTTTCCGCCATCGACGACGTACACCGGCCGGCCGGTGGCGTCGGGAATCTGCAACTGGTGATCGATTCCCAGGGCGTGGTAAATCGTGGCCGCCAGGTCTTCGGGCTTGACCGGGTTATCGATCGGATAAGCCGCCTGCTTGTCGCTGCCGCCGTAGGTGATGCCGCCGCGAATGCCGCCGCCGGCGACAACCGCGGGAAAGAGGGTGCTCCAGTGACCGCGGCCCCAGGTGGCGTTGGCTGCCGGCGTGCGTCCCATCTCGCCGAGACAGACGACGAGCGTCTCGTCCAAGAGGCCGCGCTGATCGAGATCGGTCAGTAGCGATGAGAGCGCCTTGTCGAGCGACGGCAGCAAGAACTTCTGCACGTCATTGCTGTGAATGTGCGAATCCCAGCTATAGCCATCGACGGCGTCGTAATGGACGGTGACGTACTTCGCCCCCGCCTGAACCAGCCGCCGCGCGAGGAGCACCGACTGGCCGAACAAGTTGCGGCCGTACTTGTCGCGCAGCTCCGGCGGCTCGCTCTTGATGTCGAGGGCCTGGCGCGTTTCGGCGCTCGTGGCCAGCGACCAGGCCCGCTGGTTGAGCTTGTCGAGCGCCTCGATCGACTTCGACTGCGCTTTGGCCTTCACCTCGTCGTCAAACTGGGCCAGCAAGGTGCGTCGCCGATCCAGTCGGTCGAGCGTCAACTCCGGCGGCAGCTTCAGCCCCTGGATCTGGTAAGTCAGATCTTCGTCCGTGCAGTCCCGGAAATACGGATTGTCTTTCTTGTCCCGTTTACCGATCTGCGTCGTCAACGGATCGTATCCGCGGCCCAGCCAGCCGGCATATTCGCCGGGTCGGACGAGCTGCGTTGAGTAATTTTGCAGCGCCCCGAGAAAATTCGGCGTCACCACATACGCCGGCATTCCCTCGCGAACTTCGATTCCGCCGCGCTGGCGAACGTACTCGACGACCGAGCCGATCGACGGCCAGTCGCGGGGCGTGGCATTGAATCCGCCGCCGATGGGAATTTGCCACGGATGGCCGGTCTGGATGTAATGCCCCGCCGTACTGTGGTCGTTGTAGCTGTGCGTCATCGAGCGGATGACGCAAAACTTGTCGCTGACGGCGGCGAGCCCCGGCAGATGCTCGCTGATGAGGAGCCCCGGCGTTTTGCATCCGATCGGCCTATACGGCCCGCGAATCTTTTCGGGCGCATCGGGCTTGAGGTCGAACGTCTCGAGCTGGCTCGGCCCGCCGAAGAGACAAAGGAAGATGACCGATTTGGCGCGGGGCGCGTGCGTCTTGATCGGCGGGATTTCGGCGGCTTGCGCCTGGGCGGAGAAGAGCTTCGGCAGGGTCATACCGAACAAACCGGCTCCGGCTGCTTGAAGCAAGGTCCGCCGGGTCCAGCCAAAATTCTGCCGCTCCCTTCGCACCACGCGTAGCATGATCGTCTCCCAGCGTCAAAGTCTCGCCAAACGACCCCTCTCCAAACATATCGGCGATTTTTGATGATTGCAACAGAGTTCGCCCCTTTGACGTTGACCCTGGATGCCAGTACCCCATAATTGCGGGTGGATCGATTCACTTTGGTCAAATGTCATGCTCCGCTGCGTTCTCATTGCGACCCTTGCCGCGTCCCAGGGATTTTCCTCCCTGGGCGGAGCGATCCTCTGTCTGCATGCCGACGGGGGGTTTTGCCTCGAAAGGGAAGGGACCGAGTGCTGCGTCCATCCAGAGACGCCGACGGTTAGCGATTGCTGCGCCATGGATGCCAAGAGCGGCGCCAGACACGACGGCCTGAGCCGCCATTCTTCCTGCGACTGCACGCACGTGGCGATCGAGGCCGATCCGCTGCTCGCCGTCCGGCGAGTCGAAGCAGACCCTTCGCACGGCGGCAGCGGCGATTGCGGATTGCAGATTGCGGATTGCGGAATTGAGGTTCAATCTGCAATCCGCAATCTGAAATCCACAATCGACTACACGGGGGCACATGCGGCCCTGTCGTTTCTTGAGCCGGTCAGGCTGCGCTGCTAGCTGGCGCGCCGTCCGTCGTCCCGGCCGAATCGCGCCTTGAGCCTGCGCGATCCGGCGGTCGATGTTGCGCCGTAGAAACGCACTTGCACCGTTCCCACCTGTACTTCCCACGCCGAGGTTTCCCATGGCGACTTCCCTTCCCTCGACTGGCACGCGCAGCCGCGCGTCGGCAGCGCTGCAATTTTTCGCGGACACGATTCCCACCGTTGTCGTCCTGGGGCTGCTGGCCGTCATCTTGTATTTCGGCCACGAGAGCGGCTGGAAGCTGCCGAAGCTTGCCGCGCTCACCGGGACTGCCGCGAGCGACCACGACCACGAGCACGATTGGTGCGACGAGCACTCGGTCCCGGAGTCGATCTGCGTCGAGTGCCAGACCGACCTGCTCCCCAAGCCGGAGCCGCTTGGCTGGTGCAAAATCCACGGCGTGATGGAGTGCCCCGAGCACTATCCGAACCTGTATCAGGGCAAAGGGGAGCCGCAGCTTCCCAAGTACGACACGGCCGCCGCCATCCAGCTTCGCCCGCGAGCCGAGAACAACAGCATCTCCACGCTCCATCAGGCGCGGATCCAGTTCGCCAGCGAGGCCAGCGTCGCCAAGGCCGGCATTGACATCGCCCTCGTCGAAGAAGGGCCGATGGAAGACTCGCTCGAAGCGCACGGCGAGATCACCTTCGATCCGACCGGCGTGTCGCACGTCTCCACCCGCGCGGCTGGCACGCTGGCCAAGGTCTTCGTCGGCCTCGGCGAAAGCGTGCAGGCCGGACAGGTGCTGGCCCTCGTCGATGCGGCCGCCGTCGGCCAGGCCAAGAGCCGGCTGCTGACGGCGGTCTCCAATCTTCAGCTCGCCAAAAAGAACGTCGAGCGGCTCGCGGCACTCCAGGACGGCATTGGCAAGCGGCAACTGCAGGAAGCGGCGGCGGCACTTCAGGCGGCGCAGATCGAACGCATCACTGGCGAGCAGGCGCTCGTGAACCTCGGCTTTGAGCTTCCCGATGGGCTAGAGCAGCGCGATCCGGCCAGGCTGGCGGACGACCTGTGGTCGCTGGGCATTCCCAGCAATCTGGCGGCCGGGCTGAATGGTCATTCGCGGTCCGCTAATTTGTTTCCCATCGTCGCGCCGCAGGACGGGGAGGTCGTCGATTTGCACGTCGTCGCCGGCGAGGTCGTGGACAGCCAGAAAACTCTGTTCAAAATTGCCGACCCGCGGCGGATGTGGCTGATGCTGCACGTGGCGCAGGAGCATGCGCCGCTCGTTCGGCCGGGCTTGGAAGTTGAATTCAAGACCGACGGCCTGGCGGCGGCGATGCAGAGCACGATCGACTGGATCAGCCCGGCGATCGACGCCGAGACCCGCATGCTGCACGCCCGCGTGCCGATCGATAACCGCGCGCGGAAGCTCCGCGATACGACGTTTGCCGACGCACGGGTCATCCTGCGGCGCGAGCCCAATGCCCTGATCGTCCCCAAGCAGGCGGTTCACTCCACGGGGGACGGCTTTGTCATCTTCGTCCGCGACAAGAATTACTTCAGCAAGGACGCGCCCAAGCTGTTCCACGTCCGCCAGGTGCGGCTGGGGGCCAAAAGCGACAGCCACATCGAGCTGTTGGCCGGCGGACTGCCGGGGGAAGTGATCGCGTCGCAAGGGAGCGGGGCGCTCTTGGCCCAGCTTCTCCGCGGTCAACTTGGCGAAGGGTGCGGGCACCACCACCACTAACCGAAAATCCGAAATCCGAATTTCGAAATCCGAAACAAATCCAAAATGCGAAAACCGAATGTTCAAATCTGGGATGAATCGTTGGTTTTCATCATTCCGACATTGGAATTTCGTGCTTGTTTCGGATTTCGAAATTCGGATTTCGGATTTGACGCCAATTCGACGGTTGCGTTCGAGTGATCCATGTTAAGCGCCCTCATCGACTTCTCGCTGCGTAACCGCCTGCTGGTGATCGTCGGCACGCTGGCCGCCGTGATTGCCGGCGGCTATGCGCTGTCGCAGCTCGACATCGATGCGTTCCCCGACACCACGCCGATCCAGGTGCAGATTAACACGGTCGCCCCGGCACTGGGGCCGGAAGAAGTCGAGCGGCAGCTCACGATCCCGATCGAGCAGGCGGTCGCGGGCCTGCCCGACATCATCGAGATGCGCTCCACCTCGAAGTTCGGCCTGTCGCAGGTCGTGCTGATCTTCAAGGACGGCACCGACATTCATTTCGCCCGCAACGTGATCACCCAGCGATTGCCGACGGCCGAACTTCCGCCGGGGATCGACGCGCCGCAGCTTGGCCCCGTCTCCACCGGCCTCGGTGAAGTGCTGCACTACATCGTCACCGGCCAAGGGACCGACGTCACCGACCTGCGGACGATCCACGATTGGGTGATCCGGCCGGTGATGCGCAACGTTCCCGGCACGGCCGAGATCAACACCTGGGGAGGCTACGAAAAGCAGTATCAGATTCGCATCGATCCTCACCGGCTGCTCAAGCACGACTTGACGTTCGAGGAAGTGCTCGCGGCAGTCGAGAAGAACAACCTCAGCGTCGGCGGCGGCAATCTCGACCAGCACGGCAGCTCGCTGCTCGTCCAGGGGGTTGGCCGCCCGGCGAACATCGAGGAGATCGAGCAGATCGTCATCAAGGCGCGGCAAGGAGTGCCAGTTCGCGTGGCCGACGTGGCCGACGTGGTGATCGGCCATGAAATCCGCCGCGGAGCGGTGACTGCCGACGGCCAAGGGGAGGTGGTCCTGGGCCTGGGCTTCATGTTGATGGGCAAGAACACTCACGAAGTCACCTGGGCGATGAAGGAGAAGCTGGCGGAAGTGCGGCAGAACCTGCCGGCCAACGTCCGCGTTACGCCGGTCTACGACCGCACGGAGCTGGTCAACTACGTCATCGACACGGTCCGCAAAAATCTGCTCGAAGGGGGCCTGCTCGTCGTCGCCGTCCTGTTCGCGTTCCTGGGCAACTTTCGGGCGGCACTCATCGTCGCCCTGGCGATTCCCCTGTCGCTGATGTTCGCCTTCTCGGGCATGTGGCGGTTCGGCATTGCCGCCAGTCTCTTGAGCCTGGGCGCCATCGACTTCGGCATGGTGGTCGATAGCAGCGTGGTGATGGTCGAAAACTGCGTGCGGCATTTGGCCCATGCGCCGCCGGGGAAGACGCGGCTGGAGATCATTCGCGATGCGGCGGTGGAAGTCCGCAAACCGACCCTGTTCGGCGAGCTGATCATCATGATCGTCTACCTGCCGATCCTGACGCTGGAGGGGATCGAAGGAAAGCTCTTCCGGCCGATGGCGCTGACGGTCGTCTTCGCGCTGGCCGGCTCGATGCTCTTGTCGCTGACGCTGATGCCGGCACTGGCCAGCTACATCCTGCCGCGGAAGATCAAGGAGCGCGAGCCGATCCTGATGCGGATTGCCCACGCGATCCATCTGCCGATCCTCCGCTTCAGCATGCGGCACAAGCTGGCGGTGCTCGGCCTGGCGGCGTGCGTGTTGATCGTGGCGTTCGGGATGATCGCGCCGCATCTGGGCTCGGAGTTCGTGCCCAAGCTATCGGAAGGGGCGATCGTTATCGGCGTCGTGCGCTTGGCCGGGACGGACCTGGACGAATCGATCCGCTCCAACACGCAGCTCGAAAAGGCGATCCTGGCCGAGTTTCCCGACGAAGTGCAGCACGTTTGGAGCCGGATCGGTACGGCGGAAGTCGCCACCGACCCGATGGGGCTGGAGCTGACCGACGTCTTCATCACGCTCCAGCCGCGCGACCGGTGGAAGAAGGCCCGCACGCAGGACGAGCTGGTTGTCCGGATGGAGGAGCACCTCCGCGACATGCCGGGGCAGCTTCTGTCGTTCATGCAGCCGATCGAGCACCGCATGAACGAGATGGTCAGCGGCGTGCGGGCCGATCTGGGGGTTAATCTGTACGGCGACGACCTGGACGTGCTGGTCGAGAAGGGGGGCCAGATTGCCGCCATCCTCAATACAGTGCCCGGTGCGGCCGACGTTGCCGCCGAACAAATCACCGGCCAGCCCGTGCTCCAGATCAAGATCAACCAGGAGCAGATCGCCCGCTACGGCATTTCGGCGGAGTCGGTGCTCGACCTGGTCGAGGCGATCGGCGCCCGCCATGTGGGCGAGATCGTCGAGGGGCAGTATCGCTTTCCGCTGGTCATCCGGCTGCCGGATGAGTACCGCGACAGTGCGGCCGCCGTCGGCCAGATGCTGCTCGCGCAGCCCGGCGGTGAGCACATTCCCCTGTCGCGCGTGGCGTCGATCGAGCAGATCGAAGGGCCGTCCACCATTTCCCGCGAGTGGGGGCAGCGGAAGATCAACATCACGGCCAATGTTCGCGGCCGCGACCTGGGCTCGTTCGTCGCCGAAGCACGGCAAAAGGTCAGCGAGCAGGTCGCATTGCCGAGCCCGCGCTACCGGATCGAGTACGGCGGCCAGTTCGAAAACATGCAAAGTGCCCAGCAGCGGCTGTACATCGTCGTCCCCGTGGCCCTCGGCCTGATCTTCCTGCTGCTTTACCTCACCTACAACAACCTCGTCGATGCGCTCCGCGTCTTCACCGGCATCCCCTTCGCTTGGGTCGGCGGCATTTTCGCCCTCTGGCTGCGGGACATGCCCTTTTCGATCTCGGCGGCGGTCGGCTTCATCGCCATGTCGGGCGTGGCGGTGCTCGACGACATGATTCTCGTGTCGTACATCCGCCAACTGCGGCGGCGGGGAATGCCGCTGGATGAGGCGGTGACGAACGCAGCGGTGACGCGGCTGCGGCCGGTGCTGATGACGACGCTGGTGGCGGCGCTCGGCTTTTTGCCGATGGCGCTGTCCGACGGCGTGGGCTCGGAGGTCCAGCGGCCGCTGGCGACGGTGGTGATCGGCGGCGTGATCGGCGCGATGATCATGTCGCTGCTCGTGCTGCGTGTGCTCTATGTGGTGTTTCGCTCGCCGCTGGATCGGGATCCGGTTCCAACCTCGGAGCCAACGGTCGCAGCAGCAGATCAACCTCGGGAAGAATTGGCAAGCATTTCGTAATCCCCCTCACGGAGAAGACCATGTTCGTTCGCCCGCTCGCACTCGTCATTGTTTCGGCCGCCGCAATTGCCTTTGGTTTTGCCGGCTGCAACGGCCCCGCCCCTTCGACGGACGATCACAGTCACGACGATCACGGCCACGAGGGGCACGACCATGGTCACGAAGGCCACGACCACGCCGACCACAAGGACGACCATTCGAGCACGGGCCACACCCATGGCGAGTGGTGGTGCGGCGAGCACGGCGTCCCCGAAGGGGAATGCGGGCTGTGCAGCAGGGAGGTCGCCGCGGCACTCAAGAAAAAGGGGGACTGGTGCGAGGACCACAACCGGCCCGATTCGCAGTGCTTCGTCTGCCACCCGGAGTTGGAAGCCAAGTTCGCCGCCCGGTACGAGGCCAAGTACGGCAAAGCGCCGCCGAAGAACTAATGTAGTACACTCGCTCCGCGAGTGTACAAGACGTCTCCCGTTGTAGAACTGCGCCGGGAATCTGAACCCATCCCCCCAACGGGTCGGTCTGGGCACTCGCGGAGCGAGTGCCCTACTATGTGTCGGCAGCAAACGCTCCGGCAACATTCACCTCAAATCCGGGCAAGAGAATCGAGCGTGCCGTCTCGCCGGGTGCATACACCCCCGCTGTGCGAAACTCCGCTCCTTCCAGCGCCAGGACGGTGATTCGCTGCTCCAGTGGATCGATGATCCAGTACTCGGGAATGCCAGCCTCGGCATAGACCACCGGTTTCGTT
>DATKDU010000240.1:0-2411 GCA_035512595.1 Pirellulaceae bacterium
CCAAACCGTCGCTGCGTTGCAATCCCCATAGCGGGCGGAGCCGAGCTGCGGTTCAGTCCAACCGAATCGTAGGCGGTGTGCTTTCACGTCCACTCGCGACGCGACGCTCTGATAGCACACCGCCTACAATCCTATTGAATAGAGAGTTATCGCATCCGAAAACATTGCTTCGATTGAAGGAGCCAACGTGAGCTATTCGCACATGTTCTATGCGGTCGACCTTCATCATCTCCGCTCAATTCCCGGATCGAAAGACTTGTCGCTGTTCGAGCAAATCAAACAGGAAAGCGATTCGCTCGAGGATGACGAACTGGATGCGCTCCGACGGATCATCATGGGCGAATGCCAGAACGAACCGGATACACAGTACCTGTACGGCTACGCCTTGAAAGCGATCTGTGAACACATTGGTGAGATGGTCGGGGAAGACGTTGCCGCGGTTCGCGACCATCCGTACAAGTCGAAACTCGTTGCGAATGGACCACCAATCGAGATCCCGCACACGAGATCCAACTTCCCCGAAATCGGCTACCTAGAGCACAGGGACCTCGCCGGCGAATACAAGCTTGCCACTGAGACGAAACCAAAGGCCAAGCGAACGCTTGTGGGGTTCATTCTTCGAAAACTAAGTGGTGGTATGATTGGCCGTGAACCGAATGCAGAAGATGTCGCAGAAGACATGAAGGCGTATGCGCAAGCGCTCAAGGAATGCATAGATAAGAATTCTTCCGTCGTTTCGTTCCGGCACTAAGCTCGGGATAACCAGTCGCTGGACCGGAGTGGCCGATCCGTTCGGAATTGAGTGGAAGGATGATTGGCGGCCACCCGGTCAGCTTGGTCGTTAGACGGACGAGGCGATTACGGAGCGAAGCGACATTGCCCGATCCAAAGACGCTACGTGTTGGCGACCGAATTCGCATTCTGCGAGTGCCAGATGCCGACCTGCGCCAACGTAAGAATGAAATCGATCGAGGGGCCGAGATGGCCGGCTGGACTGCCGACAGCATCGAACGAATCATCGCTCAAGCACCCATCGTCCAAATCTCGCAAGTCGATGAATATGGTTGCGTGTGGTACGAGACTTCAATCCTTGGTCCTGATGGAAGGGAGGAAGTGCATTCGCTGATTGTGTACGATGACGACACTTGGGAACCCATTCAATAGATTTCAGTCCTGGTCCGCTGATCCCCCACAGCGCATTACGAGTGGCTCGCGACCAGGCCCCGCGGGCGGACGAAGATGTAGACGTTCCCCCCTTCGAGGCGAACTTGATGCGTCGCCACCTCTTTCCCGGGCGGATCGAGGCTACAGCCGGTGCAGGGGTTGAACGTCCAGCCGTGCCAGGGGCAGGTAACGACGCCCGACTCGATCGTCCCTTGAGACAGCGGCCCCCCTTCGTGTGGGCAGGCGTTGTCGATGGCGATGATTCTTTCACCCACGCGAAACAGGGCAATCTCTTGGCCGGCAATCGCTGCGGCAAAACCTTGACCGTCCACGATCTGCTCTTCGCGGCAGGCGAATGAGAAGCCGTCGGCGCGTGGGGCGGGATCTTCGCTGGCGCCGCCGAGGCGGAGCCTCGGGTTATTGCGTTCCCAGGCAGAGCCTGGGAACGAGTTCTCTTCCAGCCGGGCGAAATGCCGGCGGAGACCGGCGCACGACGGGCAGAAGACGGGCGGGTCCTCGCCCAGGTGGCGGTGATTGCAGTTCTCGCACAGCCACGTCGGCGGCGTGTATTCCCCGTCGCCGACCTTGGCGGCCTCCTGGTTTTTCAGCTCCTCGCGCCAGTACGCGCTGAACGTCTGCCCCGGCCGGTGCTTGAGGTAATACTGCCGGATCACGTCCTCGATGACGATCGGCAGTTGATGGACATCGACGCTCATCTTGTAGGGCAAGGCCAGGTGCAGTTGGCCGGCAATGCCGCCGCCGAGGTAAATGTCAAAGCCTTCGCAGGTGCCGATCAGGCGGCGGACGCGGACGCCTTTCAGACCGATGTCGGCCGTGTGGTGCTGGGCGCAGCTCGACGGGCAGCCGCTCATGTGGATGCGAATGCCGTGGAGGGTCACAGCCCGCTTGCGGAGCGCTTCGATGAGCTGGAACATGTGCCCCTTGGTCTCGGTGACCGCGATGTTGCAGAACTGCTTGCCGGTGCAGGCGACCGTGTTGCGGGCGAGCGAGTCGGCGTGCGGACTGAGGCCGAGGGCGGCGGCAGCGGTCGCGGCGGCGTCTTTGAAGCCGGTCGGCACATCGAGGACCATGATTCCCTGTTCCGGCGTCGCCCGCAGGCTGCCGCTCCCACAGCGCTTGGCCAGAATGCCGAGCCCTTCGAGCTGCTGCCAGGAGAGGCGGCCGAGCGGGACGCAGAGCCCCATCGCCCACTTTGCGGCTTCCTTTTGGCGGAACCAGCCGACCAG